>JBKQNN010000199.1:0-29286 GCA_052145975.1 Rhodomicrobium sp. | reverse complement strand
AAAAACCGGAAAAAATTCAAGTCGATAACGCCGGTAAATGGCTGTTATCCATGCCTCATCAATGACTTATATCGTCACAATCAGAGAACGTTGGGACACTAGTGCTATAAAATATGTTTGCAGATTTAATGTTTACCATAAAACGGCGCGTCCGTTCGCGGCAGGCGGCATGCTGCTCCAGCAAATTTCGCTTTGCAATCAGTATCTTCTGTTTACCGTCTGCTGAGCTTAAGGCTTCTCTAAGGAGTCTCCGCTATAATTGCCCCTTAAAGGAAAGCGCAGCCAACCGCACATCGTAAGCTGGTTTTGTGTGAAAACGCGGTTAAGGCCCGCTGAATCCGGGGACGCTTTATGTCAGCCGAGTATAGACCGTGAGCGCGAATCCGGTCCTGATCGAAGTAACGCGCGGCCCGGCGGCCGAAAGCTGGCATCGCGGCGCCTTCGCCGTGGTGGACGCCTCCGGCAAGACCGTCTGGGCCGTGGGCGATACGCAAATGCCGGTTTTTCCGCGCTCGGCGGCCAAACCCTTGCAAGCGCTGCCTCTAGTTGAGACCGGCGCGGCGGACCGCTTCAATCTCACCGACACGGAGCTAGCGCTTGCCTGCGCGTCGCATAAGGGCGAGCCCTTGCATGTGGCGGCGGTCGAGGCTTGGCTTGCCCGCATCGGCCTCGACGCCTCCTGCCTCGAATGCGGCGTTCAGCGGCCGCGCACAGCCGAAGCTGCCGATAAGGTCATCCGCGACGGCATCCCTCTTACCGCCGCCTATCACAATTGCTCGGGCAAGCACACCGGCTTTCTCACCACCTGTGTGGCCTGCGGCGACCCCGTCCGGGGCTATATCGAGCCCGGACATCCCGCGCAAATACGTGTGACACAGGCGCTCAGCGAGATGACAGGCTGCGATCTCTCGCGCGCTCCCTTGGGCCGCGACGGCTGCGGCATCCCGGTTTATTGCCTGCCGCTTCAGAGCCTTGCGCTCGGCATGGCGCGGCTTGCCGATCCGTCCCAACTAGGCGAAGGCCGGGCCGGGGCCGCGCGCCGGCTTTTGGACGCGATGGCGGCGCAGCCCTTCTACGTGAACGGCACCGGCGGATTTACAACCGAAGCCATGCTCGCCGCGCCGGAGACAGTGCGCGTCAAAGGCGGCGCCGAAGGCGTCTACGCCGCAACCCTGCCAGCGTCAGGCCTTGGCGTGGCACTCAAGATCGGCGACGGCGCGATGCGCGCCGCCGAATGCGCCATGGCGCACATTCTCCGCGAGCTTGGATGCTTCACCCCCGGCCAGGAGGCCAGGCTCGACCCGTTTCTCAATGCCCAGATTATGACAGACGCCGGCCGCAAGGCGGGCACAATCAGGCCAACGTCTGCGATGAGAAAAGTGCTAAGTTAACGCCAGAGTGTAGTTTTTTGGAGGAATCATGTCCTTATCCGATTTGAGACACCAGCCTTCGTTGCCACTGGGTTCGCGCGTCATCTGGGTATTGATCGCCTTGGCAGTGATCCTTACCATCTATTGCGCCAGCGACAGCTTCTTTATCGTGCAGCCGACCGAGATGGCGGGCGTGCGGGAGCTTGGTACGGTGGTTTCGAAAGAGCCGGTGCCGCCAGGGTTACATTTTAAACTGCCGTTCATAGACCAGGTGGACAAGATCCAGGTTTCCATCGATACGCTGCGCGTCGACAATCTGCACGTCTATACCGTCGACAATCAGTCCGTGACCATCAGCGTCGGCGTCATCACGCGTATTCCCCCCGGCGCGGTTCTGAAGCTTCTTTATGAGGTCGGAAGGTCCGGCAATGTCGACATTCGCGGCAACATAGAGCCACTCATCGCCGACCGCGCCCAACGGATGTTCGCTAAGCGCAATACGGTCAGGATTTCCGAAGAGCGCGAGCAAATAGCGGCCGATGTGCGCGTTGCGGTGGCGCAGTCCGTCCGCGAGTTTTTCGGCATGGAAATTCTAGACCTTCAGATCCCCTCTATTAAATACTCGGATACCTTTGTCGCATCCGTTGAAGCAGCGGTGAAGGCGAAGAACGACGCCATCGCCGCCGAAAACACAGTCAACCGCATCCGCTACGAGGGCGAGCAGAAGGTCGTGACGGCGAAAGCAGAAGCATCGGCCCAGATCGCGCGCGCCGAGGCGCAGAAGCAGTCCCGCATCTTGGAGGCCGAAGGCGAGGCACGCGGCATCGAGCTTAGGGCGGCGGCGGAAGCCCAAAGCATCCGGATACGCGGCGAAGCCTTGAAGGATAATGCCCGCGTAATCGAGCTGACGCTCGCGCAACGCTGGACCGGGCAGCCGCCGCAGACGATCCTTGGCGAGCATGGCGCCGTGCCGTTCTTCAACCTGAGCCAGGGCGCCGCCGAAGCCCCCAGACCGGAAGCGCCCGCGCGCTAGGAGTTACACGAAATCCGGTCGATTGGTTTACCCTGCGCCGTCATCCCGGAAACGCCGCAGGCGTTATCCGGGACCGTTGCATATGCCGGCGCCTGTTACGATCCCGGATAGGGCGCTTCGCACCCTTCCGGGATGACGGGCGCGGAACCATTCAGCCGGATTTGCTATGAGAAGCGCTCTCATCCGGTCAGATGGCGCGATAGGGAGCTTGCTCTTCGTCATACGTGCGGTCGGGTCCCAAGCGCCAAAGAGGGATGAGAGCGAGGCCGGCCGCGAAGCCGCCGATATGCGCCCACCAGGCGATGCCGCTTCCCGTCGCGGGCGAGGCCATGTTCATGAAGCCCTCGAGAAACTGAAACCCGAACCAAATTAACGCGTAGACAAGTGCTGGAATTTTGAAGAAGAGCGGTATGATGACGATCAGAATTAAGATGGTGATTTTGGCTTTTGGGAAGGTGGTTGCGTAGGCGCCAAGCACTCCTGCAATCGCTCCGGAGGCGCCAAGTGCCGGTGCGGTGGAGTCCATGTTGAAATAAGCATGCGCAAAGCTCGCGATGAGCCCGCAGGCAAGGTAGAAGCTCAAGAAACCGAGCCGGCCGATGCGGCCTTCGAGCGACGCACCGAAGATGAACAGCGTCCACATATTGAGGATGATGTGCCACCAGCCGCCATGCATGAATGTACCCGCAATAAAGGGCAAGTAGTCGTGCGGGTTAAGGCCATTTATGTGCGCCCAGTCCGGATCGAAATAACGCCGGGGAACCAGGGCGTAGCGAAGCGAGAACTCATAGGCCGCCTCGGGCGTAAGCGACTCTTGATATAGAAAAACGATCGCATTTACGAGAATAATAAAGTACGCCGCGAGTGGAGCGAACGGTATTTTGATCGAGTCTTTAAGGGGAAACATGATCTTCGACTGGTATCGCGCTGCCCAGGTGCTCGCTCATCTTCTGCACAATCGCCTTCAATATTTCCTCTATATGCTCGAAGAACCAGTAATGGCCGGCGCCTTCAACGGGACGAAGCTCGCAGCCGGGGATGATGCTCGCCAAATGCAGCGACGCGGGTATCGGCACATTGGTGTCATGTGTACCCTGCCATAGCACAACCGGCGCCTTTATCGCTTCGAACGGCAAATTCCATGGCTTGCAGAAAATCCGCATCTCCTGAACGACGCCACGGATGCCCGGCCGCAAGCCTTCCGACACGCCGTCGAGCATGTTTCTGCGAATTTCGGGGCGCTGCAGAATGCGCCGGTCCGGGTCGCAGGCCCGTTTCTTGATAATGTTGTACATGGAATCCGGCGCATTCAGGAACAACAGCCGCCCGACCGAGAAGACACCCTTCATTGCGATGTTCACGCGCGGCAGAAGCCGGAAAGTTACATACCGCGTCGTGCCTATCGTAGCGGGGCCTTCCGGCGGGCAGAGCGGACCCACCGGGCTTACCAGCGCGGCGGCAGTAACGCGCGACGGAAGCAGCGCCGCGCAAGCTGCGGCGTATGGTCCGCCCCCCGATATGCCGGCCACGCCGAAATGGCTGATCCCAAGGTAGCCGGCGAGTTCCGCCATATCGCTCGCACAATCGGCCAGCGTGCGATTGGGCTGAAAGGTGGATAGCCCGAAGCCCGGACGCTCTGGCGCGATGATGCGGATGCCCAAACGCCGCGCCGGCTCATGTACAAGACGGAACATAAAGCGGGATCCGGGCGTTCCATGGAACCCGAGAACCGGAAGGCCGCGCGGCGCTCCGTATTCGGAGTAGCTCAGTTTCCGGCCATCGGACAGGACGATGTGACGGTCTTCGCCGGCTGAGGTTTTGCCTGCCGGACGGAACCGGTGGATCGTCGAGATCATGCGAATTACTTTCTAACGAGCGTTGAAAAAGCAGGCTACAAGGCTAGATACATGCTTGCCAACTCCCCAACCCGGGGAGCTCAGATTTCAATGCTAGCACATCAAAGGAGAAACCGATGGCTGACGATGTAACTGGCAAAGGTCAAGGCGGACGCCTCCCATCCCGCTACACAGATCCATTTCAGGCATTCCGGGGCGAGATGGATCGCCTGTTCGACGATTTTCTCGGCGGACTGCCCACGCTTTCCAATCTGCGCCAAACTTTTCCCGCTGCCCAAGTTCTTACACCGGCATTGGACGTGAAGGAAACCGAAAAGGAACTGGTCGTAAAGGCCGACCTGCCCGGCATCGATGAGAAAGACGTTCATCTGACGATCCAGGACGGCATTCTTACCATGCGGGGCGAGAAAAAAGGCGAACGAAAGGACGAGCGCGAGAATTACTATTTGGTTGAGCGCAGCTACGGCTCGTTCGAGCGCTCGATCCGCCTGCCCGAAACTATCGATGAGGATAAGGTCGAGGCGCATTTCGACAAGGGCGTGCTGACCGTCACGCTGCCGAAGCGCCCGGAGATGGTGAAGGCGCAAAAGAAGATCGAGATCAAGAGCAGCTGACATCGGCAAGCCGCGGCACCCTTTAGCCCTTGCCACCACTGCTCTTGATGAATTCTTCGACCTTGGCTGCGGTGGCAGGACTATCCCAATCCGCGGGGCCGGTCAGGCGCGCAATCTCGCGCCCCTGGCCATCCAGGATCAGCGATAGCGGTAGCCCGGAGGCGCGCAACGCAACGGTTGCCGCGGATTCGCTATCGTTATAGACAGGGAGATGTACGATGCCATTTCCGGCGAAGAAGGCGGCGGGCTTTTCAACGCCGGTGCGGTCGACGCTCAGTGCAAGCACCGCAAATGCATCGCCGCCCAGCTTGGCCTGAAGCCTGTCTAGCGAAGGCATTTCCACCTTGCAGGGCGCGCACCAGGTTGCCCACAAATTGAGAAGCAGCACCTTGCCGCGCCATTCCGAAAGGCGATGCGGTGTGCCATCGGCGCCTGCAAAGGAAAGGTCCGGCACGGCCTGCGGCTCTGACAGCTTGACGAATGTGCCAAGCGCTGGCGCCACCGCGGCAGCCTCGCGCTCAGCGGCCACGGGGTCGAAGCTGTGCACCCTGGGGCCGTGTCCCGGGATAAAAAGCGCGGCAAGAAAGCCGGCGCCCGCCGCAACCATGCCAAGCCCGGCGTAAAACACTAGGCCCGCCACCGTAAGGCCGCTTCCAGCAACCGTCTTCTTGCGCTTACCCATTTGGTTCATGGCGGGGAGGCTGCCATCGCGGCCCGCGCGCGTCAAACGAATATTGTGCCGGAACATCAAGGGCCAGGATCAATCTCCGCGCAGGTCCGCGTAGTTCGAGAACTTTCTGAGCATCTCGTCGCGCCGCGTCGGCTCGAGATATAGGAGCGCGCGCTTCATGATGAAATTGATAACAGGCGAGACATGCCGCACGTAAAGGTCGAGCGGATCGAGCTGATGCCTGAAGTGATATTTAGGCTCGTAGTTGAGGCTTGTGGAACAATACCACTGGTAGCCGTTGGAGATTGCCCATTCCATTATGCTCTTAGTCATAACATTGTATAGGTGGAGATCGAACGCGAGGTTATAATCGAAACCAACGTATTCGGAACACAGTTCCTTGCCATTTTGTAGGCACATGTTGAACGAGACAACCTTCTCGTCCTTCATCATCAAGAAGAATAGCGCCTTTTCTGGCATTATCTGCCCAATATTACAAAGATATTCCCGCGTAAGCTTCTCAAATTTCAAGTCTGAGCGTTCGTACACCGCGAGGTAAAGCGGATAAATCTCGTCGATATAGGGCGTTACGTCGGTGACAACGCGCATTTCAAGCTGGGCGCGCTCGGCGGAACGCCGGCAATTCCGGCGCAATTGCGCGCGGAATTTCTGGCTAAGCGCCAAGCGCATGTACTCTTCGAAGTTCGTGAAATTGAGCCTGCGCCGGGTCATCGGCATGCTCGGTATCCGCGTAAAACCGTGCTCCTTCAGGCACGCCAGCGCGGCCCTTTCCGCAGCCGTAAATTCCTTGAACACGATCAACGCAGCCTTCAGCCGGCGTGCTTGTTCGAGAATAGCTGGGCCCAAGCCACGCGCTATGGCAAAACGCGTTCCTTCGTCCTGCGCGTCGAGATGACCCTCGCCAGCGCTACAACCCACCATCATGGTCCGCATCCGGAGAAAGCGCGGCCAGACGCGCCGGATCGCCTCCGCCAGCTTTGCAATCTGCGGACCGGTGCCGGCGAGAAGGTCTTGATCCAATAGGAAGAACGGCTGGATGGCGCGGACCTCGCCGCCTTCGCCGGTCAGCACGAAATAGCGGTAGTCGAAGCCTTCCTGGAGGGTGTCTTCCACCAGCTCGTAATAGCGGCGGTCCTTTCGCTGGCCAGCGAAAGCGCGGCTCCACGCCGTGCTTCCCCGGATGTCTGCGCCCGGCTTGACGGCCACCTTCAGTTGAGGCTGAGCCCGTACTTTGGCGTCGGAGGGCTCCCATTCAACGGATAGCACTCCCCCGCTTGCCTCTGTTCCGGCACACGGTTCCATCGAGAACCCCCGTTCTCCAAGTTATGTTTGTCCAGCGGCGCGCCCAAAGCGCAACGCTGGGGTCAGCTTTCCCGTCCGGCTGAACCGCCTGTCCCGCCAAAGAGCCAGTCGTTCCGCCCAAGCAGCCTCGAACCCGAGGAGAGCCGGATGACAAGGTCGCGGACCATGTCGAAAGGCTGAGGACAATTGTATATCCGTCCGATCTGAGCGGAAGCTTCCGCGACCCGCCACACGCGCGGCCCGCGGCTTTTCCGGAAAAGCTTAAACCCTTCAACGATATCGCCCCGCGATTCTGTCAAGGATGCGGCAAGGGCTGCGCCATCCTCAACGGCCATCACGCCGCCGGAGGCCAGATAAGGGCGCATCGCGTGCCAAGCATCGCCGATAAGCTGGACGCGGCCTTCGCCGCCCGTCCATTTTTCGACGCCGGACAATCTCCATTTAAGCCATTCCGGTGCCGAAGCGATTGCCTGGAGTGGCGTTTCCGCCCAGCCGCTTAGCCGGCGCTGCAGATACGCCGTCACATCGCTTTGATCCTCGCGATCCATTTGAAAGACGTCATCGATTATGAGCACCGCATTGATGCGTGCGCCGCCAGAAACGGGGTAGTGCACGAGATGTGCCCCCGGTGCCATCCACAGCACGATTGCGTTTCTCATTGGGGCCGGTATCGCGCTCAGGGGCAGCAGCCCGCGCCAGGCCACGGCTTGCGCGGAAAACAGGCGCGGATGAAATCCCGCGAGGCCCCGCACGGCCGATTTGATACCGTCGGCGCCAATCAGTGCGGCAGCGGCCAGGGAGGCGCCCGCCGCTTCGATCGCGACTCCGCTGCCTTCGTCATGGGCGCGGGAAATCGCCGCGCCGTACCGGATCGGAATATCGAGCTCATTCGCCCGCGCGAGCAGCGCCTTTTGCAGATCGGTGCGCATCAGCGTGAGGTAAGGCGAGCCGTAGCGCACCCGGGCCCCGGCCTTGAGCGGAATCGTATTGAGAAGGGCGCCGGTATGGGCATTCCTGAGTTCGAGGGTTTCGGGCTCAACAGCGCTTCCCAAAAGGTCGAGATGCCAGCCCTCCATGACGCGGGTTGCGTGGGGACCCATCTGGATGCCCGCGCCAACCTCGTGAAGCTCCTGCTCCCGCTCGAAAATCGCAACCGAATAGCCCGCGAGCTTCAACGCGATTGCCGCGCTCAGTCCGGCTACCCCTGCGCCGGCTATCGCGATCTTCCCGTTGGAATGCGCCAATTTCATTGCGTACCAGCAGCCTGTGCTTCGTAGAGGCAGTAGGGCGGATCGCTTTGATCGCTGCGAAGATTGCTGTCGTGGATGTACAGCGTCGAGCAATAGGGGCAGACGATCTGATCGTCGGCGCCCATGTCCAGATAGACGTGCGGGTGATCCATCGGAGGCCGCGCCCCCATACATTGAAACTCCCGCACACCGATGTGGATCTTCTCGACCCCGATGTCGTTGTGAAAATGCGGCACGCCGATTTTTGCCATGTGAACTCGCCTCGTTTGCTGGCGAACGTACTCTATTAAGCGGGCGGTGCAAGCCCTGACTTAGCTTTGAAGAGGACCGGGCCGCCTCCAATTGGAGCCACCCAACCGGCCCCAACGCCGCCTGGTTCACCTGTTCTTAACCCATCCCGGTCTGTTTTTGCCCGCGGCCACGCCGCTTTTCAACATAGAACTAATCTAGCAGAAACGTCTCAAGGAATCATTAAACCGTGTACGGCGTAATAAGTAATTGGGTTGCATGAATAAAATGTCCATAGTGCTGCGGCTTTGCCCTTCGCGTCCGGGGTGGACGATTGGTTAAACCGCGACTTGCGAATATATTTAATAGAATTTTGGAGTCGCAGAAATCGACCTAAAGCGGGAAAAGATTCGTAGAAAGACGGCGGCGGAAAATATGCGGGACCACCGTTTACCATCCGCGCATTTACCATAGTAGGTCCTTACGCGAAGCGAACGGATTGTTAAGCCAAGAAGAGCCGGATTGCTCGAAGGGCTTGCGCTTGACCGGCGGCGGAGCCGCCGGCAACCGGGCTCGTGCGGAGTTTCGCCAGCCAGGCGCAGGCCGTTCCAAAATAGTCGAGTTCCGGCTTGAATGTGTTATACCAGCAGCCAGAAGTCCTGACCGTTCCGGGCTAGTATCCGGAATCAGCGATCCGCACAATGCGCATAACCCCTCATCCTGTCCTTCTCGGCAAGCTCGCCTTGGCGAGCTTGCCGCTTACAGCGTCCGCATTCGCACGCGAATGCGGACGGGGGAGAAGGAACGCCCTCTCAACGGCTGCGAGCGAGTTCCATCTCCCATTGGGCTAGGGTGAGGGGTAATGCCCTATGGCTGTGACTCATCCTTCAGCGACAGTGGATACTAGCACCGTCATCGCGAGGCGGCGCTTGGCCGCCGTGGCGATCCAGAAACTGCCGCAGCTCTTGCGGCTTCTGGATTGCTTCGGGGCTGAAGCCCCTCGCAATGACGAAAAACTTACGGCGGTTGGCGTTACCGGCAATGCGCCGGCAGAAGCCGTCCGCGGCTGGTGGTGTCTTGTGCGTCGCGGGCTGGCATGATACAAGGAGCGCTAAGAGTATCGTTAATCAATAGCTGATCGGTTGGCACCAAACGCGGCGAAAGCGGCAGCATATATGGAGTTATATTATGATATTATTGAATAGACCGCAGGGGCGTTATTTGCACAACGATTGAGCAAGCTGTAGCAGACTTCTCACTGCTGCGCCGCACGTTATCTGTAGTGGGTCGCATAGGGGGAAATCCCATAGTGTTGTAAGGTTCGTGTAAGCCTACCGTCCTTACGTGCGCCTAGGCAGGCGGCGTTGCGTCGCCGGGTTGCAGACCGGCGGGCGGGCGGCGGTTCCCACCCAATCGCAAGCGGGTTCAAGCAAGCGATGCCCCGGCGGCATTGAGAGAGGGCAGCTGTGTTAAACGCACTGGTTACATTTGGGTTAACGCGCCGCCCGATTGTGTTGCTTTTGCTTCTGGCTTTCTGCGTTGGCGGTGGGATAGCCTTTACAAAGCTAAATATCGAGGCCTACCCGAACCCGGCTCCGGTCATTCTCGAAATCACGGCACAGTCTGCCGGCCTTTCAGCGGAAGAAATGGAGCGGCTTTACACCATTCCGATGGAAGTTGGGCTCGCGCCGACGCCGGGCGTCCACAATATCCGCTCGACTTCCTTCTACGGCCTTTCTTTCGTGCGCGTAACTTTTGAGTACGGCGTCGACTATTACTTCGCGCTCCAGCAGGCTCAGATCAGTCTGCTGCAAAATGTGAGCCTGCCCAACAACGTCCAACCCCAGATTCAGGCGTCGAGCCTTGTAGGCGAAATCTACCGCTATCAGGTCACCGGTCCGAAGCACTTCGGCGTCACCAATCTGCGCACGATCCAAGATTGGATCTTGCAGCGCCGCTTCCTGACGGTACCGGGCGTCGTGCAGGTGAATACCTGGGGCGGCACCACCAAGGAATTCGAGGTTGAGGCCGATCTCGACAAGCTCGAAGCCTATAACGTGACCTTGCCGCAGCTCGTGAGCGCCATCGGCAATGCCAACATCAATATTGGCGCGCGCACCATCAATATCGGCAAGCAGTCGGTAAACATCCGCGGCGTCGGCCTGATCAACGACGGCGGCAACAGCGATCTTGCGCTGGGCCGCCGCGTCGAGGACATTCAGGCCATTACACTCGGCCAATTCAGCGGCGTGCCCGTGCAAATCAAGGACGTGGCGCAGGTTTATGTGGGCTACGTGCCGCGGCTCGGCAAAGCCGGCCGCGATGACGACGACGACGCGGTGGCGGCCATTCTCGTTATGAACCGCACGCTGCACACCAACGACGTCATTCCGCGCATCCAGGCGGAAGTGGAGAAGATCAACAGCGATGGCACGCTGCCTCCCGGCGTGAAGCTCGTACCCTTTTACGACCGCACCGGTCTCGTCGATGTCACCACGGCGACGGTTCTTCACAACCTCGTCTTCGGCTGCCTGCTTGTATTCCTCATTCAGTGGATATTCCTCGGCGACTTGCGCAGCGCCATCATCGTGGGCATAAACATCCCCTTCGCCCTGTTCTTCAGCATCATCATCCTGGTTCTTCGCGGCGAGGACGCCAATCTCCTGTCGCTCGGCGCGGTCGACTTCGGCATCATCGTAGACTCGGCCGTTATCGTGGTGGAAAACATCTTCCGCGTGTTCCAGGCAAGGGAGCGGGAAGAACTCCTCAGAAGGCCCACCCCCATTGCCGGGAACGGCCGGCCGGGCGATCAAAGTCTCATGAACCGGATACGGCTGATCTACATCAGCGCAATGCAGGTCGATACGGCCGTGCTGTTTTCGACGGGCATCACGCTGGCCGCCTTCGTGCCGCTGTTCACCATGCAAGGGGTCGAAGGGCAGATTTTCAGCCCGATGGCCCGGACCTATGGCTACGCGCTCATTGGCGCGCTTCTGGCGACCTTCACCATCACGCCGGTGCTTGCCTCCTTCCTCCTGCCAGAGCACGTCGAAGAAAAGGAGACCCTGGTTGTCCGCGCGATCCGCGCAGTTTATACGCCCGTGCTCCGGCTGGCGCTTAGCTGGCGGCGGCTGACCGTTCTGCTGGGCATCGTCTTCCTTGTTTCGAGCGGCCTTCTTGCCTCCCGGCTTGGAACGGAATTTCTTCCGGCACTGGAGGAGGGCAACCTTTGGATCCGCGCTTCGATGCCGCCGACCATCTCGCTTGAAGCCGGCATGCCCATCGTCGACCGCATGCGCCAAATCCTGAAATCCCACCCGGAAGTGATCACGGTGGTTTCGCAGCACGGACGGCCCGACAATGGCAGCGACGCTACCGGTTTCTTCAACGCCGAGTTTTTCGTGCCGCTAAAGCCCTTCGGGGAGTGGGCGCCCGGCCGGCAGAAGGAAGACCTCGTCAAAGACCTCCAGGCCGAATTCTCCAAAGAATTCGTCGGCATCGACATGAACTTCTCACAATATATTCAAGATAACATCGAGGAAGGGCTTTCCGGCGTCAAAGGCGCCAACTCCGTGAAGATTATCGGCCCCGATTTATTCAAGCTCGAGGAGCTTGCGACAAAAGTTCAGCGCATCATGAGCGATGTTCGCGGGGTGACTGACCTTGGCATCTTCCGCGTTCTGGGCCAGCCCAATCTCACTATTAGCGCCAACCGCGAAAAGGCCGCCCGCTATGGGCTAAACTCAGGCGACATCAACAACTTCGTGCAGACGGCGTTTGGTGGCAATGTTGCCACGACCATCTTCGAGGCGGATAGGCAATATGGCGTGAACGTCCGCGCCTCGCCCCAGTTCCGCGATTCGATCGATGCGGTAAGGAACGCGAAGATCAACATCGTCACGCCCAATGGCAACGCCTATGTCCCGCTGACCGAAGTCGCCGATATTACGCTCGATACCGGCGCGTCCTACATTTTCCACGAGAAGAACCGCCGGTTCATTCCCATCAAGTTCAGCGTGCGCGAACGCGATCTCGGCGGTGCGGTGGCCGAGGCCAAGGAGAAAATCGCCAAGGCGATCGTCTTGCCCACCGGCTACACCATGGAGTGGGCGGGTGAATTCGAGGAGCTCGAACTGGCGCAAAAGCGGCTTGCCGTCGTGGTGCCGTTGAGCCTTATTCTGATCCTTGGCCTGCTTTACGCGTTGTTCAACTCCTTCCGCGACAGCCTGCTCGTGCTTACCGGCATTCCGTTTGCTGTGGCGGGCGGCATTATCGCGCTTGCCATCTCGGGCGAGTCGTTCGGCATCTCGGCCGCCATTGGCTTCGTCTCGCTGTTCGGCGTCTCGGTCATGAACGGGATTTTGGTCATGACCTATTTCAACGAGCTGAGACACGGCGGCGATTCGACCCTCGATGCCATGTTCCATGCCGCGACGCAACGAATGCGCCCAATGCTTATGACCGCGCTTTCCGCGTGCATCGGGCTATTCCCCGCTGCACTATCGACAGGCATCGGCAGCCAGGTGCAGCGCCCGCTCGCCATCGTCGTGGTCGGCGGCATGCTCATCGGCCCAATCATGCTGCTCATCGTGGTGCCGGCGCTGCAATCCCTGTTCCTGGGCCGCAGTTCCAACACCGAAGCCGATACCGAAGCCGGAGAACGCGAGAACGTGTAATACCAGATCCGGTTGAGTAGTTCTGTACCCGTCATCCCGGAACGGTGCCAGGCGCCGTATCCGGGATCGTAAAGGGCGTCGGCACTCGTAACGATCCCGGATAACGCCGTTGGCGTTTCCGGGATGACGGCTGCGGAAGCAATCGAGCGGATCTCGTGTAAGCAGACGGCCGTTGCGCTCCAACCATTGTATGAGCTTGCCTGGGCTAGTTGCCGGGAAGTTCTGCGATTTCGCTCCGGCTAGGGATGCCGGCGCGGCCTCCTAAGCGGGAGCATTTGATGGCGGCGGCTGCGTTCGCAAAGCGCACGGCATCCGTGGACTCCCGCCCTTCCAGGATCGCAACCGCCAGCGCTCCGTGCCAAACGTCGCCCGCTCCGTTCGTTTCCACGGCATCGACCTTGAATGCGGGTTCGTGGTGGACGCCGCCGTCCACTGTGAACCAAGCGCCGTTTTCGCCGTCCGTAACCGCCAGCCAGCCCTCCAACTGCGCGCGGAACCGGGCCAGCGCTTCCGGCAGGTTTTCAATTCCCGAATATTCTCGCAGGGCGCGCGCTGAGAACCCGATATGGGTTGCGTTCGCGAGTATATCCGGCGAGGCCATCCACCGGTCGGCATCCAGGATCGCGGGTTTGCCTGCCGCACGGGCGAGCCGGAAAAAATGGTCCGTTCCTGCCTCCCAATGGCTGTCTCCCAGCACGCCGTCGATATTGGCGGGCAGTTTTGCCGGAAGCCAATCCGCGGTGCTCTCCATATCCGGATCTTTGTAGTTCACCAGCATCCGCTCGCCGGCTCTGTTGATCAAGACAGCCGAAACGGCCGAGCGCCGGCCCGGCCAGCTCCGGACAAGCGCGCAATCGACGCCCTCCTTTGCGAGTTCATCGGTAATCGCGGCGCCAAAAGCATCGTCGCCAACGCGGGCCGCAATTCCTACCTCAAGACCGAGCCGCCGGGCCGTTACGGCCGCCGTAGCAGCCATGCCGCCGCCCTGAAGAGAAAGGCTTTTCGCCCGGTATTTCTGCGGAATGACGGGCAACTGGTCCAAGGCGTAAACCAAATCCAGTACGGCCGCGCCCACGGCCAGCAGCGTTGGCATTCACGCCCCCTTTACACAAGCAAAGCCGGCCGTCCAAAGATCGGCGTCAATATGGAATTATGCCAGCCGCCAGAAGTTCTGTCCGTTCCGCGGCAAGATCCCGTCATCGCGAGGCCGCCCTGGCGGCCGCGGGCGATCCAGAGGTAACAAGCGCCGCCGTATGTTGCCTCTGGATTGCTTCGCTTCGCTCGCAATGACGGAGACTAGTCAAAATTTGTGGCGCCCGGTATCATATAATGCAAGGCCCGGCGGCCGCTACAGATTACCCCAGGAGAGAACGAACTCACCGCCGCCCGCCGATACCGAAGGGGTCTGCATCCGCGAGCGGATGCGGCAACAAAAGTAGCAAGCTCGCCAAGGCGAGCTTGCTTGGAGAAGAACAGGATGACCGATCACCGCAGCGGGACTGTCAAAGTGCGCTACTTAAGGGGCGCCTCCAATTTTGGAGCGGTCCAGAGCGGGATTGTGGTTTTGAGCCAGAACTGGTCTATACGCATCGTCGTGCCATTGATGTTGCGATAGTTTTCGTCATACACATCGAACGTGTAACTGGCGTGCACCGAGATGCCCGGAAAATCGTATTGAACCATGGGGCCGACCGCGGCCCGGGATTGCTCGCACTTTAGGTTTGCATTCGGCAATGGGCTACACTGGGCTGTCGCTCCATTAAAAGCAATGCTCTCAGTGTCCGTCGTATAGAAGCCAACAACGCCGACATCCCACTTGCCCAAAGTCACATACCCGGTCAGGTTGAGGTTCCAGTAGTCCGGACGTGTCTTGTCCCCGCCATTGAGGGGCTTGCCCGTGATGCCGTACACAGACTCTACATCGAAAGCCCCTTTGACGCTGCTACCGTCTTTCATGCTCTCGCCAAGGTCGCCGGTCCAGCTAAGATGGCTGCGATTGTTGTAGACCCATATGTCATTGCCGAATTCCCTGAGCTCGTTGTCGACCGGGCCGTAACCGCCGTTAAAGCTGGCAAAGCCCCAACCGTGGCCCAAATCCCAGGCGAAGCCAGCCTCAAAAAACGGGTTATACATGGCGGTGATATCCTGGCCGCCCAACGTGGGTGGCACGCCTAGATTTCCAGCGGTCCCGCAAGGGAATGCGGGACCGGGTATCCTTGACGTCGTGGTAGGGGTCGGACCACAGTAGGGAACGCCAACATTGCCGATAACCGGCGCCGCAACCACCACCTCGAACCGTCCGGTATAGCCAAGGAAGTTAGGCTGCCAAGGCGTAGCCCAGGCGATGACCGGAACGGTGAAAGTCAGGTTCGATTTTGTGTCGTCAGTGAGTGGTAAGTAATCACCGCCGCTGCCAAAGATATTGATGAAGTAAACGCCTTCCGGCAGCGGAGCACCCTCTATCAGGCCAGCCTCCTCACCGGGAGGCGTGACGGGGACGGCGAAAGCCGGACTTCCGTAGAACGCCAGGGCCCCCATAGCCAGCGCACCGCCTACTGCCGATGTAAGCCACTTAGATTTACCATCTTCCGGCTTTACACTCCGCCGGGCGTCCGCTGAGCACGCCTGCCCTCCCACGGACGATATATTAGATCTAATGCGCATCCTGCTCTCTCCCTGCGAACCGTTCATCTACCTGCATGTTTGCTATTGCTAAGCCGAAGTTTGGTGGCGACTCGGTTGTCGTGTACATCGGGTGCAACCGTGTAGCGATTCGTCATGGCGAGACAATTGCGGAAGCTGAAGCGCCTCTTTGTTTAAATAAAACTGTGCCAAAATTGCACCGTTCAACCGTAGTTATCTATGGGTTGTGTTTTTGATACTATTGAACACAGTGGTACTGATAGTACCAGCCGTCTGCTATACGAACTTAAACTTAGACATTCTCGGCTTCGTGACGCAGGACCGAAAATCCGCGAGCATAAGCCAGGCCGCAGCCCATCACGGAACCGTCTAAATCCTTTGCTCAAAGAGGATTTCAAAGAGGGAGGGCTAATCGATGCCGTGGCGCCGCTGGATTGTTCTGGGTTTGATGTTGCAGGCTTTTGCGATTTTGCCGGCCGCCGCCGCAAAGCGCGTCGCGCTCGTAATTGGGAACGCCGCCTATCAGCAGGCAGGTGCGCTCACCAATCCCGTCAACGACGCGGCCGACATGGCAAAAGCGCTGACGGAGGCCGGCTTCGACGTGGTCCTTGGCCTCGATCTCGACCGGCGCGCTTTCGACGGCAAGCTCCGCGACTTTGCCCGGATGCTCGACGGCGCCGATACTGCGATCCTGTTTTACGCGGGTCACGGCTTGCAAGTGGCGGGACACAATTATCTGGTGCCGGTGGACGCGGGGCTCAGCACGGAGCGCGATCTCGATTTCGAGGCCATCAGTCTCGACTTCGTGCTGAGGCAGATGGAGGTGGGGCGCGAAGGCAAGACCAGCATCGTGTTCCTGGACGCCTGCCGCAACAATCCGCTCGCCCGCAACCTCGCTCGCTCGATGGGAACGCGGTCGGCGGCGGTTGGCCAGGGACTTGCCGAGGTGCAGACCGGTGTCGGAACCTTCATCGCCTATTCGACGCAGCCCGGAAACGTCGCCCTGGATGGGGCGGGGCGCAATTCGCCCTTCACCTCAGCGCTCGCGGCCCATGTTACGGAGGCTGGGAAAAATTTAACATCGATTATGATCGAGGTCCGTAACGACGTTCTGAGGACGACGGACGGCCGGCAGGTGCCGTGGGACCATTCCGCGCTGACCAGCGATTTCTTCTTCCAGGGGCAGCCCGAAGCGGCACCCGCGCCGGCACTTCCCGCCGCAGAGCAGGAGATCATCCAGGCGCGCCTTCGCGCGATCGAAGAGCAGGTGAAGTCCAAGTCCGACCGCATCCAGACGCTAGCCCTTGTGAAGGTCGAGCAGCTTAAGGAGCGCGTCCGTCAGCTCGATGAGGCCATGCGCCAGGATCAGCAGCGGATTTTCGATACCTATAACCATCACCCCGGCCAAGAGGAGTCCGGCGCCAATCTCAGCATGGAGATCGGCTCCATCCAAATGCAAATGGCCCGGCGCGGACAGGAAAAGAAAGCGCTGCAGGAGCAGATCGCGAAACTGAGCCAGGAACTCGGCCTGACAGGGACAGCCGAAAAATAGATCCCCTCAAGGCGAGCTAGACATCGCAGGGCAGTGAATGTCTAGCCGCCTGACGCGCCCGGCCTTGAGGGGACATATTCAGGCACGCCTGTTGCAGCGTAGCGCGCGCTTGTGAAACCTGGATGAAGGGAACGGGCCTCGCCCAATACATCGCCTCAACGCATCCAGACACAGCGGCAACGCGCGCTTTCATTTAAGCGTTTCAGCCCAAACGCCCGGGCGCCGGCATCCGTTGCAACTTATTTCCAGGCATGATTACGGAGCCCGCGCCCGATCATAGGCTATTAACCCTTTCATATTACGAATAATCAAGCTGAGCAGCCCCGGACTCAATTAAGCATGCGGTAAGGAAATCCCATGAACAGCAGATCAAATCTTATCTTTGCTTTGGCCGCAGTAACTTCGCTTGCGCTCGGTCTTGGCATATCGTTCTGGCGGGCTGCTGCCGAGAACAACGAGCTCATGAGCGCCAACCACGTGGCAGAGATGGCGCTGGCGGCAGCGCAGGATGAGACGAAAGCGCTTCACGAAAAGTTGCAGAGGGAAACCAAGGCCCGCGAATACGCTGAAGCTGCCCGGGCAATCGCGGAACATTCGGAGCATGCAACCCGCGAAAAACTTGCGCAGGAAACCAAGGCCCGTCAGGCCGCAGAAGCCGCACACGTGAAGGTGGCGGCTGAATTGGAAGCCCAAACCCTGGACCTCGCCAGCTCCGAAAGCGCCCTTCACGCAAGCGAAAAAGCCCGGACAAAGGTGGAGTCCGCTTTGCAGACGGCTAGCGCACAGCTCTCGCAAGTGGAAGAGGCGCGGCACAGCATGGAAGCCGCTTGGCAGCTGGGCGAATACAAGGTTATGGCGGTAACGGCCCAATTGAACGGCGAAATCTCCGCCCGGAAGACGGCGGAAGGTGCGCTCGCCGGTGCCGAGGAACAGGTTCGAGTCCTCAGTGCCAAGGTCACTCCCGAAGTGCCAGCCAAGGAGAAGGCTGAAGCGGCGGGCACCATCGGCGCGATTGAGGCCCCGTCAGCCGGCGCGGGAGGAAAGGGCCCGGAAAAAGCCGAAACAAGCGACATCGTTCCTGCAGCTGACGACATTCGCATCGTTCATGTGCGCAAGGGCGGACAGCCGGCTGAGGCTGTTCAATAGAGTCATGAACGCGGCCCTCTCCTCATCGCAAGGCCGCCTTGCGTGAGAGTTGAGACCGCCCAGGAGTTCCAGCCTATTTGGCGATTCGCGGCTGCAAGGAATGCAAACGCTCCAAGCGATCACTCGCCGCATAGCGGCTTGCGTCGTCGCGAGCCTCCTCCAGTGCGGTTTGCGCGAGCGCGATCTCATCGGCGAGCATCGCGGCGTTGAAATCCTCGAGCGGTACCGCATATTCCGCGATCACGGCCGTCTCATCCGGCCCAACATCTGCAAATCCGCCGCGCAGGAAGAACTGCTTCTGCTCGCCGGCCGCCCCCTTGGTGGTCAAGATGCCGGGGCGGATCTGCGCGACCAGACGCGCATGGTTAGCGAGCGCGGCAAAATCGCCTTCCTGTCCGGGGATGATTGCCTCGGCAAGTTCGGCGGAGACGAGCTGACGCTCCGGAGAAACGAGTTCGAAGTGAAAGGTTTCGGCCATCTTACCCGCCTGTTGGCGCTAAGTTTAAGTGCAAGATAAAAGCCGGGCTCCCGCCCGGCCGTACCGTTGGCCGCTTAAGCCGCAGCGGCAAGTTCTTCCGCCTTCTTGACGGCTTCGTCGATGGTGCCGACCATGTAGAAGGCTTGCTCGGGTAGATGGTCGTAGTCGCCGTTGCAAAGGCCCTTGAAGCCCTTGACCGTGTCCTTCACGTCGACGAGCACGCCGGGCTTGCCGGTGAACACCTCGGCCACGTGGAAGGGCTGCGAGAGGAAGCGCTCGATCTTGCGGGCGCGCGCCACGATGCGCTTATCCTCTTCGGAAAGCTCGTCCATGCCCAAGATGGCGATGATGTCTTGCAGCGCCTTATAGCGTTGCAGGATCGATTGCACCTGGCGGGCTACCTGATAATGCTCCTCGCCGACAATGCGCGGCTCAAGTGCGCGGCTCGTTGAGTCGAGCGGGTCCACGGCCGGATAGATGCCCTTTTCGGCGATGGAGCGCGAGAGCACCGTGGTTGCGTCCAAGTGGGCGAACGAGGTGGCCGGCGCCGGGTCGGTCAAGTCGTCGGCGGGCACGTAAATCGCTTGCACCGAGGTGATCGAGCCCTTCGCGGTCGACGTGATGCGCTCCTGAAGGGCGCCCATGTCGGTGGCGAGTGTCGGCTGATAACCCACGGCGGAAGGAATACGGCCCAAAAGTGCGGACACTTCGGAGCCTGCCTGAGTGAAGCGGAAGATGTTGTCCACGAAGAACAGCACGTCCTGGCCCTGGTCGCGGAAATATTCGGCAACGGTCAGGCCGGAGAGGCCGACGCGCATGCGCGCTCCTGGCGGCTCGTTCATCTGGCCGAAGACCAGCGCGCATTTCGAACCTTCGGTCGAGCCTTTTTTCGGATCCTTATTCACGCCGGATTCGATCATCTCGTGGTAGAGGTCGTTGCCTTCGCGCGTACGCTCGCCCACGCCAGCGAACACCGAGTAGCCGCCGTGCGCCTTGGCGATGTTATTGATAAGCTCCTGAATGAGCACGGTTTTGCCGACGCCCGCGCCGCCGAACAGGCCCACCTTGCCGCCCTTCGAGTAAGGGGCCAGCAGGTCCACGACCTTGATGCCGGTGACGAGCACCTCGACTTCGGTCGATTGCTCGACGAAGGTTGGGGCCGGAGCGTGAATCGGGCGGCGCTGATTGGTCTTCACCGGGCCGGCCTCGTCGATGGGCTCGCCGATGACGTTGATAATGCGCCCGAGCGTCTCGTCGCCCACCGGCACGGCGATGGCCAGGCCGGTGTCCACGACTTCCTGACCGCGCACGAGACCTTCGGTCGTGTCCATCGCGATGGTGCGAACCGTGCTTTCGCCAAGGTGCTGAGCCACTTCCAGAACAAGGCGGTTGCCCTGGTTTTGCGTCTCAAGCGCGTTCAAGATCGCGGGGAGCGGGCCGTCGAACTGCACGTCGACGACAGCTCCGGTTACCTGCCTTACGCGGCCAACTCGTCTATCGCTCATCTCTCTATTCCCCAAAACCTGTCCAAATTCCCGGAATGCGAAGGTGCGCGGCGGCTAGACGGCCTCCGCGCCCGATATGATTTCGATCAGCTCTTTCGTGATCTGAGCCTGACGCGAGCGGTTATATTTCAGCGTAAGCTTGTCGACCATGTCGCCGGCATTGCGCGTCGCACTGTCCATCGCGGTCATTTGCGAGGCGTAGAAGCCGGCGTTGTTTTCGAGGAGCGCGCGGAAGATCTGCGTGGCGAGATTTCGCGGCAGAAGCTCGTGCAGGATTTCCTTCTCGTCCGGCTCGAAATCGTAAAACCCGGCGCCGCCCGGTATCTCGGGTTCTTCGGGAACCGGCACGGGGATGATCTGCAAGGTGCGGGGTTTTTGCGTGATGATGTTCACAAACTGCGAGAAGAACAGCGTTGCGACATCGAACTCGCCATTGTCGAAGCGTTTCGTGATGCGCTGCGCGATGTCGAGCGCATTCCCGTAGCCAAGCTGGCGCACGCCTCTTAAGTCGACGTGATCGATCATGATCTTGGCGAAGTCGCGCCGGAGCTGGTCGGCACCTTTGCGGCCGATGGTTATGATCTTGACAGACTTGCCTTCCGCCTGGAGTTTGCGGGCATGATCGCGCGCCATCCTGGCGATGTTGGAATTGAAGGCGCCGGCAAGGCCGCGCTCGCCGGTTGCGACGATCAGGAGCTGCGTTTGATCGCTGCCGGTTCCCTTGAGCAGTGGCGTCGCGGCCGCCGATGAGGCGGCGCGCCCTACATGGCTCAATACTTTCTCAAGCCGCTCCGCATAGGGGCGGGCAGCTACTGCTTGGTCTTGCGCACGGCGAAGCTTCGCGGCGGCCACCATCTGCATGGCCTTTGTAATTTTCCGCGTTGCTTTCACCGACGAGATGCGCGCTCGAAGGTCCTTCAGGCTGGCCATCTGTTTCTCCGCGAGCCGAAGGATTACGCCGCAAAGCGCTTGGCGAAGGGCTCTAAGATTGCTCTGAGCTTTTGCTCGGTCTCAGGCGTGAGTTGCTTGGAGGTGCGGATCGCATCCAGCACATCCTTGTGATCCGTGCGCATGATGGTGAGGAGTTCGCGCTCGAACTCGTTCACTTTGGCGACCGGGATCCCATCGAGATAGCCGCGCGTGCCCGAGTAAATCACCACCACCTGCTCCTCGACCTTCAAGGGCGAGAACTGGGGTTGCTTCAAGAGCTCGGTGAGCCGCGAGCCGCGAGCCAGGAGCTTCTGCGTGGCCGCGTCGAGATCGGAGCCGAACTGGGCGAAAGCGGCCATTTCGCGGTATTGCGCGAGCTCGCCCTTGATGGCGCCCGCGACCTGCTTCATGGCTTTCACCTGCGCCGAAGAGCCCACGCGCGACACCGAGATACCGACGTTCACTGCAGGCCGGATGCCTTGATAGAACAGGTCGGTTTCAAGGAAGATCTGGCCGTCGGTGATCGAGATCACGTTCGTCGGAATGTAGGCCGACACGTCGTTTGCCTGCGTTTCCACCACGGGGAGCGCGGTCAGCGAACCCGAGCCGTGATCCTTGTTGAGCTTCGCCGCGCGCTCAAGCAGGCGGGAGTGCAGATAAAACACGTCGCCCGGATAGGCTTCGCGTCCCGGCGGGCGGCGAAGAAGCAGCGACATCTGGCGGTAAGACACGGCCTGCTTGGAGAGGTCGTCATAGATGATGAGCGCGTGCATGCCGTTGTCGCGGAAGTATTCGCCCATCGTGCAGCCCGTGTAGGGTGCGATGAACTGCGTCGGGGCTGGGTCCGAGGCAGTTGCGGCAACGACAATGGTATATTCGAGCGCGCCGTTCTCTTCGAGCACCTTGACGAACTGCGCAACCGTCGACCGCTTCTGGCCGACCGCTACATAAATGCAGTAGAGCTTCTGGCTCTCGTCGCCCGTGGCGTTGACCGATTTTTGGTTCAGGATGGTATCGAGCGCCACGGCGGTCTTGCCGGTCTGCCGGTCGCCGATGATCAGCTCGCGCTGACCGCGTCCAATCGGGATCAAGGCGTCGATGGCCTTCAGCCCGGTCTGCATCGGCTCCTTCACGCTCTCGCGCGGCAGGATGCCCGGCGCCTTGACGTCGACGCGCTTCCTCACGTCGGATTGGATCGGACCCTTGCCGTCGATTGGGTTGCCGAGGCCATCGACAACGCGGCCAAGCAAGCCCTTGCCCACGGGCGCTTCCACGATGGCGCCCGTCCGCTTGACGGTGTCGCCCTCCTTAATGGTCCTATCTTCGCCGAAGATCACTACGCCGACATTGTCGGCTTCGAGGTTCAGCGCCATGCCCCGGATGCCGCCTGGAAACTCGACCATTTCGCCGGCTTGCACATTATCGAGACCGTATACGCGGGCGATACCGTCGCCCACTGAGAGCACTTGCCCGATTTCCGATACTTCTGCTTCCTGGCCGAAATTCTTGATCTGCTCTTTGAGGATCGAAGAAATCTCGGACGGGCGGATTTCCGTGAGCTCCATTAGCTGGCCTCTTTCATCGCCTTTTCTAAGTTCTTGAGTTTTGTACGCAAAGATGTGTCGATCATCTGGCTGCCGACCTTAAGGATGAGGCCGCCAAGAAGAGTCCGATCGACGGTAACGGTGAGTTTAGGGCTCTTCCCGAGTTGCTGCCGCAGCGTATCGGTTAGATCCTGTGTCTGGGCATCCGTCAAGGGATGAGCGGAAACGATCTCGGCTTCGACCTCGCCGCGTTCTTTTGCCGCGAGCCTCTTGAATGACTGAATGACGGTTTCCACCGCAAACAAGCGCCGGTTCCTGACGAGCACGAGCAGGAAGTCCCGGACCAAACCTTCAATGCCAAGCGCCTTCAAGACGGCGGCCAGGCCATGAAGCTGGTCGCCGCCCGAGAACACCGGGCTGCGAACGAAGCGCTCAAGGTCCGGGCTGCCGTGCAAGGACTCAAGGAAACGCCCGAGCGAGGCTTCAGCCTTTTCGACCTCGTTGTTCGCCTTGGCGATCTCGAAAAGCGCGCCAGCGTAACGCTCTGCCACCGTTGATAATTCGCTACCGCTTGCCAAGCCTGTCTCTCCAACAAGTCCACAAGCCGCATGAAACACCGCAGCGTTCCAGCGTGCCCTCAACCAACCTCAAATGTCCGGATTGCAGTCCGGCTTATGCCTGCCGGGCTTCTAGCATAGGCCTTTGCTGCATTGCAACCCGGCCGCATGACTTTTTGTCATTTTAACGTACTGTTATGATTTTGTTAACGCTGCGCGAAATGGCCGAACTCGGCGACCACCGCTTCGTAGGCGGCGCGTTTGAAGCTGGCGACGAGTTCCAGCACTTCGCTTGGGCCGGCCCAGCGCCAGGCATCGAATTCCTGTTCGTGGCCAGGGGGCTGCAAATCGATTTCTTGTTCAACGCCGGTGAAGCGCATTGCGAACCATTTCTGGCGCTGTCCGCGATATTTTCCTTTGAGCGCGATGCCGACTACCTCGGGCGGAAGGTCGTAATGAATCCAATCCTTCGATTCGCTTAAGACCTCCACGCTGCGGACGCCGGTCTCCTCGTAAAGCTCCCGCAATGCCGCGGCCTTGGGGTCTTCATGCTTATCGATGCCGCCTTGGGGCATTTGCCAGCGGTTTTGGAGTTCATTCTGAACGAGTTCGCCGCAGCGCCGCCCAAGCCAAATCAGGCCCTCCGCGTTAAGAAGCATGATGCCAACGCAGGGGCGGTAGGGAAGCGTACTAGGATCAATAAGTGCCATAGTGTGTCTTTCTTTATAACCAATCTTGGCACGGAAAGCTGAAGACGCTGGCGCCGCGCAGGCGCTTTGAGTTCCGGCGATGTGTACAGACACGCTTGCAGGTATTATTCCCGCGCCGGTGCCTCGGAGGCCGCGCCGTCGCGGTCGGGGAAGCGCACCGGGGGGCTTGGCGGCAACGGCGCGGTTCCAGCTTCCGCGCGTCCATCTACGACGGTGGCTGAGCCGTCCGGAACCTGCGACGTAATTTCCGGCGGCGAGCCAAGCCTCGGCATCTTGCGCGTGTCGATAGGCAGAACGAGCTTCAGATCGTATTCGTGGCCAGTGCCAGAGAATGCGAAGTAGATCAGGCCACCCCCGAAAATTGCGAAGAACAGCCCAGCGGCAATCAGAAGCGCTCTCATTGTCTGACTCCTTCTGCGTGGACGAAACTAAAAAGGTTCACGCCGCCCGCATGAACCTTTTCGCTCTCAAGGCATGCGCCGCCGGGCGCCGCCTAGTGGCCTGCATCAGCCAAAATGAGCAGTTCTGACTTGGTCTTTTTCGCCGTAGCAGAGCCGGACGGCTTGACTGTACGTCCAGTACAGCCTGCGCCGGCCAGCTTCACCACGTCAAAAAATCCCGGCGTCATAACTATTCATTTTGACTGACGCAGGCCACTAGTTCGGTACTTCCGCTGCCGGAACCGCGGGAACTGCCGCGTTCTCAACCTTCTTGCTGGGTTCAATTTTCTTGCCGTGCAGAAGATCGATGGCTGCTTTCAGCTGCACGTCCTTCTCCTTCTCCTTCGGCACATAGGAAACGCTTCCCGTTGCCTCCGGCGCGCTGTCGTTCTTCAGATGGCCGCGCAAGCTCGCTTCGCCCTTGGGCGCGAATGCAGTCATCTGCGCTTTCAAGTCTGCCGGAAGCTCCGGTTCGATGATGTAATCCGGGCCGATGCCGGTTGCCTGGATCGAGCGTCCCGACGGTGTGTAGTAACGCGCCGTGGTCAAGCGCAAGCCGCCATTCGCGCCGAGCGGGATCATCGTCTGCACCGATCCCTTGCCGAAGGAGCGCGTCCCGACAACGCTCGCGCGTTTGTGATCCTGAAGCGCGCCCGCGACGATTTCGGAAGCGGAGGCGGAGCCGCCATTGATAAGCACGACCAGCGGTTTGCCGTCGGTGATATCGCCCGGCTTGGCATTGGCCCGGCTGCTCTCGCTGGCATTGCGGCCCTTAGTCAAAACAATCGCGCCCTTATCCAGGAAAGCGTCAGAGACCGCGATAGCCTGGTCGAGCAAGCCGCCCGGGTTATTCCTGAGATCGATGACGTAGCCCTTGAGCTTCGGACCGATGGTCTTTTTGAGATCGTCGACCGCCTGCTTCATATATTCGTAGGTGTGCTCGCTCTGGAACGTCTTGATCTTGATCCAGCCGACATCGTCCTCAGCGCTATACTTGATCGGATTGATGCGAATGACATCGCGAACAACTTTCGCTTGAATCGGATTGGGCACGCCCTTGCGAAGGATCGTCAGCGTGATCGGCGAATCCACCGGGCCCCGCATTTTTTCCACCGCTTCGTTGAGCGACAGCCCTTGGATCGATTCGCCGTCGAGATGGGTGATGTAATCGCCAGCCAAAACGCCGGCCCTGTCCGCCGGCGTGTTGTCGATAGGGGCGATCACCTTTACAACGCCATCCTCCATCGTCACTTCGATGCCAAGCCCGCCAAATTCGCCGCGGGTCTGCACCTGCATATCTTGAAACTCTTTCGGCGTCAGGTAGCTCGAATGCGGATCGAGACCCTGGAGCATGCCGTTGATCGCATTTTCTATGAGTTTTGTATCGTCGGGCTTCTCGACATATTCAGACCGGACCCGTTCCAATACTTCGCCAAAAAGGTCGAGCTGCTTATAGATGTCGGCATTGGCCGCAATAGCCTGATCCCGGCGCGTGGAATGCAATATGAAGACGCTGGCACCACATACCAGCATTATTAGGAAGGCACCGAGCGCCAGTTCCGATTTGCGCATTTATCTCAACCTTTTCCTCCCGCTGACCACCATGGTGCGGGATCGATCGACTGTTGATCTCTACGGAACTCCACGTAGAGAGTTGGGCGGGAGGCCGTCTTTTCTCCAGATCTAGGTTCTGCGGCCATTGTTGCAACAGGCTCGCCCACAAGAACAGATTGACCCTGGGTGACTTGGATCCGGTCCATGCCTGCAATCACGATATGATATCCTCCACCGGGGTCTATAATCAAGAGTTGACCGTAGGAGCGGAAAGGGCCTGCATACAAGATTGTCCCGTCGCATGGCGATACGACCTGGGCACTGGGGCGCGTTTCAATGTGAATTCCTTTGGACGCCGCGCCATCGATGCCCGATTCTCCGAACCTGAGCGCGAGCCTGCCCTGCACCGGCATCGGCAGAAGCCCTGCCGAATTTGCAAAGGCAACGGCCGACGTCATTGCGGCCGGCTGGGCCTGCCCAAGCTGACCTGCCGCGGCGCTCTTCGCCTGAGCCGCGAACTTGCCCCTTTGCGCTGCCGCATCCAAGGCGGGAAGCATTTCTTCCAAACTCTTAATGTTGGCTGAGTTAATTTCGCTGACGCCCTTAAGATTCTCTAGGGTCTCCTGGGCAATTTCAAGCTGCTCGCTATTTTCAATCAGCAGCAAGTCGATTTGCGATTTCAAGTGGCTGTTTTGGACCTGCTCGGTCTTGCGCCGCGCCTCTTGCTGCGCGGCATCTTTCTCGTCGGCATCAAGCCGATCGACCTCGTCCGATAATTGCGCGGCAAGTTTTTCGACATTCGCGTAAAAGGCGGCAAGAACCATGCCGCTTCGGATCATCTTGAGCGCATCCTTGCTGTGCGTAAACAGAACTGGCGGCGGCTGCTTACTCATGCCTTGCAAGAGGATAAACAGCGCGGACATCTGCGCGGTCTTGTCGGACAGTTTCTCGCGCTCTTCTTTGATCTTCGCGCGCGTTTGCGCGAGATGCTCCTCGATTTCGGTTAGGCGCTTTTCAGACTGGACAAGCGCTTTGGCGGTTTCCACGAGCCTCGCGTGCATCCTCGCCCGGTTGGTGGCGAGCGTGCGCTGCTCTTTCGTGACTTCATCTTGCTCGGAGCGGATCTGTTCTTGCCGCTGTTTGCGCAGGTGATAGAGCAGCCGTGCTTGCGCCGCATCGAGCTTGGCCGCTTCGCTGGGGGCATGCTTGGGAACGGGGCGGCTCGTTTTCTGCGGGGCGCGGAGAATAGGAGACGCGGCTGAAGCCCCTGGCGCATCCGCCTCCTCGGCACGGGCTTGGAACGCCGCGAGCGCAACGCCTGCAGCCGCGCCAAAGCAAACTAAACGTGCGAGCCGCATGGCCAGGATGCTTCGCGTCATCGTTCCCAAAAGATAAGACCTTTCCACTTGCGGCTTTATAAGGGCAAGCTCCTCCTACGGCAAGGCTTGCTTGTCCGCAGGGCTTCGCACGCACAATTCCGGACCTGCAGCGCGCGCTCAAACGGCCGGAAAAAAATTCTTGCAATAGCGGAGCCGCACACACATGACGGTAGCAGAGCAAAAAGGAACGTTCATGCCGCCCGTCACAATCTACACCACCCCCTATTGCCCTTATTGCGCCGCCGCCAAAGCTCTGCTCAAACGCAAGGGCGTGCAATTCGAGGAGATCGACGTCAGCTCCCCGGCCCTGCGCCAAGCCATGGTGGAGCGCGCGCACGGACGTTACACCGTCCCGCAAATTTTTATCGGCGGCTACCATGCCGGCGGTTGCGACGACCTGCATGAACTCGATGCTAAAGGTGAACTTGATCGGCTGCTGCAAAGCTGAGCACAATGTACGCTCATTTAAAGAGCGGGCGCGGCAATGGCGGACAGCAAAAACAGATTTCGTGCGGCCCTCGTTCAAATGCGAACGGGCAAGGACATCCAGGAGAATCTCGTACAAGCGGAGGCTTTCATCCGCGAAGCCGCGCGGCGCGGCGCGAACTACGTCCAGACCCCGGAAAATACGCTGATCATGGAGGTGGAGGCCAAGCATCTCCTTGAGAAAATCTCAACAGAGGACCAAACCGAAGGTGTGGCGCACTTCTCGCGTCTGGCTCGGGAACTCGGCATCTGGCTGCATATCGGCTCGCTCGCCGTCAAAGTGGGAAAAGGCCGCGCCGCAAACCGGGCTTTTCTGTTCGCCCCCGATGGCGAAGCCATATGCCGCTACGACAAAATCCATATGTTCGATGTCGATCTCCCTTCCGGCGAAAGCTACCGGGAATCGGCTACCTTCGAGCCCGGCAAATGCGCCTATGTCGCCGAAATCCCCTGGGGCGGGCTTGGCATCGCAACCTGCTACGACATGCGCTTCCCCGAGCAATACAAAGCGCTGGCGCAGGCTGGGGCAAAATTTCTGACCGCGCCCTCCGCCTTTACGAAGGTCACCGGCGAAGCGCATTGGCATGTCCTGCTGCGCGCGCGCGCCATCGAGAACGGCTGCTTTGTGTTCGCGGCGGCCCAGGGCGGCCGGCATGCGAACGGGCGCACCACCTACGGCCATAGCATCGCTATATCCCCTTGGGGCGAGATCATAGCCGAGGCCGGCACGGAGCCCGGCGTTATCGTCGCCGATATCGACGCGAGCGAGGTGGACAGGGTGCGCGCGCGCATTCCCGCCCTCGATCACACGCGCGGCTTCAAGGTGGAGGTTGTGCATCTCCCGCAGTTTGCGCCCGAAGCAGCCGGCTAAGTAGACTCCCCGATACCCATAAGTTTTTTAGCAATTTGTTAGCCATGTTCGATAGGTGGGGCTCCCAAGTTTTGCACTTTTCAGCGGCTGAGGGCCGCACCACGCGTTTACTTTTTGCCGGGAGCGCCGCTCCCCGGAAGCTCCTCCAGCCCGCGCTGCCCGGTCCCGCCGCTTTCCTCCCGGCAGCCACCCCGGCCCAGCTCCCAATCCTGCAAATAACGGCATTCTGCGCCTCCTGGCCGCACCTACGCCTTCTCATAATGCAATGGTGGACCACAGCTCCTTACCGATGCGCTAACGCCACGCAGCGCATTGCAGCAAGCTCAATTGTCATGGCCAGGCTCGACCCACGGCTGTCCGGTTTAATTTTATGGACGGAGCGCATGACATTGATTCTACTCCTATCCGGACGTTTCGCGACGATCTGGACACGAAAAGGGATCAATGCCATGCGGCACAAGAATAGCGTCT
>JBKQNN010000198.1:0-2787 GCA_052145975.1 Rhodomicrobium sp. | reverse complement strand
TTTTTTTAGGGGTGTTGCCAGCTATGGACTGCACGGCTCGAACTGGTACAGCGTAAGACCGGCGAGGTGGCAGGTGAGGTCCGCGAGAAGCTGCTGCTGAGGAGCGCTTTTCGGGCATAAACCTGTTTGCCGCCAATAGCCTCAACAACCAGAAAGAGAGGGAAACCTCAGTTCCAAGCAAAGCGCGGTAAATTCTCGCGGACACGTGGCACATAACATAGCCGCCGGTAGTGCCAAGGCCGCTCCGCGATCTTCGCACAGCTTCGGGCAGGGCAATCGGCATCGGCGCGCAGGAGCCGCTGGATCGGAAGCCTCGTCCGGTCCTTCTGCTGCGTCCCTGGCTAGACTAGTACGCCCCGCGGGAAATCCTGACCCGTTTGCAGTTGGCGCTGACAGGGCAGGCCCCAGGGCACCGCGCGAGCAGCAAACTCGCGCGCGAGCGCGTTCGTTCACTGGCCTCAAGCGCCTCATGGCAGGTCATTCGTTGGCGAGCCTGTGAGAGTTTGGGGAGCAGGAGCAGAGGGTAACGCGCGCTGCCCAAATGCGGGCGACCCACTGCTTCATTCCTCGCAGGTGCAAAAATTCTTTCGGCTACTGGAGGGGGAGCGGCCCGCCATATTTGGCGACCTCGACCACCGGGCCTGCGGAAGTGCGGCCCATCCCCACGAACGCGGCTCTTCTCCAGCCAGGATTTGGATATGCCGATAGCCTTGGCGGCGGCAGCTGTATCCAGCGGCTCGCCTGCCGTGCTTGCTATGTGATTGCTGGCCTTCTTTTGCTGTATCAGAGGATGAAGCTAACCCTTTGATTTGATTGGTGAGCCCAGATGGATTCGAACCATCGACCCTCTGATTAAAAGTCAGATGCTCTACCGGCTGAGCTATGGGCTCCCAAAGGCAATAACAATCCGCAGGCCACCGGCTGCGACCGCTTCCGCAGGGACCATAGGTTGGCGGGCATTGCTGGTCAATAGTTGGTTGGCGTGCCCTTCGCCGCACAGTCACGTTAATGCAATTCCGCGGATTGCGAAAGGGCGCCGGCCGGCATCCGCGTACCGGATTGAGCTCAATTTGCTTGCCCGCTTATCTTTTCGTTTCCCCTGTCTGCAAATTTCTGGCCGGCCTCCCAATCTGATGGCGAGGCACGGCCTTTATTAAGCGGTTGCGCGGTGCGGGTTTGCCCGCATGGGAGAAATCGAACATGCACACAAGCCATCTCCAGTACATGCCCATACCCTGGCCGTTGTACGCCTTTCTCTTTATCGTCCTCGGCATCCTTACGGTTCTCATCCAGATCGGGCTCCTCCGCTATGTGTACGCGCGGCTCGGTATCTCGCCCGGTACGGCGATGTTCCTGCTGCTGGCGAGCCTGCTTGGAAGCTACGTCAACATCCCTATCGCGCAGCTGCCCGGTGAAACCCAGGTCGTGGGCGAGCGGGTCGATTTCTTCGGCATGGAGTATATTTTGCCAGCCCAGATCGACTGGCCGGGCACCATTATCGCGATCAACCTTGGCGGGGCCGTAATCCCGATCGTGCTTTCTCTTTATTTGCTGGCGAAGAAGCGCATCTGGCTGCCCGGCCTGATCGCGACCGCTGCCGTAAGCGTGGTCTGCTTCATGCTGGCCAGGCCGGTGCCGGGAGCGGGGATTACCATTCCGATATTCATTCCACCGCTCGCCGCCTGCGCGATCTCCTGCCTGCTGGCCTGGAGCCAGGCGCCTGCCGTGGCCTATGTAAGCGGCAGCCTCGGCACGCTGATCGGCGCCGATCTCATGAACCTCGGCAGTATCGGAGAGCTTGGCACGCCGGTCGCTTCCATCGGCGGCGCCGGAACGTTCGATGGGATTTTCGTGACGGGCATTTTCGCTGTGGTGCTCGCCAGCATCGTAGGGGCGGTGAGCCCGCACAATGCCGCGCATGACGCCGCCCATGGGACCTAATCGCCGGGCATTAAAGGCCGCTGCACGCCCCATTCCTTCAAGATGGCCTGTATGTCGGCAGCAACGAAATGGCGGGCGCTTTCCTGATCGTAGCCTTCTTCGAGGAGCGAATCGTATTCGGTCAGGGCGTGGCGGACGAAGGCGACCATCGACAGCCAAGCCGCGACCGGAGCCGATGCACTGCATAGGCCACGGCTATCCAGCGCGTGGTCCGCAATGGCGCCCGCCTCGAAATCCGGTATATGCGGCGCCAGCACACGCACCGCTTCTTCTATCTCGCTACGTTTGCTCACCCAAGCAGCCTCGTTTACAATTGGGCAGCGTAATAAAGTTACCATAGAACACTAGGTGTGGCAAAGATGGCCTTCACAGAAGTGACATGGGACTGTAGTATCCCAACCGTGTTAGAGCGACGTCGTGCGAGCGTAGCCCCCAACTTAACGGCAACCGTTGAGGAAAGGTAAACGTGGCGGCATTGGCAGCGACTACTGGGTCTCCGCCGGAAAGCTTTCCGGCTCTGGTGCTCAACGCCGATTTTCAACCGTTGAGCTACTATCCGCTTTCCCTTTGGAATTGGCAGGAAACGATCAAGGCAGTGTTCCTTGACCGCGTGAATATCGTATCCTTTTACGACCGCGTTGTGCGCAGCCCCACGTTCGAAATGAAGCTTCCGAGCGTGGTCTCGCTTAAGACTTTCGTGAAGCCGGCGCTCTATCCGGCTTTTACGCGCTTCAATGTGTTCCTGCGCGACCGATTTTCGTGCCAGTATTGCGGGTCTCCCCACGATTTGACGTTCGACCACTTTATTCCGCGCTCGCGGGGCGGCCAGACGCGCTGGGACAACGT
>JBKQNN010000197.1:0-3756 GCA_052145975.1 Rhodomicrobium sp. | reverse complement strand
CGCTGGAGACCCACACAGCGGGACGAATTGGCCTCTAGCTAAGGCCAGCTCATGCCCGGCGGAAAAAAGCGCTAGAGAAATAGCGCGACTGATACCAGCCGTCGAAGATTTTGACTCCTTTGCCGGGGCGTGGCGGGCGCCAGCGTCACGGTGTGCGGGAGGCTAGTGTTTGTTTTTGTTGATGAAAATTGGGTTCGTTCGGCAGAAAGCCTATTTCTATATAAGTGTATAATTTTGGCCGTCTGAAAGAACGGCCAAGGACAAAAGTGTCAGGACTTTTGGCGGCCGGTATTACCGGAAAACCGCTTCGCACCTCCGGGGCAAGCCCCATGGGCGCTAACATAACCGGGGAATCGCCCCTCACCCCAGCCCTCTCCCCATGGGAGAGGGAGCACCGCCGTGCCGGTTGAGAAGACGTCCCCTCTCCCATGGGGAGAGGGACAGGGTGAGGGGAGATCCGCTCGTTCGTTACACCGTCCGCTAATTTTAGCGCCTATGGGGTAAAGCCCGAAGGCATGCTTTTCCGGACGCACTCTAGAGCTAAACCTCGTGCCATCTCCCGTCGGGGTCCCGGCAAGCACGGCCAACCATGGTCTCCGGCCTGCCGTTGATGAACACGGTTTGCGTGAACTCACGGCACTTCATCTCGTGATAGTAATAGACCGGCCGCGGCTCGATATAGCCGTAATGGCCGTTCGGACTGCGCCAATCCGCGCGCTCGCCGCGCTCGAACGCCGCCATTTGCGCGTCGTAGGCGCGCCTGCGATCTTCGTCGTCCATCGACTTGCCGATGCGGTTGCCGATGAAGCCGCCTATAAGCGCACCTGCAACCACGCCGCCGGGGCTTCCATGCGAGGCCGCGCTGCCGAGGAGCGCGCCGGTGGAAGCGCCAATCAGCGTTCCCGAATCTTCATGCGTCGCGCACCCCGTCGCCAGGACGGTGAACACGAGCGACAGAAATAGTAGCCCTAGTTTTTTCATATCCCACGTGGCGCGCGAATCGCACGCCCTCCCAGCCTGTACCTGGCCAAAGGTAGGCAACGCATTTGGGCAATTTTGCGTCGATCAGGCCGCCGGAAGTGTAAGAGAAGCTCTCAAGCCCCCGCTCGCGGCCTCTTCGAGCTTGAGTGTGCCGCGGTAGAGGTGCGATAATTCTGCGACAATTGAGAGGCCAAGACCGGAGCCGGACACTTTTTCGTCAAGCCGCCGCCCGCGCTTAACCGCCTCGCGCCGGAATTCCTCGGGCAACCCTGGCCAGTCGTCCTCGATGATGAGCCGGAACGTCCGTGCCGCTACGCTTCCCGCGGCCTGCGGCGCCTCCACCTTCACGGTAACGCTGGACCGCGCCCATTTGCAGGCATTGTCCATAAGGTTGCCCGCCATCTCGTCGAAATCCTGCTTCTCGCCAAAAAACCGCACACCGCCGGGGCAATCGATTTCCAGATTGAGCGCGCGGCCTTCATAGATTTTGGTCAGCGCGCGCGAGAGTGCGTCGAGCCCGGACTCCACGTCGGTCACACCGCTGATGGGCCGGATTTGCGCCGCGATACTGGCGCGGTTGAGATGATGCGAGATCTGCTGGCGCATCAGCGCTGCCTGCTGGGTCACCTTCTGCGCAAACTCCGTATTCTGGGAGGCGGCCTCATTGATAATGACGCTTAAGGGCGTCTTAAGCGCATGTGCGAGGTTTCCGACGTGGGTGCGTGCGCGCTCCACGACGCCCCAATTGGCTTTGATGAGCGCGTTAAGCTCCTCCTGGAGCGGCAGGATCTCATCGGGCGGCGTTCCCTCCAGCAGCGTTTCCTCGCCGGACCGGATTGCCGCCAGGCGGTGCCCAATATCCTTAAGGGGGCTCAGCCCGAACCTGACTTGGAAGAAAGTCGCGAGCAGAAGGCCCCCGCCAAGCAGGGCAAGCGTGAACACGATCGTATTGGTGAGGTAGCGCGTTTCGGCGTCGACGGATGCCGTGTCGAAGGCCACCGAGATCGAGAAAATGCGGCTCTCGTTTTCCTGGCCGAAATCGATGTCGCGCTCCAAAACGCGAAGGATTTGACCGTCCGGGCCATCGACATAAGCCTGCCGGATGCGCTTTTGATCGGGCCTGATGCCAAGATCGCTCGGAGTCTTGTAAGTTTCGTCCGCAAGCGAGTCCGATTTGAACGAAGCATCGTTCCTTTCGTCCGCCGGCCGGATTTGCCAATAGACACCGGACAGGGGCTTCGCGAAGAGCGGCTCGCCGAGGTCTGTGGGGCGCCTGATGTCCAGCGTGCCCTGCGGCGCCGTTTTGGCGATCAGGTTCTCAAGCGAATAATTGAGCCGTTCATCGAAGTTTTCCTCGATGAAATCGCGGCACAGCGAAATCAGGACAGCGGCTGTAACCGACAGGATCATCAACGTCCACGCCGCAGACGAGATCGCAAGGCGAAGCGCGAGAGAATTACCTCTCATGAGCCCTTCTTATCGCCTCCGTCCGGATTTGCGGCGAACGAAATGCAGTAGCCGAGCCCGCGCACGGTGTGGATGAGTTCGGCCGGGATTTTGCGGCGAAGGCGCCCTATGAAGACCTCGATGGTATTCGAATCGCGGTCGAAATCCTGCTGATAGAGATGATCCACGAGTTCCGAGCGCGATACGACGCGGGACTGATGATGCATGAGGTAGGAAAGCAGCCTGAATTCGAGCCCGGTCACTTTGATTGGCGAGCCGTTGAAGGTGACGCGCGCGGTGCGCGTGTCGAGATGCAAGGGGCCGCATTCGAGCTCGGCCTTGGCAAAGCCCGCACTGCGGCGCAAGAGCGCCCGCACGCGCGCGATGACCTCCTCCATCTGGAACGGCTTGGCGACGTAATCGTCGGCGCCCGCATTGATCCCGGCGACTTTTTCGCTCCAGCGGTCGCGCGCGGTCAGGATGAGGACGGGCGTGCGGATATCACTCCTGCGCCAGCGCTCCAGAATGCTGAGACCGTCGATTTTGGGTAGCCCCAGGTCGAGAACGATCGCGTCGTAGGGCTCGGTCTCGCCGAAATGCGCGCCCTCCTCCCCGTCGAATGCGGCATCCACCGCGTATCCAGCCTCCGCCAGCGCAGCAACGAGCTGACGGTTCAAATCCCGATCGTCCTCGACAACCAAAAGGCGCATGCGGCGGCCACACTTTGCTAGCGGGCGGGCACCCGGACGACCCGTACTTTACCAGCCGACTCCAGAATCGTGACCTGGAAATAGTGGTCGTTGCCGGACGTGCAAAGCGAGAACCTTAGAATTTTTCCGTCCGTCAGCCAGGCGCGAACTTCGTTCTCGATCTGCTTATGGGTCTTGTAGCCTTTGCCCCATTCATGGGTACAAGCTTCCTTCGCGAGCGCGGAGCCGCTGCCGTAAGCGCCGGTCCATATCAAAAATGCCGCGCAGATATACTTCATAGCCGGTTCTGCATCCAGAGCCCTTATGAGCGCCGCTTCCTGAATTGGCGATGAACGGCGGGTGTAGAAATACGCCGGCGAACCAGATGCTATGCCTCACCTTGTGTCGACAAATGGTACACAAACTACGTGGTTTGTCCAGGCGGTGAGGACCGTGTGGTAAGCTGTTATACCGCATCCGATTGAACAGTTCGCGAAGCCCCCCTCACCCCAGCCCTCTCCCCTCGGGGCTACGGGATTCAAACAAGTTGGAGCCTCCCCATTGCGAGGGCGGCGCCTTCGAGCATGGCTTGCAGGCGCTTCCAGCCATCGGCCATGGTTTTGGGCCCTGGCTTCTTATA
>JBKQNN010000196.1:0-5950 GCA_052145975.1 Rhodomicrobium sp. | reverse complement strand
ATGGCCGGGTCGAAGCCCGGCCATGACAAACTATGCTTCACCCGGAAGGTGGCACCATAAAAACGCAAGGCACGTTGTTCCAGCTCAAATTTTCCGGCCCGGAATAAGCTCAACTGCCGTTTTTAGGCTTAAGCCCAAACAGCCCAGTTGGGAACATCCGCGAGTGTCATGGCCGGCTTGAACCGGCCATCTAGCCGTCTCTTATGAGCGCTCGACTTTTACCCTGGATGGCCCGGTCAAGCCGGGCCATGACAATGTTTCAGGTTGCGAAAAGCACACCGAGGCCCCCTTCTTCGCCGTGGAAGCGCTGTGACTGAAAATCTCCGCATTTGACCATCATTTTGCGGCTTTCTATCGTGAGAAAAACGGTGGAAGCCGGCGGAGTCGCCTATACAACTCGCCGGAAATGGGCTTCGGAGCAAGGTCACATGAGATTGCGAACTATCGGACAGCTTTGCGCGGCTATAACGCTGGCAGCTTTCCTCACCGGCTGCGGGGGCTCCATGTTCGGTGGCGAGAGCGATACCAAGCTCGATAACCGTCCGCCGGAAGAGATCTATAAAGAGGCGAACGACTTGCTCGCAGAGGGAAGCGGCGAGAAAGCCGCGATCCGGTATGAAAGGATCGATCAGCTCTACCCCTATTCCGAAGAGGCGAAAAAGGCGATGCTGATGGCCGCCGTCGCCTATAAGAAGGCGGGGAAAATGCCGGAAGCGGTCGCTGCCGCGCGGCGTTACCTCGCCATCCATCCCGGAACCAAGGAAGCGGCGCAGGCTCAGGACATTATCGCGGCATCCTACTTCGACCGTATGTCCACGCCCTCCCGCGACCAGGGTGAGACCAAGAAGGCGATCCAGGAAATGGAAACGCTGGTCCGCCGCTATCCCGATAGCGAATACGCCGCGGAAAACAAGAAGCGCATCAAACTTGCGCAGGATACGCTCGCTGCTGCCGAGATGAACGTCGGCCGTTATTGGCAGAAGAAGGGCAATTATCTCGCGGCCGTCAACAGGTTCAAAACCGTCGTCACGGACTATCAGCAAACCGTCCATGTCGAGGAAGCGCTCATGCGGCTGACGGAATGCTACATGGCGCTCGGTATCGTGACCGAAGCTCAGACGGCTGCCGCAATTCTCGGTCATAACTTCCCGGATAGCCCGTGGTATAAGGACGCCTACGCGCTTCTTCAGGCGGGCGGGGTGACGCCGCAGCAGGACTCGGGCTCCTGGATGAGCCAAACCTGGAAGAAAGTCACCAGCGTTGCAGGCTAAAGCTGTATTCGCTAAATCGGGCGCGGCGTCATCGCAAGACGGCTCGCCCAAATTTCATCGCGAGGCGGCACTTGGCCGCTGCGGGCGCCCAGAAACGGGCGCTGCGTTTGCGGCTTCAGGGTTGCGCGGGAACTTTGCCCCTCGCAACGGGGCGTTGCGGCCAGCACTAACATCGCTCGGTATCAGCATACCCGCTGTTCCGGAGACACGAATCGCTTAAGAGAGCGCTATGCTTGCCGCTCTGTCGATCCGCGATATTGTCTTGATCGATAAGCTCGATCTGAGCTTCGCCGCGGGGCTGACCGTATTCACGGGCGAGACCGGCGCTGGCAAATCGATCGTCCTCGACGCCCTGAGCCTGGCGCTTGGGGGCCGCGGCGATGGCGGCCTCGTGCGCAAGGGCGCGCAATCCGCAAGCGTCACCGCCTGTTTCGATCTGCCGCCCGGGCATCCCGTGGCCGGCATGCTCGCGGCCCAGGATTTGGCCGAGGACGAATCCCTCATCCTGCGCCGCGTCCAGTTCGCGGATGGCAAGACCAAGGCGTTCATCAACGACCGCCCGGTATCGACCGCGCTCCTGCGCGAGCTTGGCCGCAAACTTGTGGAAATCCACGGCCAGCACGACGAGCGCGTGCTGCTCGACCCATCCAGCCACCGCTATCTTCTCGACCAATTCGGCGGGCTCCTGCCGGACGTTCGCGAGGTCGCGCTATTGTGGGACCGCTGGCGCGAGCTGGAGGGAAAAGCCAAAGAACTCGCACAAGCGCTGGAGCTGGCCGAGCGCGAGCGGGACTATCTCACGGCGGCCTGCGTGGAGCTGAACCAGCTTGCGCCGCAGCCCGGAGAGGAAGAAGCCCTGGCCGCGAGACGCGCCGCCATCCTCACGTCAGGGAAGGTGCGCGGGGACCTAGAAGCGGCAAGCGATGCCTTGTCGGCGCCCGTCTTTCCGGCCAGCAAAATTTCCGGCATTCTGCGCAGGCTCGAACGCCAGCCGAACCTTCCGGAGAACCTTCGGCCCATCTTGGCAGCGCTTGAGCGCGTCATGATCGAGGCCGAAGAAGCGCGCGCGCTAGTGGATGCACAGCTTCGCGCCACCGGCGAAGACAACGCCGAAGCCATCGAGGAGCGGCTGTTCAAGCTCCGCGCCATCGCCCGCAAACACCGCGTTCCGGTGAGCGAGCTTCCCAAGGTGCATCAGCGCTTTCTCGAAGACCTGTCCAGGCTTGAGACCGGCGAGGGCGAGCTGGCCGGGGCGCGGAAAGAAGCCGCTGCGGCGGCATCGGCCTACGCCAAGGCCGCTGACGGCTTGAGCCAGAAAAGGCGCGCCGCAGCAAGCCTGCTCGACCGCGCGGTGCAGAAGGAGCTGAAACCGCTCAAGCTTGAAAAGGCGCGCTTCGTTACACATACTGAAGCGCTTGCCGAGGGCAAGGATGGCGTGGCCGGCGGCCCATCGGGGCGTGAAACGGTTATGTTTTATGTTCAGACCAACCCTGGCGCCAAACCCGGCGCGCTGATGAAGGTGGCTTCGGGCGGGGAGCTGGCCCGTTTCCTGCTTGCGCTGAAAGTTGTGCTGGCGGAGAAAAACACCGCGCCCGTTCTGGTCTTCGACGAAATCGACACTGGCGTTGGTGGCGCGACCGCCTCGGCAATCGGCGAGCGGCTGATGCGCCTCGGCGGTAAAGCCCAGGTGCTTGCGGTCACGCACTCGCCGCAAGTGGCGGCGCACGCAGACGGGCATTTGCGGCTGTATAAGACCGCGCGCGGCGAGGGCGAGAATGTGCGGGCTGAAACCTGCGCGGAAGCGCTCGACGGAGCTGGCCGCCGCGAGGAAATCGCCCGCATGCTGGCCGGCAAGAAGATCACCCAAGAAGCGCGCGCCGCCGCCGAGCAATTGATTGGAGCCAAGCATGAGGTTGGGTGATTCCCCTTCGTCATCCCGTGCGCGGTGCAGCGCGAAGCGGTGCGCCGCAGACACGGGATCTTTAAGGGGCACGAGGCCAGCCAATGTCATTCCGGAAACGCCACAGGCGTTATCCGGAATCTTTTCGAATACTGTTACTGCTTTTTAAGATCCCGGATAGCCGCAAGCGGCTTCCGGGATGACAACAATGGCGTAGCGGCATTGCACGCCGTAAGCCGCGCAGGGGATGACGAAAATAGGCCGCCCATGAAGCAATCTAGCGAAGCCCGCATACAGCCGAAGCCGGTGGAGGCGTTGACCGCGGCCGAGGCCAAGGCGGAGCACGATTTTCTTGTCCGCGAGCTAGAGCGGCACGACAGGCTTTATTACCAGGAAGATCAGCCCGAAATCTCCGATGCGGACTACGACCGGCTGCGGCAGCGCTGCGAAGCGCTGGAGCAGCAGTTTCCAAGCCTCGCCAGCGAGGAAAGCCCCACCGAAAAAGTCGGCGCGCCGCCTGCCGCGAAATTCGCCAAGGTCCGCCACGCCGTGCGCATGCTCTCGCTCGGCAACGTCTTCACGGACGAAGAGATGCGCGACTTCGTTGGCCGCGTGCGCCGTTTCCTGAAGCTCGGCGAAGACACGCCGCTCGATGTCACCGCGGAGTTGAAAATCGATGGCCTTTCGGTTTCGCTGCGCTACGAGCGCGGAGAGCTTGTGGTTGCCGCCACGCGCGGCGATGGCAGCGAGGGCGAGGACGTTACCGCAAATGTGCGCACGATCGCGGATATTCCGGTGAAGCTGAAGGGCCGGAACGTGCCCGAGCTCTTCGAGGTTCGCGGCGAGGTCTATATGTGCCACGCCGATTTCGCGGCGCTTAACGAGCGGCAGGCGCAAAAGGGCGGCAAAACCTTCGCCAATCCGCGCAATGCCGCCGCCGGCTCCTTGCGCCAGCTCGATCCGTCGATCACCGCCGCGCGGCCCTTGCGCTTCTTTACCTGGGGCTGGGGCGAAGTCAGCGCCCTGCCCGCGGCAACCAGCCATGGCGTCTTGCACGCCATCGCGGGCTGGGGCTTTCCGGTGCCGCCGGTAAGGCTTTGCAAAACCGGAGACGAGATGCTCGCCGCCTATCGCGAGATCGAGCTCAACCGTGCCAGCCTAGGCTTCGATATCGACGGCGTGGTCTACAAAGTGGACCGGCTCGATCTGCAGGAGCGGCTGGGCTTCATCTCGCGAACGCCGCGCTGGGCGACCGCGCACAAATTCTCCGCCGAAAAGGCAACGGCGATCCTGCGCGGTATCGAAATCCAGGTGGGGCGGACCGGCGCCATGACTCCGGTCGCGAAACTGGAGCCCGTCACGGTCGGCGGCGTGGTCGTGCAGAACGCCACGCTGCACAACGAGGATGAGATCGCGCGCAAGGACATCCGCATCGGCGACACCGTGATCGTGCAGCGCGCGGGCGACGTGATCCCGCAAATCCTGGGCGTGGTTCTGGAGAAGCGGCCGCCGGATGCGGCGCCTTTCGTCTTTCCAGCGCTGTGCCCGGTTTGCCAAAGCCACGCCGTCCGCGACATCAACGAGAAAACCGGCAAGATCGACGTGGTGCGGCGCTGCACCGGCGGCCTGATCTGCCCGGCGCAGGCGGTAGAGCGGCTGCGGCATTTCGTGTCCCGCCACGCCTTCGATATCGAGGGGCTCGGCGAAAAGCACATCCAAGCGTTTTTCGACGAGGGCCGCATCCACGCGCCCGCCGATATCTTCACGCTCCAGGCGCGTGACGGCGCTCCGCTGCCGCCGCTCGCCGGAAAGGAAGGCTGGGGCGCGCAATCTGCCGCCAACCTGTTCGCGGCAATAGAAGCGCGGCGCACCATCCCGCTCGAACGGTTCATCTTCGCGCTGGGCATCCGGCATGTGGGCGAGACCACGGCGCGGCTCCTAGCCAAGACCTTCGGGTCGCTGGCGGAATTCCAGCGCGCGATGGAAGAGCCTGGCGCCGTCGAGCTGCTGAACGGCATCGATGGGATCGGCGATGTGGTCGCGCAAGCAATAGCGGATTTCTTCGGCGAGCCGCATAACCAGGAGGTCGTCGACGGCCTGATGCGCGAGCTGACGGTCGAGGATTACAAGTCCGATGTGGTGGCGTCCAAGCTGGCCGGCGCGACGGTGGTCTTCACCGGCAAGCTCGAAAGGCTCACGCGCGAGGAGGCCAAGGCGCAGGCCGAGCGGCTCGGCGCGAAGGTGGCAGGCTCGGTCTCGAAAAGTACAGCTTACGTCGTGGCCGGGCCAGGCGCTGGCTCGAAGCTCAAAAAGGCCGAAGAGCTTGGCGCGAAAATCCTCACTGAAGACGAGTGGTTCGACCTCGTCAGCACGGCTTAAAGCCTATCCGCTCTCGATGGAATCAAAAGCGGGGTCTAGCCGTTGTGTTGCCGTGCGTCTTTATCGGAAAACCGCTTCGCACCTACTGGTCAAACCCGAAGGCATGCTTTTCCGGACGCACTCTGGCGCTTCGCCGATCTCTCTGGCCGCATTACTCCCGCGGGCCGGCGCAGCTTCCAGCGGGCGCCGCTTGCGCCAAAAGGTAAACGCCTGGCGCGGTACTCATACGAAACCCGGTTGATTGCTTCGCGAAGTCCCCCCTCATCCTGTCCTTCTCCCCGAGGGGCTACGGTGTTCATACAAGTGAGTCTGGGATTCCCGCCTCTGTCTTTTTGTGCGAGTCAAGAGAAAATTAGGTTGATTCGCGGGGAGGCGGGGATGGGGCTGGCCAAGGGGCAAA
>JBKQNN010000195.1:0-3471 GCA_052145975.1 Rhodomicrobium sp. | reverse complement strand
CGACGCGCGTGAGGGCGTTCCTGGCGCAGGTCAAGGAGCGCCTCGCAGGGCTCGAACGCGCCGAGCGGATGGAGCGTCTGATTGCGTCGCAAGAGGCCGCGAAGCCGAAGCCGGAGCGCCGGCAGGGTGCACGCAAGCGGGACCAGGACGAAGACGATAACTGATACAAGTTTGCTTGACTGTGCGGATGCGGATGGCAGCCCGGATGCGGTATTATAGGTTTGTTTTCCATAGCCGATGGGGAAGCCGGCCCGGATTCCGCTTTTTTCACATTCGGCGCGCGGCCTAACACGTTTACCTTTTGGCGCGAGGGCCGCTCATCGCGAACCGTGGCCGCGCGCGATGCGCTATCCTGCCGGCCGCGTCCCGGCAGCCCTCCAGCACTTCCCTTCAAACGCCCGCAAAACACCATGGCAGAAGCTCCCGTCCGCGCCCTCGCTTTCCCAGGACTCCATTGTCGCCGATAGCTCCTTACCGATGCGCTAACGCCGCGTGCCGAAATCGCGTGCCGGGCCGGATGAGGCTTCCGCGCTTCCTGCGGAGGCCAAAGGGGCAGACTTGTTGCGGGCGTGCCAAAGCAAAACGCTGCACTATGGCGCCCCTTGCTCGCATGTACTGGGCCGCGCCCGCCCCCGGATCTCCCGATCCGGATATTCCTATGGCAATATTTCTTCTTGTGTACTATAGTAACCGCATATTTTAAGGAGGCGCTAATCGCTATATTCAGGGCAATACCGCACCGCTCGTGTGACTTTCTTGCTCCTCTCGAAGTGCAGCCAAGTAAAAGCTCTCCCGGCAGCGCCGGGCCGCGGCGGTTATGGTTAAGTCATTGAAATTGCACAAGAATCCTACGGTTGCGGTTAACCATTTATACTACCAGAGATTTGGATTCGTAGTTAACGCACGCAAGAATCTAATATTAACGGGTATTTTGGAATCGCAGAAATCAACCTAAAGTGGCAAAAGATTCGCAGAAAGACGGCGGCGGAAAATATGCGGCCTCCCCATTTACCACGTCAAAATTTACCATGGTACGGCCTTACGATTTTGCGAACTCTGCAACACCGCGTCAACCATTGTCCAAAAGCCGCCGGGAGCGCCGGCCCTGCAGGCATTCCGATAGCAAATGCGGTCAGGCCTATTCTTGCGCGCCCGCTTCCCGGTCGCCATTCCGGCCTGCCAGCCAGCGCTTCAGCGACGCCGCGCTTTCGGCGAACGGCCGCCCGGCCAGCAAAGACTCCACGCTTACATCCTCGTCGAGATCGGGCCAGTCGAGCCCCTCGCCTTGGCCGATAAGGCGAGCGTGCGCCCGCTCTTCCTCAGTGCCATGCACGAGCCTCGGGAACCATGCCAGCGGCGCGGCTATGGTGCGCCCGTGATCGAGGGAGACCTCCAGCCTGTCCGCCGTCACCGAAACAGAAACGGCGCGCATGCTCATAGCCAATCCTCAGCACGCAGGCCAGGCACCTTCTGGAAGTGCCTGAGATTGCGCGTCAGCACTGTTGCGTTTCGCGAGAGGGCGATGCAAGCGATCTTCAAATCCATACTGCCGATGCGAATACCGCCGGCACGCAAACGCAGGAAAACCTCCGCCGCCTCTTGCGTCCATGGCAGCACGTTCCATGCGGCGAATGACACGATGCGTTCCTGTAAGCGCCGGTACGGGGCGGTCTCGCGATAGGGGTCCTGCAGCCTGGCAATTTGTGCGAGCCAGCCGCGCAACTGCTCTTCCACCGAAATTATGGCGATCGCGACTTCTTCGCCGGACGCGTTAAGCCGCTGAACGAGCCGTGTGCCAGCACCCAAGCCCCGTTCAAATTCGCTCAGATGGTCAGTGTCCAGGATCAGCATCGGCATCGGCATCGGCATCGGCACCGGCGGCCTCGCGATCCTTTTGCCGGATCTCCGCGCCGAGCCGGACCATTTCGTCGTAGCCCTCGTCATCGCGGAATATGCCGAAGGTCGAGCGCCAATCCCGCGCGGGATTCTTGCCTGCTACGATCTCGGTCAGCGCGCGCACCTGACGCTCAAGAGCGTCCATGCGCTCGTCCAATGTTGCTTGCATGACAGGCTCCCTTTGCACCGCGCCTCTAGGTCACATTAGCGAGCAGAGCGTTTGACCTGCACAGCCTGCCGCAGCGCCGCGCTCATGCGTCCGCGCCAATCGCCGCCGCCCCGCCTGAAATGCCGCACCACATCGCTATCGAGGCTCAGCGTCACGTCTTCCTGTTCCTTCACGGCCTGCGCCTGCCGCTCCTCATAGGCCCGCACCAGCTTTTCATAGAGATGCGGCGGCATCGTTTCGCTCGCAGGCTGCATATTGCGCAGCATGGTCTCCGTCAAAGGAGGCGAATCCACGGCGTCCCAATCCTCCTGCGAGATGTGGTCAGGCTTTCTCTTTTGCCTTGGCATAGTATTTCTGATCGCGTTTGTCCGCTTTGCGAAGACTGATGATACGCATTATATCCCCCCGCCACGTAAAAGTCACTGTGTACAAAACGCCCCGCAGCCAGCCGATCGCTACAAGGCGTTGTTCCGCATAATCGAAACGGTTGTCTTCAACTTCAACGGCCGTTCTCCAATCGAAATCGCACATGGCTTCAAATGCGACGTTATGTTTCACGAGATTCGATGCCGCCTTTTTCTCATCCCACTCGTACATCGCCGCCTGCTCTGCAAAATCTACCGAGCCCCTTTCTTCTGCGCCGCGAGCAGCGCCTCGATCTCCGCCATCTGCGCATGCTTCAGCCCGCGCTTCTCGAACTCCTTGAAATCGTCGAGGATCGCGGCCTCCCAAAGCTTGCCGTCCTTCTGGATGGGCTGCCCCTTGTACATCTGGTAGAGCCACTTCGCCTCCCGCGCGCGGCCCAGGAACATCAGCGCATGCGCCCGGTTGGTGGCGTAGATTGGATCGGGCGCCAGCCCCCCGGCGCGCTCCGCCGCCGCCAGCGCGCCCTTGAAATCGTGGGCGAAGAGCCTGTACCACGATAGCCCCAGCAGCGCGCCAGCGGTCTGCGGCCCCGGCTTGCCCGCCTTCTCGCGCTCCGCTTTCTCCACCGCCTCGGCAAGCTTCGCCTGCGCCGCCGCCGCCTTGCTGGGCTGGCCCGCGTCGAAGGCCGCCTGGGCTTGCGCCTGCGCCTCCTGGAAGGGCGAGGCGTCCAGCGCCGCGATCTGCCCTTCGAACCACGCCAGATCCTTCTTCCATTCCGCGTTATCCGGCGAGAGCGCGGTCATGCGCCGCATGATCTCCAATCCTTTGCCAAGCGCATCCTTCGCCGGCGTCCTATCGCCTTGCCGCTGGTAGACACTGGCAAACTTCGCATAGCTGACGGCCAGATCGCGCTGCCATCCAGCATTACCCGGATCGGCCTTTGCGAGGCGTTCTCTTATGGCGAGGCTGTCGCGGTAGGACCCAAGGGCTTGGGGCAGGTTGCCTTGCGCCTCAAGCACGCCGGCTACGTTATCGTAGGA
>JBKQNN010000194.1:0-6073 GCA_052145975.1 Rhodomicrobium sp. | reverse complement strand
GCACCTCAAGAGGCTTGATCGATTACTTGGAGACGTCATTGAAACGCCACCGAATGACAGACAGATGGGATTCCAATGCTTGTAAAAACGAACCGGACAGGCGTGGGTCAAGCCCGGCCATGACAATTGAGTTTGCTGCGATTGCACTGCGCGGCGTTAGCGCATCGGTAAGGAGCTGTGGTCCACCATTGTGTCATGGGAAGGCGTAGGCGTGGTCAGGGGGCTTGCCATGGCGTTATTTGCAGGACTGAGAGCGGGGCCAGGGCGGCTGCCGCGGGGCAGGCGGCGGGATCGGGCAGCGCGGGCTGGAGGAGCTTCCGGTGAGCAGCGCTCGCGCCAAAAGGTAAACGCGCGGCGCTGCGCTCAGCTGCCGGAAAACGCAAGATTTGGAGGCCCACCCTATTGGGCATGGCTAACAAATCGCTAGAACGAAGCCTGCGGAAAACGCTACTCCGTCGTTGCGAGCGGCGTTTTTTGCATCGTCTCGGCTTCCTTGAAGAGCACATCCGTGCGCATACCGGGCAGAAGCGGAACGCCGTCGTCGAGGTCGAGGATAACCTCCAGAACGTCCACATCCGTTGGTTTGCGCTGTCCCCTGCTCAGGAGTAGAGGCTCGCCCAAGGCGCGGGCGACGAGAGACACGCGCGCGTCGAAGGAGCGGTTGGGGAAGGCATCGGACCTTACGACGGCTGCCTGACCCGTATAGATTTTGCGAACGTCGCGCTCTTGCACCTCCGCGCGCACCTGCAGATGCGCGGTATCGCCGAGCACGGCTAGCGGGGTCTCCGAATGCGGGTTTGCCGTTTCACCGAGCTTCGCATGCAGTTCGAGAACGGTGGCGTCGATCGGGGAACGCAGATGCGTGCGCTCGAATGCCGTGCTCACAACCGCAACCTCGGCCCGGGCTGCGGCCAGCGCCGCCTCCTGCCGCGTAGGCGAGGGAAGACTCTTCGCCAGCTGGTGCTGCAGATTGACACGCTCGTGCTCAACCTTTTGCTCAGCCGTGGCCACCGCGGTGCGGCCCCGCTCCACTTCCCTGGCGTCGGCCTGGCCGGCATGGGCAAGCGAAATCAGGCGGTCCAGCTCGATCCTCGCCTCGTAGGCATCGCGCTGGGCGTCGTAGAGGCTGTCTTCAGCCTTGCGGCGTTCTAATGTGCCGCTCTTGGACTCGGAGGAGTTCCGGTCGGCCTCCCGCACCGCGACTTCGGCTTCCGCCGCCTCGACCTTGGCTTTCAGCTCCTCGTCATCCAGCCGGATCAGCAAATCCCCGGCTTTGACACGATCGTTGAGCTGGACGAGCACCTCCTTGATGGCCGCAGGCGCAGTGGCGCCGATACGCAGCTCGCGCCCCTTGGGTTCCACGCGGCCTGGCGCCGCCGCGGCCCAGACCGCCTCCTGCGCAGCATGGGCTGACGCCGTTCCAGCATCGCCGCCCGCAAAGCCGGACCCGGGTATCCGAACGCCAAAGAAAAGGACCGCGACGCCAATTCCGAAAGCCAGAAGGCCGAAAATAAGTATGGGTGAAGCGGGCTTCTTGAAAGGCGCATCTTTCCAACGCATGAGTGTGCTACGTACTTGCATATTGCTTTCTCTTTTGGCTTTTTCTGCCGCTTTCGCCGCCGGGCTTCATTTCCGTTATGGCGTCTTCCGGCGTTTCGGCGTCCTTCTTTTGGCCCGTAATCCGGCCGTCTTCGATTTCAATTACACGGTCTGCGTAAGGGATCGTCCTTGGATCGTGCGTGACCGCGAGAATCGTGCGGTTTTGGTCCTTGGCGAGTTTTGAGAGCAACTCCATGATGGCATGTCCGTTCTCGGTATCGAGCGCGGAGGTGGGTTCGTCGGCGAGCACGATCGAGGGCGAGGATGCAATCGCGCGCGCTATGGCGACGCGCTGCTTTTCGCCGCCGCTCAGCGTGCCGGGAAAGCTCCTGAGGCGATGAGAGAGGCCCACGGCGTGCAGCGATTCTCCGGCGCGCTCTTCGCACTGTTTGGGAGAAAAACCGCGAACGTCGAGCGCGATTTTGACGTTGTCGAGCGCGTTCAGGGTTGGGAACAGGTTGTAAGCCTGGAAAATGAAGCCCAAATGCCGCCGCCTCAAATCCGCCAGCGCTTCGGCCGCGCGGCCTGTGGTATTCTCGCCGGCAAGGGTCACGGAGCCCGAAGTGGGGGACAGGATGCACCCGAGAATGGAAAGCAGGGTCGTTTTTCCGCTTCCGGACGGCCCCATCAAAAGCGTGAACTCCCCCGGGTGGAGTGTCAGGTTTACGCCGTTCAGGGCCAGGACTTTTGCGTTGCCCTCGCCGAGTTCCTTGACGAGATGGCGGGCTTCGAGGATTGGGGCCGGCTTCATCGGGCAAACACCATGGCTGGGTCGATTTTCGTGACCTTGAGAATGGAAGAGATAGCCGAGATCGCGCACATGGCCAGCGTCACGAGGAGCAGGAACGCCGCGAGGCCGGGAGTGAATATAATCGGCAGTGCGGCATCTCCGCTAAAGGTGATTAAGATGGTCAGCACCGTACCCAAAGCCCAGCCGCAAAGCCCGCTGATAGCGGCTTGCATGAGGATTACCTTATGAATGTACCGCGCCGACGAGCCTAGCGCCCTGAGCGTGGCGAACTCGGTCAGATGATCCTTTGTGCTAGAATAAAGAGTTTGCGCGACGATGACGGTGCCGACGATCAGGCCGAGCACCGTTCCGCCCAGCAGCGCCGAACCGGCGCCCGTCCCGAACAGCCAGTAATCGAGGTTCTTCTGCCGGAACTCCGCCTTCGTGAAAACGTACACCTTGCCTAGGCGCGCTTGCAGCTCGTGCTTCACCGCGGAGGCATCTGCACCGGGCGCGATTTTCACGAGATAAAAGTTGGCCTGGTCCGGCGGGACGCCCGTCAGCGTGTGGGCGTGGTGCAAGGTGGTAAAAACGTAGGGCGAGGTGGTGAAGGACCGGATGCCGTTCGTTATTCCCTCGACGCGCACTGGGTGGCCCTCGATCAGGGCTTTCGAGCCAACGCCCGAAATACCGAGCGCTGTCGCGTAGGTGCGGTCGGCGATCACCCCATTCGGGGATTCCGGAAAAGACTTCCCTTCTACGACATTCCAAGGTTTGAGGCTTTCGTCATCCATATTGGAGCCGACCACCACGATATGTGCGGTACTGTCGTCTGACTTGCGCCATTCCGCAAACGAGATCAGAAGCGGCGTTACCGACTGCACGCCCGGGGTCGAAAGAGCTGTGAACCGCTCGCGGCCCGTCAAAGGTAAACCCTGCTCGATGCTGTCCGCTCCCCAGGCGCCGATCCAAATGTCGCCGCTCGCGTGCTCGACCATCGCGGTAATCATTTCTCGCGCGCCGAAGAACATCCCGAGCTGGATCGCAACGAGCAAAACCGCAAAAAGGATGCCGACAAGCGTTACTAGGAAACGGGCCCGGTCGTGAAACAGGTTCCGTATTGCAAGTTTAATAATCATCGGCTCAGAAAAAGTTCCTATCGGTTAAAAGGCGACGCCTGCCCCGCTCGACGCTCAGTGGCGAGGCTTGCGCAACCGGGGCAAGCGAAAGCGCGCGGGAACATCATTCGGATGCCCTATATATTTACGGTAAAAATGTTGAACAAATAACTATGGCATCATCCGGGCAGCATTCTGTGGCACCGGTGCCACATATTGGGCACACCTTGGGCACCGCACAGCGCGCGCTAGCCCACGGCAAGGAAGTGCCAAGCGGAGGCTATGCGTGGCCGGAGATCCCCACGAGATGGCATGGATCGACGCCCATCAGGTGCAAGGCCCGCGCGTATTTATTTTCGAGGTCGCCATCGAAAACGATATTGTAATCGGCGGGGCAATTGAGCCAGCCATTCGATTGGATTTCGTGCTCAAGCTGGCCCGGCGCCCACCCTGCATAGCCCAGCGCCAAGATCGCCTTGTTGGGTCCGCTGCCTTTGGCAATCGCCCTCAGAATGTCGACGGTTGCAGTCAAGCACACACTCTCGTTGATGGGCAGGGTGCTATCGGCCGCAAAATAATCGGAGCTGTGGAGCACAAAACCGCGGCTTGTCTCAACCGGACCGCCGGCATGCACGGCCATGGAAGCGCTGCGGACTGGCACCGGATGTACGCCGCCGGGCGCGATTTCAAGTTGCTCGAGCAGCTTGGGCAGCGTGATGTGCGGAGCGCGCTGGTTAATGACCAACCCCATCGCTCCCTCGGCGGAGTGCGCACACATATAGATGACAGCGCGGTGGAAGCGCGGATCGCACATGGATGGCATCGCGATCAGCAGTTGCCCATCGAGATAACCGTTCGAACTTAAGTGACCAGTAGCAGTTTTCGTTCTCGGCATGTCTCAATGGTAACGCTTCTGACCGCTTCTTGTGAAGGGCGAAATTGGAGCCCGGCGCGCTTAATTGGACAAACGGTAAAGACGCGCCGCGGGTTCCGGGCCATTCGGCGGCCATTAACCTAGCCGCCCTATAATACGCGCCACGGTTAATAGGGAGACATGGCAGTACAATCAAGATATATTCTAGGTAGTGAGCCCACATCTTGCGTTATAGACACGGTATAGGTAGCCGTGAATGCGGTTAATGCTGTAGTTTTTTGAGATATTTCGCGAAGGTTATTATGCGAATAATGAATGCAGCTAGCGATAGGAGACGCATCGAGGGAACAGAAACATGGACTTTCTTAACGATTTATTGGGATTTATGGAAGCGGTGATTACCGGCATCTTTCAATTTATCCGCATGCTTTTGGTCTGGTCCATTGAGCAGATCGCCGCCGTTCCCTGGGGGGCGTTGAGCTACCTGCCGCCCTGGAAAGTCATGCTGCTCTCTACCATTATGGCGTTCATCCTCCTGTTCTTCTACCGGATGGCGTGGGCATTCTGGGAAGCCGGCGAGAAGGCCATGACCGCCTTCATCCTGGTTATGACGGTATTCATCCGGAGCCTGCCATTAATTGTGCTCGCTGGGATTGCGGCCGCAGCTGGCGCCTGGATTATCAATAACGTCAATTTTTAGCGCGTTTTCAAGCGGCGGAGCTTCCCTGGCATTTGCGGGTATGAGACTGAGCGGCCCCGCCATGAACGAAGGTGCTCAAACGCTTTCTTTCCCACTTCTGGCGAATGGACAGCGCGCTCTCGTCGCAGCAATGTCATAGCCGGATGCTTATGTTGCTCCGGTGCGGCAGCGCGGCCCACGGGTTCGAGGCTTAAGAGGGCTACCCTATGCAATTCCTCCACCAGTTACTGCAGCTTTTGCAGCAGGGGCTCGCAGCGATCTTCGGCTTTATCGGATCGATTTGGCAGTGGACGATCACGCAGATAAACGCCGTCCCGTGGGACCATCTCGATCAGCTATCGCTGCTGAAAATCATTTTGCTCATCGTCATCGGCATCGGGGTCGTCTATTTGCTGTACCGCGCCGGCCGGGAACTCTTAGAAGCGGGCGAGAAGCTGCTAAACGCCTTTGTTACCCTCTTGGCCGTTTTTGTGCGCACGCTCCCTTATATTTTAATTGCGGGCGTAGCCGCGGCAGGCGGGGCCTGGATTATAACGCACGGAAATTTTTGAGCGTATCCACATCTTTTTGCAAGCATGGGTTGTGGCTGCGCTTGCGCAGGCCGCCCGCTGTTGCCTATGGTTTGCCATCCTGTGCGGCGCAGCAACGGAATTTGTGCGTTGCAAAAATGTTTGATCGTCATCAAACTTGTAAACCATAACCGGCATTATCAGAGCCCTGCGAAGGCGTCAGCTCGCCGCCGCGGGTACCAATTAGCGGTGCAATTCACGGAGCGTTGCCATGACCATCCGGAATCTCAATTTTTTCTTTCAGCCAAAAAGAGTCGCGCTGGTTGGCGCCAGCGAAACCCCTGGTTCCATCGGATTGAATGTTGCTGAAAATTTGCTGCGGGCGGGTTTCGAAGGCGAAATCGGCTTCGTAAATCCCAAGCGCTCCACCGTCCTGGGCAGGCCGTGCTACGCTTCCTCCGAGCGTTTGCCCTTCGTGCCGGAACTTGGCGTCGTGGCCACGCCGCCGCAGGCGGTCCCGGGCGTGATTGCAGAACTCGGACG
>JBKQNN010000193.1:0-20039 GCA_052145975.1 Rhodomicrobium sp. | reverse complement strand
TTGCACAGCCGCGCCGAAAGCGAAACGCTGAGGAGCCGCATCGCAAGGGAAGGCGACCGGCTGACGCTCGATCCGCCGGGGATCGAGGTTGCCGTCTCCGATTTTTTCGCGGGGCTCGACACTGCCTTCGCGGATTAGGAGAGGCCCGGGTTGGGTCGTTTGCGGCCATCACGCTGTTCTTGCAATGCCGTGTCGGCTATGTCGGCTACCGGATCTTATTGCTGCTGTCGCTGGCAAGGCCGAAACGACCCCGCCACTGACCCAGAATAAGCGCTCGGTAATTCGCAGTCGGCTATCCGTCAAATTCTGCAAGGCTTCCAAGCCATCGTTCAGTCGCTATGTGGCTTGACCGCGCGCCGCTCGAAGTCAGTTGTTCATACCGGGGCATCTCCGCTTTGATCCACGTCCATCAATGGGAGGGAAGCTTGTGCTTGCAAATAGCTCACTACTCCGGCAGCTTTGCGTTATGGATGTTGCTGCCATCGTCGCCCGTGTGCGTGATCATTACGTCGAACAGTTCAAGGCATTCACCGACAAACAGAAACGGGACTGCAACCAAGGCGCGCCCGAAGTGAAGCTGCAACTCAGCGAGTCCAGCGAGCTCTTCCAGCGGCTGTATTGCGTCGACTTCATCAAGAACGACGCGCAAAGCGAGGCCATAGAGCTTAAGCCCGGAAACATTCTCACATTCAACACGATCTCAGGCTCGTTTGGCCTGGCAGCCGTTTCGATCGAACACCTGCGGTGGGATGACGTGGTGATCTACCACAATCTTACGGCCTTGCCTCCCGACCCTATAAAGCACTGGTTCCGACGCTGGTTCGATCCCGATGATGAGCGGTATGACCGGGGCCTAGGGTTGTCCTGCGTCATCCACTCGCTGCTCATCCGACCCGGCATGCTTAGTGTTGACTTTGGAACGGCTCCACCCGAAGCGTTCTGGGCTATGTTAGAGCTTCTCGAGCGTGCAGGCGCTAGCACCATACGAATCACCAGCTCAGAGGCTGACCTCGCCGCCAACGCTTGATGGGTTCACGATCTACCAGGCGAGATGTCGGAGTTTGGCCCACTCTCGCCGTCTGAGGCTCAAAGCCATGGTAGTCCGCAAAGTGACCAGAAGGCGGGAGTGCTGATCTAACGAAGTTTTTGATGCTACCGAGTCCGGTTTCGGCCTTCAGCGATCCAACCAGGAGCGCGGTCCCGCACGGAAGAATACCGTCCTTCCGCCGTAGGATCTTAAGGATGCGGCCGGCTTGAAGCCCATCCAGCTGCACCGCATGTATCTGGCATGATGCAAACAAATTTCTCCCTGTTTCGCGAGCGCCTCGCCGAGGCATGCCGCGCCCGTAATACGACCGAGGCCAAAGTGTGCTCGAGCATCGGCCTCGGCGGCCGCCACGCCGCAAACCTCGCCGTCTGCGGTCCAGGTGCGCTCGACCTCTATCGCGTCTGCCAGATCGCCGACAAGCTTGGGGTGTCTCTCGATTGGCTGATGGGCCGCTCGAAACTTATGGACGTGCTGGAGATGCCAAAGGTACCCGAATAGCTCAGGCTTCTTCGTGCCACTCTCGGCCAGGCACGATCACGCGCCTGTTTCCAGATTTTGCGCTCTCGCCGCGGTCCCGCTCATCCCTCAACAGTGGGGCACTCCCCCAAATCGGCTCGGAGTCCGGAGCCGGTCTTCACCCGCCGGAAATGAAGCGGCCCGATCTTACGGCCCATTCGCCGCCCAAGCCGCGAATGCCCACTCAGCCGCCCTCAATCCCGCAGGCAAAGCGGAAGGCGCAGAACGGTCATTGCGGATTCCACAAAGCCCTGGCGCCGGTAGAAGCGGATGGCGCCTTCGTTCGTCTTGTCCGTCAGCAGCGAGATGCGGGTAAACCCGCGCCCCCGGGCCCAATCTATGGCGTGTTGCAGCAGCTGCGTGCCCAGGCCGCCGCCGCGCCAGTCCGGATGCAGGACCATATCCTCCAGCCAGCATGCCGGGCCGCCTTGGGCCGTGCTCACCGTGAACAGCAGGCTGACCATCCCCACGGCGACGGAGCCGTTCCGGGCAATGAAGATCGCACCGGTTTCGGGGTTCGCTATGATGAGCCGCAGCGCCCGTTCCTGCTTCGACCTATCGCCGGCGAAATCCGCTTCCTGCGCGAACAGGATGGCCAGCAGCCCCGCCAGCGCGGCAACGTCATCCAGCTTTGCGCATTCGATGCTTTCCATGTCGCACGCCCCATGCCAAACGATAGGGCCGGTCCGCCGGATAAATGCGGCAAAATCGTGGCAGGCGGCCTACGGTTCCGTACGCGTTGCCACATCAGTTAAGAAAACGTGGTTAACGCGAAAACGCGATGTTCGAAACAGGCCGGATTCGACGAAAAATTTCCCGATTTTGCCTGTTCTCGAGCTTTCAAAAACCCCATTAAATATTGTGGCTTTACCATAAGTAAGACGTATACGGATTACAATACCACGGTATATCAATAGCATACGGAGCGATTGGCTCTTAATCCTTCAGAAAGGCGCATTTGATATAATTAGTTCGAATTGGAAAGGCCACCTTCGGCTATCAAAATGGGTGCTTTTGGAGTGCGAGGAGTTTCGGTATGGCGTCCCATCGCGGCACGCAGCGGGCCGGCGGATACGCAATTTTTCCGTACCAGCCTCTACCGGTACGCCCGGAGGGCAGCCCTGTCTTCCTGAACCGGCAGACGGCGGCCCGGCCTGCAATCACGACCCGGCCAAGGACGGCGCCCACCGCGCCTAGACTTCCTGCTCGTCGAGGGGGAGGCGCTCGCCGGTGGGGCCGCGTCTTCTATTGGGACGGCGGCCCCGAGGGCATGCTGCTCATGGAATTCGTAGCCAAGCTGCTCTACCCAGATCGTTTCGCCGGTCTCGATTTAACTGCCGAAGTGCAAGACTATTACGCCCGCTTCTACGGCTACCGCTTGTCCGCCGGGCAAGCGGCGCTGCTGCTGCAAGGCCGGTCTCCCGATGGCAGCCGCTTCAACCCCATGAACAACTGAGAAAGCGATGCTCGAAACAGCAGTCACCCCTTGCGCGTCCGGCGCGATCTCGGATTGCGGCAAAGGTCCGGGTTGCGGCAAGCGCAGGCCTCCCGGCAAGGGGCAGCCGGGTTGCGCCTTCCGCGGCGCGAAGATGGCCCTGCAGCCGATTTGGTCCACAGACCGGCTTCCTGCGAAACCGGCTCTTGGGCTTTCCGCCCTGTCCATTCTTCCGGCGCGGCCCTGCACCGTCACAGCTTCACCAGCGATCTGGATGAAATGAGCCTTGTGCACGGCGGGGAACGCAAATTGCTCGCCGCAATCGGAGGTGTCATCGAGCGATACGGCGCACCCGCTGTGTTCGTCTACCAGACCTGCCTTCCGGCAATGACCGGCGATGACATCGTTGCCGTGTGCCGGACGGCTTCGGCCCGCTGGTTCAGGCCAGTCATCCCCGTATGCGCTCCGCGCCTCGCCGGCAGCCGCCACTATGGCGGCCACCTGGCCGCGGAGGCTTTGCTCCGCCATGTTATCGGCAGCCGCGAACCGGATTACACTACGCCCGCCGATATCGCGCTGATTGGGGAATTCAACCTTGCTGGAGAACTGGATCGCATCAGGCGGCTGCTTTCGAGGCTGGGAATTCGCGTCCTTGCCAGCATTACAGGCGACGGGAGGATCGCGGAGATCGCCGCGGCCCACCGGGCCAAGGCCGCGGTTCTGCTTTGTTCGCAGGGGCTGGACGGGTTCGCCGAGGGGCTGTTCGAGCGGTTCGGGGTTCCTTTCATCGAGGGCAGCTTTTATGGCGCCGCCAATACGTCGGACACGCTGCGCCGGCTGGCTTCGCTGCTGGCTAGCCGGGGCGCTCCAGCGGACCTGCCGAAACAAGCCGGCGAACTGGTCCGCGAGCAGGAAGCGGCGATTGCGGAACCGCTCGCGCGTTACCGCTCCATCCTTGCTGGCAAACGGTTCTTACTTCTATGCGGCGGAATAAAATCATGGTCCGTGGCCGCCACATTGCTCGACGCCGGAATGGAAGCCGTTGGCGTTTCGGTCACGAAAGCATCGGACCGCGACAGGCGGAAAGTGGCCGGGGTGTTGGGCAACGAGACGCAGATGATCCACAAATGGGGTGATGGCGAGCTGGAAGCGCTGCTCCGTTCAGGCAAGGTGGACATTTTGCTGGGGGGCGGAGGCGCCCTTTTTTCGGCACGCCGCGCGCGCATTCCTTGGCTAGAGATCAATCATGACCGCGTCCATGCCCTTTGCGGTTACGAGGGGAGCTTGACGCTGCTCGAACAGGAGAGCCGCGCCTTTGCCAGCCCGCTATGGAAGCAAGCGCGCGAGCCTGCACCGTGGCCAGAGAAGAAGATACCCTGAATGTACTGGCGCCTGGTGAAGCGCTCCAAAATATTTGGCTGCCGGAAAGATCGTTTCGCCAATCCAGCTTTTGGAACGCCAAAGGGGAGCATAGACTGTCCGTTATTTGTAGCCAAAGAGTCACATTGCGATGGAAGTGCCGCCAGACCTTTGTTCTACTTGTGGCCCAAAGCGCCGGTTCGCGGTTATTGCCTGCGTAGCCCGCTGAGGGATCTGAAAGCGGGCGCCGCACTCGATGCCAAATCGCGCCCCGCTCTCAACTCGAAAAGACCGCCGCGAGCCCCAAGAAGCTCCGTCCGCTCAAAGGTTGACACCTGCTTAAGCCGCGTAGGCGCCGCGGTATGGTAAATGCGGATATGGTAAAGGCGCGCGTCTCATATTTTCCGCCGCCGTCTTTCTGCGAATCTTTTCGCTCTTTAGGTCGATTTCTGCGACTCCAAAATCCGCCTGCAGCGGAATACCACTGATAAATCAATGGGTTGGCGCGTTAACGGCGCAATAAGGAGCATTTTGTTACAATCTCGCCGCGCGCGTTCACCGCTCCAGCGGCCCCTGACGGCCAATATTGGCCGCCACAGCCCCGGTCGTGCCGCCAAGAATGCCGCCGGCAATGATGTCGGAGAGCCAGTGATAGTCCGCGCCAAGGAGCCCGATGACGACCGCCAGCGTAAGCACGATGCCCAGCCAGCGCAGTTTCGGCCAGAGGAACCAGAGCGAGCCCGCCAAGGCCGTTATCGCCGTGGTATGCCCGGAAGGGAAGGAGGCGTAGCCTTGCCCGCCCGTGAATGGGAAAAAGCCGTAGGTCCCGTCACCAAAATAGGAGGGGTTGGGGCAGCATTTGATCCAGGTTTCGGGCCAGGTACGCCCGAACCCAAATTTCAGCTCCTCTTTCAGCGCCCAGGCGATCAGGATGGCGCAAGCTACGCGCAAGACCGCGGATTCTGCTGGCGTGAGCGAGCCGCGCGCCAAGGCCCGCGCTGCCACAACGGCCACGCCAAGGGAAGCGAGCAGTCCCAGCGGATTGACGATATATGTAAGCCAAGGGAACAGCTTAAGGCCGTGGAGATAGGGTTTGAGCCCGGCAGCCAGCTGACGGTCGGCGAAAAAGTAAGCCAGCGCGGTGAGCGCGAAGAGGCCGGAATAAACCAGGGCGATTTGCCGCCAGCCGGATTGAGCGTTCATGAAAAGCTCCGGTTCGCTTTAGCCGGCCAAGCTGGCGGCGATGTTCACAGTAAGGGCGAGAACGGCGGTGTTGAAGAAGAACGCGACAATCGCATGCAGCGTGACCAGCCGGCGCAGCGCGCGCGAGCGGATTTCGGTGTCGGAGGTTTGCGAGGTCGCGCCGATGGAGGTGGAAAAATAGAGGAAATCCCAATAGTCGGGGTCTTCGCATTCCGGAAAGCGCAAGCCCCCCATAGCACCGCCATCGTCGGGGCGGTAATAGCCGTGGGCGTAATGCAGGGCGAAGACGACCTGGGTCACGAACCAGGAGGTCATGATCGTCAGCACCGCAAGCCCGGCCAGGTTGAGCTTTTCGGCCGGGCTCGTGGCTGGCAGCTTTGCCTCGCCGATCAGCCCCGCGATTGCCGCGAAGCTGGCCGCGATGGCAAGCAGGACGATGAACAAGATCACAACGCGGCTGTCGTCGCGCCGCGCGGCGCGCGCCTGAATCCGGTCCGCGCCGCAGCTCCACATGTGCTGGAACGCGAAAAACAGGTAGACGAAGCCGGCAATGTCCCAGGCAACCGCCGGGCGGACCGTGTGCGGCCAGCTATGCGGCAGGAAAAACAATGCGAGCGTGCCCGCGATGGCTGCCCCGTAGAACCGCGGGCGGATCCAGACAGAGGTTATGAGCGATATCGGATTGTACCAGCTTCGCGCCTTCGCCATGATCGCCTCCGCCAAATTCATGCCGATGGGTGTCATCCGCTTTTCGGGCTCTCACGTCAATCAATTCGCTTAAGTGGGTGGAAGGGTGGCTTACACTTGCCGGCTAGCGGTCCAGGGAGCATTTAGCGCACATACTCATTTAATGCCGTAGGTCCGGCCTTTGGAGAAACAGCACGATGATGATGCAAACGGTTCGCGCTCCGCTTTCCCACCCTGTTGACATCGCCGAATTGAAGCCGACGCAAATGACGATTGGCCTCCGTGAGGTGCAGACAAGGGCCACACATCTGAAGGAACTCGCCAAGCAGGACACAGATGCACTTATACGCAAGCACGTAATTCCCGTCGTCAAAGGGCCGAAAGATAAGTATTACGTCATAGATCATCATCACTTGTGCCGTGCGATGCTGCTAGCCGGACAGACTCAGGTATCGGTACTGGTCGTTTTAAACTTGGTAAGGCTCGAAAAGGACGCTTTCTGGGTCTTTATGGACAACGTAGGGCTCGTCCACGCCTTCGACGATCAAGGCAAGCGCTGCGACTACCGCGACATCCCCAAGTCCATCGAGGACATGGCCGACGACCCCTTCAGGAGCCTAGCGGGCGCGCTCCGCCGCAAGGGCGGCTACGCGAAGGACACCACACCTTTCAGCGAATTCCTCTGGGCCGATTTCCTGCGGCGCCGCATCGACCGCAAAGACGTCGATAAGAACTTCGAGGCCGCGCTCAAGGCCGCCTACGATCTCGCCAGGAAAGCGGACGCCGATTACCTCCCCGGCTGGTGCGGCCCCGTGGCGGAAGAGGGCTAAGCACCGCGGTAGTGTCATTCCTAGGGGCATTGACTGCGAGCGTCATTCCCGCGAAGGAGCGTGTGAAAAAATTGAAATCGCGGGCTTGGGGAATCTTAGATGGGTCCCCGCCTCCGCGGGGACGACGTTGCGGTGCGGGAAGCGGTCAATCAGCGAAACACCACAGTGCGGCTGCCGTTGAGCAGAACGCGGTGCTCGACGTGCCACTTCACCGCGCGGGCGAGCACGACGCATTCGATGTCGCGGCCTATCGTGACTAGCTCCTCGGGCTGCATCGAGTGGTTTACCCGCGCCACCTCCTGCTCGATGATCGGCCCTTCGTCGAGCACGGGCGTCACGTAATGCGCGGTAGCGCCGATCAGCTTCACACCCCGCGCGTGCGCCTGGTGATAGGGCTTGGCGCCCTTGAAGCTCGGCAGGAACGAGTGATGGATGTTGATCGCGCGCCCCGCGAGCTTGCCGCAAAGCATTTCTGAAAGCACCTGCATGTATCGCGCCAGCACCACCAGCTCGATCTTCTCCTCATCGATGATTTCTAGTAGCCGCCGCTCCTGCTTTTTCTTGGTCTCGGGCGTCACCGGCAAGTAGTGGAACGGAATGTCGTGGCTCGCAGCAAGCTGATAGAAGGTGCGGTGGTTCGACACGATGGCCGGAATCTCGATGGGCAGCGCTCCTATGGCATGGCGGTAGAGCAAATCGTTGAGGCAATGACCGAATTTCGAGACGAGGATCAGCACGCGCGCCTTCTGGGAATGGGCGTAAACCTCCGCCGTCATGTCGAAGTGCGCGAAGGCAGGCGCGAGCAGTTTCCACGCATCCTCACGGTTGAACCCCTCCGGCGCCGAGAACGAGACGCGCATGAAAAACCGGCCGCTCTTCACGTCGCCGAACTGCGCGCTATCGGTGATGTTGCAGCCATTCCCCGCCAGCCGCGTTGCGATGGCAGCGACAATTCCGGGGCGGTCGGCGCAGGAGAGCGTCAGGACGAAGGAGGGATCCGGCAAGGGCATGATGTTTCCCGATAAGGCGCGCTAAGCAGAGTTTCCCAAGAGTGGTCACCGGTTTTTGGACAAAAACTCTGCTAAAACAAAGGCCTCTCAGCAGGCTTTCGTTGGGCTGCCAACGAAAGCCTGCTGAGGCCCGCCCATCATGTCTAGGCTTTGCCCAATTGCCAAGGCCTCACTCAGCCTATGCTTTATCCTGGCCCCGATTTGCGCTCCGAACATTGAATTTCCATTCCGCGAAGAATCCGCTAGCGTCTGGCCATGAATGGGCGTCTTTTGGATCGTGAAAAGCAGGAGGAGGATGCGGGCGAGCTTTCGCTCCGTCCGCAGCGCTTGTCCGAATTCATCGGCCAGGCCCAGGCGCGCGCCAATCTCAAGGTTTTCATCGACGCAGCACGGGGCCGGGGCGACGCGCTCGATCATGTGCTGTTCGCCGGGCCGCCTGGCCTTGGCAAGACGACGCTCGCGCAAATCGTGGCGCGCGAGCTTGGCGTGAATTTCAAGATGACTTCGGGGCCGGTCATCGCCAAGGCGGGGGACTTAGCTGCGCTGCTCACCAATCTTGAGGAGCGCGATGTTCTCTTTATCGATGAGATTCACCGGCTTAACCCAGCCGTCGAGGAGATCCTATATCCCGCGATGGAGGATTTCCAGCTCGACCTAATCATCGGCGAAGGCCCGGCCGCGCGCTCGGTGCGCATCGACCTCGCAAAGTTCACGCTGGTGGGCGCAACCACCAGGACCGGCCTGCTCACCACGCCGCTCAGGGACCGGTTCGGCATCCCCATCCGGCTCAATTTCTACACCGAAGACGAATTGGAAGAGATTGTCCGGCGCGGCGCCCGCGTGCTGCAAATGCGCATGACGGCCGATGGCGCTCGCGAGGTCGCGCGGCGCAGCCGGGGCACCCCCCGCGTTGCCGGCCGGCTGCTGCGGCGCGTCCGCGATTTCGCCTCGGTCGGCGGCTCCCGCGAGGTCACACGCGAGGTCGCGGACGCCTCGCTCAGCCAGCTTGAGGTGGATGCGCTAGGCCTCGACGCCATGGACCACCGCTATTTGCGCTGCATCGCCGAGAACTATGGCGGCGGACCGGTCGGGATCGAGACGATTGCGGCGGCGCTCAGCGAAGGCAAGGACGCAATTGAAGAAGTAATTGAGCCATATTTGCTGCAACAAGGCTTTATCGGACGCACGCCGCGAGGCCGGGTGCTGACCTTGAAGGCATTCCGCCATCTCGGAATCGCCGCGCCGCAGACAATGCGGGAAGGTCAGCTACCCCTGTTCGACGGCTCCCGCGAGGGCTAAGGCCCCGGGGTCAATCTCAATAATAAGCTGCACCTTGGCTTCTCCCACAGGATTCACACAGGGATCTTGCTCATGCGCGCGTTTTTTCAGGTGACAATCCGGCCAGTTTGGCCTCTTATGTCCTTAAGCAGCAAGTGCTGCAGGTGTTCCTAATCACCTGGTTTCAAATGCCAGGCTGGTTGGAACAGGGCGCTCGGCGATTTGTGTGGCGTACGCCGGGCGGATCTGTTTTTGTTCATTTATCCATTTATAATCCCCAGCCTGCAAAGCGAAGCCCTAGTTTTATCATTAATTCGCCTTGATCGGGGATAACCTTCTTGTGCGTGGACGCGAAAACACATTCAGATTATCGTAAACTAATGAGCGATATGTCGATCCAAAAAAGTAGAAATCGCTTGGGCCGTGTGGAGTGCTTGGGCTGGGGGTTGATCTACGGCGCGCTCGCGGCCTTGCCGCTATGCGGTCTGATTCTCTTTCTTCAGATCACCCGGCCCGCTCATTATCACAGCACCGGTCCCATCAGCACTGAATTTGCAAGCATTAGCGACGATTATGCTCGCGAGGCTGCTTCGCCCCTCCGGAAGTATGCGGTGGCGCAGCTTAAAGGCGTGAGCGCCGAGCTCGGGCGGACCGGCCACTCGCCATCGAACGCCAAGCTCGTCAGCGCAAGCGACGCCAAGCTCGCTTTTGGCGGCGCTTCAGGGGCGAGCCTTAAAGCGGGCTTCCAGACTGAGTGCGTCACCAAGGATCACCACCGGGTCGCGATCCGGATTGTCCGGCGCGAAGCGATCGTAGACCAGGCCGTGCCCGACAATGCGCGCCTGATGGACATCGTACCGGCGTCCACGGCCAACACGTTGAGCTTTGTCTGGGGCGCCTGGCTCTATGTCGCCGAAGTCGAGGACAAGGGCGTCGAGCCCGATGTCGCCGTGCAAGAAGTCCTTTAGGCGGCCATCGGCTTTCCGGCCATAAGCTCCAGATAGAAAGCGAGTTCGTGTTCCAGGCAGTTGCGGATCGTGTCCGCCCGCCGGAAACCGTGCCCTTCACCCGCGAATTCGTGATACTCGACGGGGACGCCTTTAGCGCGCAGCGCCTCCGTGATCGTGATCGATTGATCTTTGGGCACCACGTTATCCTCGGCGCCCTGGAATAAGATTAGCGGCGTTGAGATGCGCTCGATATGCTGGATCGGCGAGCGCTCGCGGTAGACCGCCTCGTTCTCTTCCAATGACACGCCAAGCAGCGCTTGCTGATAGCCTTGCTCGAACTTATGCGTGGTCTTCTGCAAGGCGGCGAGATCGCAAACCCCGTAATAGCTCGCAGCCCCCCGAAACACATTCGCAGTGGCGATGGCCATCAGCGCCGTGTAGCCGCCAGCGCTGCCTCCCGTAACGAAAATTGCGCCAGGATCGGCAATCCCCGCCTCCGCCACGAATCGCGCCGCAGCGATGGTGTCCTCCACGTCTGCGATGCCCCAGTTTCCCTTGAGCCGCTCGCGATAGGCGCGCCCGTAGCCGGTGCTGCCTGCGTAGTCGAGATCGAGCCAGGCGAAACCGCGCGACGTGAAGAACAAAGTCCGCGGCTTCAGTCCCCGCGCCGCGGCGCTGGTTGGACCGCCATGCAGGCTTACGATCAGCGGCGGGGGAGCGCCCGCGGGACCATGAGCGGCGGGGTTTTGCGGCGGGTAAAGCAGGCCATGTGTAACGCCCGCGCCGCTTGGGATTTCGAGGCGGCGCGGGTGCGAAACGTAGCCCGCATCTATGGCAACGGCGCTGCTGCGCCGCAGGACAGCCAGAGAAGCCGCCGCGCTCGCGGATGCGGGATCGTCGAGGGCGATGCAAAGCGCCTCATCGTCCTTTAGGCCTTCCAAGACAACGCCGGCCTCACCAGCAGATATCGCATACACGGCGCTGAAACCCGTGTCGCGAGGCGTGAAACCGGTCACGCCCAAGCCAACGATTGCAGCGCCAGCCTCGCCATTCCTAACGAAGGTGCAGTAAGCCCTGCTCTGCGGCAGCAGGGCGTAGCTTGCGGCGTTGAAGCTCCATTGCGGCATGGAAAGATCGGCATCGATACCGGCGGCCTTCATTGACCCGGCACCTTCGCGCCAAGCGTAAAGCTGCCCGGAGCCGTCCGCGTCCCATACGAAGTAAAGCGTCCCGTCCGCTCCCCATTCGGGCTGAAAACATGCGCTGCCGTCCCCGCCCGCGATAGAAACTGGCTCGCCGGTGCGCCCATCGTCCGCCAGTTCCGCGACGAAAAGCTGGGCGGCGTCCCAAGGCATGGCCGGGAGGTCCCACGCGAGAAAGGCGAGGCGGCGTCCGTCCGGGCTCAAGCGCGGGCTTGCGTAGAAATCGTGTTTCTCGATCAGCAGCGACGGAGCCGTACCAGGCTCGCCCACCGGGATCGTCCAAAGTGCATTCCGCGGCAGCACCCCATGGCCAGGGCCGTGCGTCTCGCCAACCGCGATCAACCTTTGTCGCAGCCTGTCCCAGGCGAAGTCAGCGAAACGCGTCTCCGGCAAATTTGTAAGGCGCCGGGTGCCGTCCGGGTCCGCGCCTGCCACCAAGTCCTTCCCGTACACGTCCTGATCGGCGTCGTTGACGAAATATAGCCAGCCGCCTGCAACCAGGAACTCGCCGCCGCCATACTCGTGCACACGGGAGCGCGCGGAATAGGGCGGTGGAAGCACCTCGCTCACGCCGTCCTCCCTGCTCCAGCGCATCACCGGCGCACGGCCCTTCTCCGTCGGCCGGCCTTCGCTCCAATAAATGGCGCTGCCTTCCGCCTGCACGCGCCCGAAACGGAGCGCTCCATCCGCCACAGATGCGGCCGTAACCGGCGAAGGCCAATGCCCGAAGGCGAATAGTTTGCTTTCCATGATTGCGTCCACTTCCACTTCGCGGCAAAGCTTGCGGCTGGCGTGAGCCCGGTAAGCGATAGTGGAGTCCCTTATGGTTCCTTTGCAAGAGTTCGAGCCGCTCAAACCCGCGGAAGGGATTTTATTGGACGCCGCGCTCAAAGGTGAACAGTGCTCATTCGGAGGGGCGAGGCCAAGCTCTGCTACCGAAGCGAATGAGGTCAGGGCGGATTTCTTGCGCTTCCTTGCGCTTGGTGGAGAGAACCGCAGGGCCGTTCATGAAAGTGGAATTCGCATCCAAGGCGCTTTCATTAGCGGCGCGATCAATCTGGATGGCGCGACGAGGGTTCGGCCGCTTTGGATCGAGAACTCCACCATAGGCGGCGAATTCCACTTCTCCGACGCTGAAACAAAGATTGTGAGCCTTTGTGGAACCGCCGTCTCCGGAATCCGCGGCGACAGCGTCATAGTCGACGGCAGCCTTCTGCTACGCGGCACAGTCATCGACGGAAGTTTGCGGCTCTTTGGCGCCGAGATTACCGGCACGCTGTCTTGCGCTGGCTGCACAATTGGGGGGAAGCCCTGGAAGACGCAGCGGCTGGCCGCGGATCTGGAGACGGTGACAATCGGCGGCAATCTCGAGCTTCGCGAGGATTTCCGGGCAAACGGCCTGATCCTGCTCGACAATGCGGAGATCGGCGGAACCTTCGATTGCACCGGCGGACAGTTCTTCGCAGGCTTTAATGAAACGCACCCAGGCGATGCTAGCCGCTGGGACCCGGCGATCCGCCGCACCATGAAATGCCACCGCTTGAACCTTAAAGGCAGCCTTTATCTCAGAGACTGCGGCTGCGACGGCGAGGCATCCTTCTCCGGCGCGCAAATTGGCGGCGATATCGATTGCCGGAACGGTCAGTTCAAGAGTGCTGGAAACGGCGACAGCACCGCGTTGCGCTTCACGCGTGTGGACGCAGGCGGTAATGTTTACCTCTCCGCCGGCTTTGAAGCGAAGGGCAAGGTGCAGGTCAATGGGGCTATCGTCCGCGGCAATATCGACTGCCGGGGCGGCTCATTCTCTGTGCCACACTCGATTTCCCACGATGCGGCCGCTCCAGGCCAAGCCTTTTCGGAGGATGCCCTTTCGCTCGTAAACGCAACCGTGAGCGGCGCGCTGATCCTTGCTTCCATGGAGGGAAAGAACGAGTCTCCGGCCGTTTTCAATGGCTCCCTGGACCTCAAAAGCGCGCGCATTCACGTGCTCGTCGACAGTCCGCAAGCCTGGCCGGAACCCAAACACTCGAACGGCCTTTGCAATGTGATCCACCTGGACGGCTTCACCTTCGAACGCTTCGGCGGCGGTGCGCCGGTAGAGGCTTCCATCCGCAAGAACTGGCTCAAGCGCCAGCCTCCAGCGCATCTGGGCCGGGATTTCAAACCCCAGCCCTTCGAGCAGCTCATCAAGGTGCTGAGGGACATGGGCCACCCGGAAGAAGCGCAGCGGCTTGCCATGGAGCGGCAGGGCTATCTGGTCCGGCGGCGGCTTGCACGATGGGCGGCGGGGCCGCGCGGTGCGCTCGACGCACTTGGCGCGCTGCTTTGGGCTATGACGGGAGGGCTCCTCATTGGCCATGGCTACCGCCCGCTGCGCGTTCTTTTCATCATGGCAGCGGTTGGGCTTGCCTGCGGATTCTACTTCAAGCTGGCCGCAGAGCAGGGCGTGTTCGCGCCGCGCGATTCGCAGGTGTTCCTCGCTGAGCAGTTCAAGGACTGCCGCCCCGAGGCTCACGGGAATTGGACCCAATGCGTGAGCATAGCTGGGCAGAAATTCGCCGAATATCCCCAGTTCGATCCGTGGATCTATTCGTTCAACGTGCTGCTTCCTGTGGTCGATTTGCAGCAGGAGAAAAGCTGGGTGCCGATGCAGAAGGAGGTAAACTTCACCGTTGGCGGACGCACTGTCACCGTTCCGGGCTGGGGCACGAATGCGCTCGTGCTGGCAGAGCTCATGTTCGGGTGGGTGGCCAGCCTGCTCGCCATCGCCACCTTCTCCGGCCTAGTGAAGACCGAATAATACCAACTGCCATAAGTCTTGACCGTTCTCCGTCATTGCGAGCGAAGCGAAGCAATCCAGATGCCAAGTCGCTGATGTTGCTTCTGGATCGCCACGGCCGCCAAGGCGGCCTCGCGATGACGCGGAGTGTTCCAGAGCGATCAGAACTTACGGCCGTTGGTACAATACCAACCGCCATAAGTTCTTAGCGGTTTGTTAGTCACGTTCGATGGGTATAGTCTGCCGAGCCTTGCGTTTTTCAGCGGCTGAGTGCATCGCCACGCGTTTACCTTTTGGCGCGAGCGCCGCTCGCCGGAACCTCCCCCGGCCTGCGCTGCCCAGTCCCGCTTTTCGCCTCCCGGCAGCCACGCCGGCCCCGCTCTGGGTCCCGCAAATAAAGCCATTGCAGCGCCTCCTGACCGCGCCCGCGTCTTCCCATAACGCAATCGTGCACCATAGCTCCTTACCGATGGGCTAACGCCGCGCCGGGCATCGCAGCAAACTCAATTGTCATGGCCGGGCCTGACCCGGCCATCCACTAATGCATTGAGCGCATTGAACTTTTCCTGGATGGCCTGGCTTGACCGGGCCATCCATGCAGCAAGGAACAAGCTGTGTTTTCAATGCGTTGCGGGAAAGCGCAGGCGCGGTCAGGAGGCTCTGCCATGGCTTTATTTGCGGGATTGAAAGCGCAGCCTGCGCGGCTGCCGTGGGACAGGCGGCGCAACGGGGGGGCGTGGACCGAAGCAGCTTCCAGCGCCCCCCCGCGCCGAAAGGTAAACGCGTGGCGCGCCCCTCAGCCGCCGGAAACCGCGGGATTTGCCAGGCCCCACCTACCGGGCGTGGCTAACAAACCGCTAAAAACATTCGGCGCCCGGCATTACTCCGCAGCCGTCAGGCGCTGGGCCCCTTCCGCGGTTTCTTCCCGCTTCAAGCGGCTGAGCTCCCGCTCAACGTGGAGCGAGTGCACATCGGCGGCGGGACGCTGCTTATCGAGGGGGATTTCGGGCGCCATCGGGCCTTCCGTGCGGATGCCGCGCATGGCCAATGCAATCGGCTTGAATGGATTTGAGATCGCGGCGTGCGCGGCGGTGGCTTCGTAGCCGCAATGGGCCATGCAATTCGCGCATTTCTCGTACCGGCCGGTGCCGTAGGCGTCCCAGTCGGTCGTTTCCATCAGCTCTTTGAAGGTGCGGACGTAGCCCTCGCCGATCAGGTAGCAGGGCTTCTGCCAGCCGAAGATGTTGCGCGCGGGCATGCCCCAGGGCGAGCAATGGAATTTCTGATTGCCGGCCAGGAAGTCCAGGAACAGCGGCGAGTCAATGATCGTCCAGCGCTTGCCCTTGCCGAGCGCGAAAACCTTGCGGAACAGTTCCTTGGTTTTGCGCCGGTTGAGGAAGTGCTCCTGGTCGGGCGCGCGCTCGTAGGCATAGCCGGGGGAGATCGCCACGCCAACACCCAGATCGCGGGCGAAGTCCAGGAACTGCGCGAGGTCCTCGGCCTTGTAGCCGTCGAACACCGTCGTGTTGACGTTGACGGTGAAGCCTTTGGCCTTGGCGGCCAGAATGCCTCTCAGCGCCCGGTCGAAGACGCCATCCTGGCAGACGGATTTGTCGTGGTGCTCCTTGAGGCCGTCGAGGTGCACCGAAAAGAACAGATAGGGCGACGGCTCGAACAGGTGCAGCTTCTTTTCAAGCAGCAGCGCGTTGGTGCAAAGCGAGACGAAGCGCTTTTGGGCGACGAGGCCCTTGACGATCTCGCCGATTTCCTTGTGGACCAGCGGCTCGCCGCCGGGGATGGAGACCATCGGCGCGCCGCATTCCGCCGCCGCGTCCAGGCATTCGGCCACGCTCATCCGGCGGTTGAGAATCGGCTCGGGATAATCGATCTTGCCGCACCCCGCGCAAGCCAAATTGCACCGGAACAAGGGTTCCAGCATGAGAACGAGGGGATAGCGCTTGCGGCCTATAAGCTTCTGCTTGAGAAGATATGCCCCCATCCGCCTTTCCAGGAAAAACGGCAAGACCATGATTGTGCTCCAGCTTGTGAATTGCGTTGCGCTTAGGCAGTGCGGACGTTCATCCCGGTGGACTTAAACGTGTATACGTCAAAGTCAAACGGAGTGAAGCTCGGCGGGAAGCCTGAATTCGACGTTTTCCTGAACCCCTGGTAAATTTGTCACTTCTATCGGACCCAATCTCCGCAAGCTTTCGATGACGTCTTGGACCATCGCTTCGGGCGCCGATGCGCCGGCGGTGAGGCCGATCACTTTGGCGCGCTTCACCCACTGGGCGTCGAGTCCGCTGCCATCCGCGAGAAGGTAGCTAGGAACGCCAGCCTCCTCGCCGATTTCGCGTAAGCGATTGGAGTTCGAGCTGTTCTTTGCCCCCACAACTAGGATGACATCGGCGATCTTTGTCAGTTCGCGGACTGCAGTCTGACGATTCTGTGTCGCATAGCAAATGTCATTCGTCTCGGGCCCGACCACATCCTTGAAACGCCGCTTGATCGCTTCGATGATGCCGCGGGTGTCGTCGATGCTGAGCGTTGTCTGGGTGACATAGGCAACGGGGGTGTCGTCGGCGAGCGGGAGTGCCTTGACTTCGTCCTCGGTTTGCGCGAGGTGCACAGGCCCCGGGATTTGACCCATCGTTCCCTCGACCTCGGGATGGCCCGCATGTCCCACAAGGATGATGGTGCGGCCTTGGCCGAGGTATTTCTTTCCTTGAAGATGAACCTTGGTCACAAGCGGGCACGTCGCGTCGATTACCGGGAGCTTCCGCGATTTCGCCGCAGTCTGGACGGACTTCGATACGCCATGCGCGCTGAAAATCGTAACGGCGCCCTGCGGAATCTCGTCGATCTCGTCGACAAAGCGGGCACCCTTCGCCTTCAAGTCTTCGACGACATGTTTGTTATGTACGATCTCATGCCGGACGAAGACGGACGAGTCGTATTTCTCTAACGCGCGCTCCACGATAGAAATGGCGCGAACCACACCCGCGCAAAATCCGCGAGGTTGCGCGAGCACCACCCGTGTCGTACTGCCGCCGGGAACGCCTTTTTGCATCACAGTACCCCGTGTCTACGACGTGGCCTGGCCACGCGGTTGCGTTTGGCCGCCGCTGGGCCAACAAACGGCTGGGTCACCCCGTTCCCGCCATTGTCCAACATTCCTGAACCGGCATGCATCTTTCTCAACGATCCGTCTAGCGAGGACGGCTTGGCGCCGGGCCTCCCGAGGGGGAGACAAAAGCCGTGTTGCACCAAACCAGCGCTTTGATTTGCTTGACCAATTTAACGCGACTCTAGTAAATGCCAAGAGGGTGATGCGCAATCAGCACACCCTTGTAAAAAACGGCCTGGGGATTTTTCCGCTCCTGGATACAAAGCTTATCCGGCCGGAGAAAACGGCGCGGACCAGTGCGGCGCGCGCAATAAAAAGGCCGGAAGGTCCCGGCCTTTGAAGTTTAGCCTTGCGAGACGTAGTTACTACGTCCTGCTGAAGTGGTTCCAGCTAACGGTAACCTTGGCGCCGACCTTGGCCCGCTTGTAAAGATCGGCAACATCGGCGTTGTACATACGGATGCAGCCATGCGAGACCTGCTCGCCAATCAGCCATTCCGCGTCCGTGCCGTGGATGCGATACATGGAGTCGCCCAGATAAAGCGCCCGCGTGCCAAGCGGATTGCGCGGGTCGCCGCCGGCGACGTAGGCCGGAAGCTTCGGATTTTCCTTGCGCATGTCTGCCGTTGGCGTCCAAACGGGGTTTTCGCGCTTCTGGCTGACGTAGCTCACGCCGGACCACTTGGCCTCTGCCTTCGGGATGGCGATAGAGTAGCTGATCGCGGTCGTCTTCGATTCAATATAGTACAAACGGCGGTCGCCGAAACTCACGACAATCTCGCCTGGCGTATAGGCCCCGGCTTTAATCTTGATGTGCTCGCGAGGTCCACCGCCCATCGGGCCGAAAAGGTCGCCGAAGAAACTGTCGATGAAATTTGCATTTGCAGTCGATGCGGCAAATGTCAGCATGAGGCTGGCAATCGCTAATTGTTTGATGAGCCGCGACACTAATCCCTCCAATGTCAAGCCAAGTCCTGTGTTCGCGCGGGCAGCCAACTGACCACGAATGCCATGCTAGCTCGCTTTTCCAGTTCGGATAGAACATAGCTGAGCGGATGCCCCGCGTCAGCCCCCGAAAGGTCCGGTTCTCGCCGCTTTTCGCGCTGATGTTGCTATGATGACACGGGTTTATGTCTGGGTGGTAAACGGGCGGCCCGAATATTTTGGAAGAACAACTTAAGCGCCGGGCAGGTTATTTCTTGCGGAACTTGTCGAGGCTGACAACTTCAGCAGTCTTTCGCCCGTCGCCAGGGCCTTCGCCGTTGTCAGGCAGTTTGGCGGCGGCGGCCTCCCGGTCCTGCCGGTCCTGTGCTTGGATAGGCGAGAGCAGGCCGCTCATTTCGCTTTTTGGGGCTGGCAGAAGCGTCATGTCCCCGGAAAGGCCGGCCTCGCCTGCCTCGCCGTCTTCGCCCTCCGGCGGGCGCAGTGCTAGCGCAAAATGCACGGTTGGGTCCTGGAAAATGCGGACCGCGCTAAAAGGAACGATCAGCCGTTCCGGGATGTTGTTGAACGAAAGACGAACCTCGAAGCGATCCTCGGTTACGGCCAGATCCCAGAACTGGTGCTGCAGCACGATCGTCATTTCGTGCGGGTATTGGTCCTTGAGGCGCTTCGAAAGGCCGACGCCCGGCGCACGCGTATCGAAGGTAATAAAAAAGTGATGATCTCCCGGAATGCCGCGCTTTAGAACGCGCAGCAGCACCGCGCGCACGACACCGCGCAGCGCGTCCAAGACGAGGGCCTCGTACCGGATCAGATCTTCAGGCATTTCCGCTTCAAAGCCAACGGCCCAAAATCGCCCTAAGTTAAAAGTGACGGGCTTCTGTTGCCCGGCGCCCGTCAGCCGCGCCTAACAGCAGCTACGCCGCTAGGACTTTGGATTCCCAGTGTCGCGCCGCATTACGCAGCGAGAGCAACCGGAGCATAGTTGTCGTTTGCAACTATAAGTTTGGCCCGAAACGGCGGTACCATGCCGTGCGAAAGATTACCCTTTACACCCTCGTCGATCCTATTTCGCCCCCATCAGAAGCTGCCGGTCCGCGGCGTCGCGGCCTCAACCCCGGACGGGCTGAGCCTGCAGCTTGTGGTGGAGGCGCCGGGTACCGCCCCCGGGTCCGAAAGGCTTATTACGATATCCATTTATCGCCATAGCTGGCGAACCAGCGAACGGTAATATAGTCGCTCCGCCCGCCGTTGGAAAGATAATACCCGCATAAATGGCCACGCGGTAGCAACCCGGCCACGCCGCCCGGAAAATTGGGGGCAGGGCGCCCGCGCGGCCTCTCCGCCGCCAGCGGCGGGCAGCCGCGAAACCAGCGCCGCGATTACATCGGGCGGCCGCTTTTAACTGCGCCAAACCCTCGATTTTCTGGCTCGCGCCGTTTTTTCGTCTTGACCTAATTTTGGACAAATGCCTTAAGAAACGCTTAGCGGCTCAAAGTATGGCGTAAGTCATTGATTGCGAGCAGAAAAACTGAGCTAAACCCAAATTGGGCCGTGCGCGACCACGGTTAAGATCACGATTGCCCTTATATTTAATAGTATTTTGGAGTCGCAGAAATCGACCTAAAGCGGGAAAAGATTCGCAGAAAGACGGCGGCGGAAAATATGCCGCGG
>JBKQNN010000192.1:0-4256 GCA_052145975.1 Rhodomicrobium sp. | reverse complement strand
ATCCTGTCCGCTTGCAACACGGCAGCGGGCGGGGCCAAGGATGCGGAGGCCCTTTCCGGGCTTGCGCGCGCGTTCATCTACGCTCAGGCGAGGGCGCTGCTCGTCTCGCATTGGTCGGTGAACTCCGGCGCAACCGTGAAGTTAGTCACCGGCGCCATAAGCCGCCTTGGCGGATCGCGCGGCGTGGGGCGGGCCGAAGCCATGCGCCAGTCCATGCTCGCGCTCATCGATAAGGGCCAGCCGTATGAGGCGCATCCGGCCTACTGGGCGCCGTTCGTTGTGGTGGGCGAAGGCGGTGCCGGGAGATGAACTGCCTGCCTTACCGGCGTAGACCGGCGGGATAGCCACGCGGTAGCGCCTTACCATGGTTAATTTTCGCTTGGTTAATGAGCGCGCTCCATCTTTTCCGCCGCCGTCTTTCTGCGAATCTTTTCCCGCTTTAGGTCGAATTCTGCGATTCTAAAATACCCGTTAATATTAGATTCTTGCGCGCCTTTACCACAAATCCAAACCTGCGGTTGCGGAAATAGTTAACAGCAAGCAAGAGTTATTTGGGTAATATCAATGGCTTATTCGTCCGTGTTGCGCTTATCCGCTGCCGGAATGCCTTTTTCTTGGCAGCGCGGCTGAGGAAGAAGAAAGTCAAGCCCGCGGGCGTGTATTGGCAGAAGATATAGGTTTTCTGGTATTTAAAAAATGCGGCTGCCACAGTAGGTAAGGAAGATTATTTGCAGCGAAATGCGTGCGCCATGGGCTTTAAGGGCCAGAGCGAGCCGGGCAGGGCATGTAGAAGGCGGCCTCTTGCGAAGTTTTGCTTTGGCTCCGCCGCTTCGAATCTTGCTCCAGGCGCCGCCTGGGAATGGCGGAAAGCCTCATTCGGCTGGGCAGGCGATTGTGCTGCGCGGCGTTAGCGCATCGGTAAGGAGCTGTGGGCCACGATTGCGTTATGGGAAGGCGAGGAAGCGGCTGGGAGGCGTGGAATGGCGCTATTTGCAGGATCGGGAGCGGGGCTGGGGAGGTTGCCGCGAGGCAGGCGGCGCGACCCGGCAGCGCGGAGCCTGGGGAGGGTCTGGCGAGCGCCCCTCGCGCCGGAAGGTAAACGCGCGGCGCGGCGCTCAGCCCCCGGAAAATTGCAGGACTGGCAGGTTATACCATCGAACATGGCTAACGAATTGTTAAAAGTGTGAGCGGGTTATGCCGCAACTAGAGGAAGGCAATCAAGCGGAACCGGTATGACGGCATGAGCTACCTGCTGCTCAAATACATCCATATCCTGAGCGCGACGCTTCTTTTCGGAACCGGACTTGGCACCGCGTTCCATGGTTTCCTCGCCTTCCGTTCCCGCGATGCGCGCGTGATCGCGGCCGTGGGCCGCTCCGTGATCTTGGCAGACTGGCTTTTCACCACTCCCGCGGTCATCGTTCAACCCGCGACCGGAATCGCCATGGCCGCGATGGCCGGATTGCCGCTAACGACCGGCTGGGTCGCGCTCACATTCGCGCTTTACGCCCTGGTTGGTGCATGCTGGCTGCCCGTAGTGTGGCTCCAGATCGAGCTTCGCGCCATCGCGAAGGCAAGCCTGCTCGCCGGAACGCCGCTTCCGGAGCGGTATTTCCGCTATCTGCGCTACTGGTTCGCGCTAGGCTGGCCTGCCTTTATAGCCGTGCTGGCCATTTTCTATCTCATGATTTTCAAGCCAGACCCTGGCTTTTAGGGCTCGATGCAAAATAAACGCGTCGGATGGCGCAGGATTTTTGTTCGTCCGCCAGACGCGGAAAGGGGCGCATGCCCAAGCGCTCAAGTAGCGCCGTGCGGTAGCGCGTCGCTAAGATGTATGTAACCCTTTCCGCAACGCCGCGGACGGACAAAAAGACAAGCAAGATGGCGCGTTTATTTCGTGTCGAGCCCTGAGCATCAGTGGTGCGTGCCGGGCGGTGCAGAACCGCTTACCCCTGGCACGCCCGGATTATCCCGCTTCCCATCGTCGGAGATCGCAGCCCGGAGCTGATAGGTTTTGATCACGCAGGTATGATCTTTGTCGAGCTCCAGGAAGGCCGGATTGGGACGGTCGACCAGATCGGCTTGCGTGACATAACCTTTGTGATCGGCATCGTAGTAGTCGAAATTCGCCGTCAGGAACAGCCGGTCGATTTTCGCGAGCCGGTCGAACTCCTCCCGCGTCAGCTTGCCGTCGTGTTTCACGTCGGCGTCCTTGAAGACCGAGGTCGCATATTGCCGCCACTCGTCGCAGGTGACGTTGCCGTCGTGATTGAGATCCCAAGTCGCTGCCGCCCGGATAAAGGCGCCGTCGATGCCCTCTTTGAGGCCCGGTGCGCTGGAGCCGCAACCTGCCGCGGCAAGAGCCAGAATAAGAGCCGCGAAGGGGCCCGCGTTACGCAAAGAGCATGTCTGGCGCATACTGTTCCTGATCCAAAGCTAGACGGATGCCAGTAAGCAGAGTCCACTCAAACTGTCAAATGCCGCGCGAAAAGGCCCCGGTCCAGCCCCAACTTTTCGTTGACGCCTGGAGTGTTGTTACCGCTAAGTCCGGAACTACAACTCAGCATTGGCATAGGGTGAGATCCGTCATGCACTACCGATCGATCGCCGGCGCAGCGCTCGCTTTCCTCGCATTCATTAGCGCAGCGCGGGCCGAACCCTGCCAAGGAAATCCCGGCGCGCTGGGAACCAGCCGCATCATCGCGCTCGATCCTTCGAAGCACCGCCGGCTCGGGCTCATGGATTACGACGAGACACTGCCCCTTCAGGATCATGAGGTAGTGCTCACCTTCGATGACGGTCCGCTTCCTCCCAGCACGCCCAAAATACTGGATGAACTCGCCGCCGAGTGCGTAAAGGCGCACTTCTTCATTGTCGGGGAGATGGCAAAAGCCTACCCTTCGCTGGTGCAGCGCGAGTATAGCGAAGGCCACACCATCGGGACCCACACAGAGCATCACCGCTACATGAACCGCATTTCCAACGGGGAGGCCGCGAAAGAAATTTCGGATGGCATCGCGTCGGTCAACGGGATCATCGGCCCGCATGCCGCGCCCTTTTTCCGCTTTCCCTATCTGGACGAATCGCGCGCGAAAGAAGACATCGCGCTGAAGCTCGGGCTTGTCATTTGGAGCACCGACTTCCACGCGAACGATTGGGATCGCATTTCGCCGGAGCAAGTCGCGGCGCTCGCGCTGAGTCGGCTGGAACATAACAAGAAGGGCATCCTCATGCTGCACGATATCCACGAGAGGACCGCGGCGGCCCTGCCCTTGCTGTTTGCCGGGTTCAAAAAGCGCGGATACCGCATCGTGCAGGTTGTGCCCGCCGATGCGGCGCATCCCGAGACCGCAGCAAGCCCCAGGGAATGGACGAACTGAGGCGTCATACCGAGCCGCTCGATTACTTCCCGCTAGCTGCAGCAAAAAGGCCCCCTCATACCCATAAGTTTTTTAGCAATTTATTAGCCATGCCCGAAAGGTTGGTCTCCCAAATCCTGCGATTTCCGGCGGCTGAAGGCCGCGCCAGGCGTTTACCTTTTGCCGGGAGCGCCGCTCGCCAGAACCTCCTCCAGCGCGCGCTGCCCACCCCCCCTGCCTGCCTCCCGGCAGCCACTCCGGCCCCGCTCCAAACCCTGCAAATAATGCCATTCAGCGCCTCCTGACCGCGCCTGCGCCTTCCTACAACGCAATGGTGGACCAATGCTCCTTACCGATGTTCTAACGCCGCGCAGGGCATCGCAACAAACTCAATTGTCATGGCCCGGCTTGACCGAGCCATCCAGGAAAATCCAACGTGTTCAATGCATTAGTGGATGGCCGGAGCCCATGCAGTGAAACGCGCGCCGATTCTTGTCGCATGGATGGCCGGGCCGGCCCGGCCATGACAATACGGGGATGCTCCCAATGAGTTGCAAAGTATTCGACCGGCGACGCCCGCCCTCTATTCGCCATGCCCGGCTCGTGTTGGCGCTCAAAGCCCGTGGCGTAGGCATATCCCTGCAAATAATCTTCCGTGCATACTGCGGTGCTCGCATTTTTTAAATACCAGCAAACCCATATCTTCTGCCAATACATCACCGCGGGCTTGACTTTCTTCCTCCTCCGGCGCGCTGCCAAGAAGAAAACATTCCGGCAGAACAGCGCACGTATACGGACCAATAAAGCATTGAAATAAAATAAATAACCCTTGCTTGCTGTTAACTACTTCTACAACCCCAGGTTTGGATTTGTGGTAAACGCGCGCAACAATCTAAT
>JBKQNN010000191.1:0-13215 GCA_052145975.1 Rhodomicrobium sp. | reverse complement strand
ACGGAAAAATACGGGGAAAAGCAAGCCTTCGCGCGCAACGCCGGCTCCTCGGCCTATTTAGCCTACACCCGCACCAAAGTGCCCGCGGATCAGGCGGCAGCACTCGCGGTCCTGGCCGAAAGCCTTGCGCAGCGCGACCAATGGCGGCCAGCGCTCAGGATTTACAAGATGAGCTTGGCACTCGCCGCGGACGAGGACGTCCAGAAGGCCTACGATGAAGCCTTCAATGAGCACGGCTTCCGGATGCTCAACTACACGTCCGACAACGAGTCGAACGCCCCGCGGATTTGCGTGCAATTCTCGGACAACCTCGCCAAGGGCCACGGCGATTTCGCAAATTACGTAACGGTCAACGGTGAGAAGCCCGCATCGGTTCGCGCGCAGAACGCTCAGCTTTGCGTGGAAGAGCTGCTGCATGGCAAGCGCTATGAAGTGAAGGTGCGCAGCGGCATTCCCTCGACCGAGGGCGATCTCTTGCCCAACCCAATCGAGCTGACCGTCTATATCCGCGACCGCTCGCCTTCGGTGCGCATCTCGGGCCGCAATTACGTGCTGCCGCGCATCGGCCAGCAGGGCATCCCCATCGTCACCATCAATACCAAGCTGGTGAAGGCATCGATCTACCGCATCGGCGACCGCAGGCTAGCGGCTGAGGTACTAGACGGCGATTTCGAGCGGCAGCTCCAGACCTACGAGCTGAAGCAGATCGCGGATCAAAAGGGCGAGAAGCTGTGGTCCGGCGAGATGCCGGTCACCTCCAAGCTCAACGAGGAGGTCACGACCGCTTTCCCCGTCGATACGCTGCTGCCAAACCTCAAGCCCGGGCTTTATGTCGTCGCGGCAAGTCCCGCCGATGAAAACGCGAAGCCTTCGGAAGACGCCGACAGCGACGCCGAGGACTACAGCACGAAGGCGACGCAATGGTTCGTCGTTTCCGATCTTGGCCTCACCGCGTTCTCGGGCGCCGATGGCGTGCATGTCTATGTGCGCTCGCTCGCTACCGCCCTGCCAGTACCGGATACGGAAATCCGCCTTGTCGCGCGCAACAACGAAGTGCTCGGCACCGCCAAGACCAACGAAGAGGGCGCGGCGGTGTTCGAGGCCGGGCTGTCGCACGGCACGGGCGGGCTCGCACCGGCGATCGTTGTCGCGCGCGGCGCGGACAACGATTACGGCTTCCTCGACATCACCAAGCAGGCTTTCGACTTGTCGGATCGCGGTGTTGGCGGGCGCACGCCTCCAGGGCCGCTCGACGCGATGGTGTTCACGGAGCGCGGCGTCTACCGGCCCGGCGAGACTGTCTATGCGACAGCTCTTTTGCGCGACGCGGCGGCCAATGCCGTTCCGCAGACGCCGCTCATCCTCAAGCTCTACCGGCCGGATGGCGTGGAAGCCAGGCGTGAGGTGCTCGCAGACCAGGGTAATGGCGGACGGAGCTGGCAGATTGCGCTGCCGGAGACGGCGATGACGGGCTCGTGGCGCCTTTCTGCCTTCGCCGATCCCAAAGGCGCGTCCCTCTATGAGAAAACCTTCCTCGTGGAGGATTACGTCCCCGAGCGGCTGGAAATGAAGCTCAACGCCGCGCAGCCAACCATCTCCGCAGCTACGCCCGGCTTAATCGAGCTTTCGAGCCGCTACCTTTACGGGGCGCCTGCCGCCAATCTCGGCCTCGAAGGCGAGATTACGGTTTCCGCCATGGACGAGCCGGACGGGTTCCCAGGCTTCCACGCCGGCCAGCAGGACGAGAAATTCACAACCGTTCGCAAGGACCTCGAAGCGCTGCCGAATACCGATGCTACCGGGGCTGCATCGCTATCCATCGCGCTTCCCGATCTGCCCCAGACCTCGAAGCCCCTCAGGGCGGATGTGACGATCCGGCTGCGCGAGCCGAGCGGACGCGCGCTGGCCGATAAGGCCGGGATGAAGGTCAACACCGCAAAGAGCTTTATCGGCGTGAAGCCGCTGTTCGACGGCTCCGTGGAGGACGGCGCCCAAGCCCGGTTCGAATTCGTGGGCGTAGGCCCGGACGGCAAACAAACCGCGCTCGATGGCGTCAAATGGGAAATCCAGCGGATCGAAAGCCAGTTCCAATGGTATTTTCGCGACAATCGCTGGTCTTACGAGCTTGTGACCTACGAAAGCCGGGCCGCGGGCGGCACAGTGGACATTCCGGCTTCGGGCACGGCGAAGATCGAAGTGCCGGTGGAAGCCGGCAGCTACCGGCTCGATGTCTCCTCGGCAACGGCGCAGGGACCTTCCACCAGCCTGACGTTCAACGCGGGGTGGTATGGATCCGAGGCGTCGGACACGCCCGAAATCTTGAACTTGGCACTCGACCGCGCCTCGTACCGGCCTGGCGACGAGTTGAAAGTCCAGGTCATGCCGCGCATGGCAGGCGAAGTGCTGGTCGCAATCGTGAGCGACCGCGTGCTTGCGGCGCAAACGATCAAGGTCAGCGCGTCCGGCGGCACGGCGAGCTTCAAGGCCGATCCGTCCTGGGGGCCCGGCGCCTATGCAACCGCAATCGCTTACAGGCCTATGGATAGCGCAGCAAAGCGCATGCCGAGCCGCGCCGTAGGTGCTAAGTGGATCCCGCTCGACACCAAGCCGCGCACCTTATCTGTAGCACTCGACACGCCGCCTGCTGTGCGCCCGTCCGGCCCGGTCACGGTATCGGCCAGCGTGTCCGGCCTTGACGCGGGCGAGAACGCGACCCTCGTCATATCCGGCGTCGATCTCGGTATCCTGAACATCACGCACTATAAGACGCCGGCGCCCGGCGCGTACTTCTTTGCCCAGCGCCGCCTCGGCCTTGAGATGCGCGACCTCTACGGCAAGCTGATCGACGGCATGCAGGGCGTGCGCGGGGCGGTGCGCTCCGGCGGCGACGAAGGCGGCCTCGACATGGCGGGGCGGCCATTGGCGGAAGTGCCGCTGGCGCTCTATTCCGGCCCGGTGCAAGTCGATGCCAACGGCCGCGCGCAGGTGACGTTCACGCTGCCTGCCTTCAACGGCACGATGCGGCTTGCGGCTCAGGTCTGGTCGGGGGGCAAGCTCGGGCACGGCGAAAAGGACGTGATCGTGCGTGACACGGTGGTTGCGCAGGCGACCCCGCCCAAATTCCTGATGCTGGGCGACACGTCCACGCTGCACTTGAGTATCGAGAATGTGGAAGCGCAGGCCGGCATATACAAACTGACTGCGAAAGCCGATGGCGGCATCGAGGTTACAGGGCCGGCGGAGCGCGATCTGACCCTCGACCTCAACAAGCGCATCAGCCAGACCGTCGGCCTGAAAGGCGCCTCCGTTGGCGAGGGGCACGTTTCTTTCGCGCTCAACGGCCCAGGCGTCTCCATCGAGGGGAGCTATGCAATCCCGGTCGAGCCGCCGGCACCGAATGTGCGCCGCCAGAGGAACGAGGTTCTCGCCGCGCCGACGGGTTCGTTGCGGATTGGGGCTGAGCTTATCCGCGATTTGGTTCCGGCATCCGCGAAAATATCGGTAACAGCGAGCCGCACGGCTTCGTTCGACGTCCCGGGCCTGCTTATCGGGCTCGACCGCTACCCCTTCGGCTGCGCCGAGCAGACTACGAGCCGCGCCCTTCCGCTACTCTATTACGATGAGGTGGCTTCGCGCGCGCATCTGAGCAAAGAGCCGAAGGCGAAGCCCGCCATCGAGAAAGCGATCGCGCGCCTTTACGAAATGCAATCCTCGTCCGGCGGCTTCGGGCTTTGGGGACCGTCTTACGAGGACCTTTGGCTGACCGCCTACGTGGCCGATTTCCTGACCCGCGCCAAGGAGAAGGGTTTCGCCGTGCGCGAGCCGAACTACGAGCTGGCGATCGACCGGCTGAAGAACGCGGTCAACAATACGCGCGACTTCAAGTCCGGCGGGGAAACGCTGGCCTATTCGCTCTATGTGCTGGCCCGCTCCGGGCGCGGCGTGCTGGGCGACCTGCGCTATTACGCGGACACAAAGATCGATGCGTTCTCAACGCCCATCGCCAAGGCACAACTCGCCGCGGGTCTTGCAATGCTCGGCGATAAGGAACGCTCGGCACTTACCTTCAACGCGGCACTTGCTTCGCTGGTAAAGCCGGACGCCCAAGTGCCGCTGGCTGGCCGCGCCGACTACGGCACGTCGCTTCGCGACGCGGCGGCGGTGCTGGCGCTGATGGGCGAATCCAGTGCCAGCACGGCGCAGCTCCAGAAGGCGTTCGAGATCGTAACCGGGCTTAGGGCGCAGCAGAGCGAGACCACTACGCAGGAAAGCCTCTGGCTCTTGCTCGCGGCCCGCACGCTCGATGCCCAGAACAAGGACTTGGCGTTTGAGGTGAACGGCACCGCCGTCAATGGCGCCTTCCAGACCGTGCTGAGCGGCAGCGATCTTAGCGCCGCTTCGATCCCGGTTATCAACGTCAGCGCGATCCTGCCCAACGCCACATCGCAGAAGTTCGAGACCGCGATAAGCCAGGAGCAGTTCGCCAAGGATGGGCTGATCGTCAAGAATGCGGGCCGCGAAGCCGTCCCAGCCTCCGTTCTCGTCACGGGCGACGGGCTGCAGCCGGAACCGTCCGCCGAAAGCGGCTTCAAGATCGAGCGCAAGACCTACGCTCCCGATGGCCGCGAAATCGATTTCGGCAAGCTCAAGCAGAACGACCGCGTGGTCGTGGTCATGACGGTCACCGAAGTGGAACCCAAGGCCGGCCAGATCGTTGTCGAAGACAGGCTTCCGGCCGGCTTCGACATCGAGAACCCGGCGCTACTCAAGGGCACGGATTTGAAGAGCTTCTCGTGGCTGACCACGGCCTATTCGCCGGTCTTTTCCGCCTTCCGCGACGACCGCTTCGCCGCCGCGTACACGCTGGAGGGATCGCGCAAAGTGCCGGCGCAGCTTACCATGGCCTACGTCATGCGCGCGGTCACGCCCGGCACTTACACCCACGCTGGAGCGCGGGTGGAGGATATGTACCGGCCCGGACGCTTCGCGCGAACCGCCGGCGCCAAGGTCGAGATCGCACCGGCGCAGTAGGATGTCGAACGTAGGTCCCACCCCTCATCCTGTCCTTCTCCCCATGGGAGAAGGGACGCTAGAAACTCCGCTGCGTACAGTTCAGGGGTCCCCTCTCCCATGGGGAGAGGGACAGGGTGAGGGGCGGAACGTATGAAGGTCCGGCGCGCCCTGTGGACTTGGTGCTTGGCGGCGCTTGCCTTGCTCGTGCTTGCCGCATACAGCCTAAAGCTGTTCGAGCCGCTGCCGCTGGACGCCGCCGCTTCCTCCTCGCGCCTCGTACTCGACCGCGACGGGCACCTCCTGCGGGCATTCACAACGCCGGACGGGCGCTGGCGTTTGGACGCGAAGCCGGAGGAGGTGAGCCCAACCTATCTTTCGCTGCTCATGGCCTTTGAGGACCGGCGCTTCTGGAAACATCCGGGCGTGGATCCGCTGGCGCTCGGACGGGCGGTGCTGCAAACGGTTCGTTATGGGCGGCCCGTATCCGGCGGCTCGACGCTCACCATGCAGGTCGCGCGCCTGTTGCGCGGATCGCCGACGCACTCGGTCTCCGCCAAGTTCCAGCAGATCGCGGACGCGGTGCGGCTTGAGGCAACGCTTGCGAAGCGCGAGATCCTCGCGCTCTATCTGAAGCTTGCCCCTTATGGCGGCAACCTCGAAGGCGTGCGCGCCGCCTCGCTCGCCTATTTCGGCAAGGAGCCGCACCGGCTCAGTATCGCCGAAGCTGCGCTACTGGTAGCGATCCCGCAGTCGCCGGAAATGCGCCGGCTCGACCGCGACGACGGGCGGGGCTATGCCGCTCTCCTGGAAGCGCGGAACCGGGTTATTCTGAGAGCCGCCGCCGCGCACGCCATCGGCCAAGCCGACGCCAAGGCCGCGATCGCGCAGGCAGCGCCGCGCGGCAGGCGCGAATTTCCAGCACTTGCCCCGCATCTCTCGGACCGGCTGATCGCGGCGATCCCGAACGAGGCCGCTATCCAGACCACCATCGATGGCAGGCTTCAGGAGGCTGCGGAGCAGATTACGCGGCGGAACGCGCAGAGCTTGGGCGAAAAGGTCTCCATCGCCGCGCTGATTGTGAACAACCGCACGGGCGAGGTGCTGGCTCACGTGGGCTCGGCCGGATATTTCGACGATACGCGGCTTGGCGCCATCGATATGACTGCGGCAATCCGCTCGCCGGGCTCGGCCCTGAAACCGTTCATCTACGGGCTCGCCTTTGAGGACGGCCTCGCACACCCCGAAACCCTGATCGAAGACCGGCCTGTGCGCTTCGACACCTACGCGCCGGTGAATTTCGACAATGCGTTCCACGGCACGGTAACGGTGCGGACGGCGCTGCAACTCTCGCTTAATGTGCCCGCGGTGAAGGTTCTGAACGAGGTGAGCCCGGTAAAGCTCGCGGCCCGCTTCCGGGACGCCGGCATGCCGTTCACCGTCCCGCGCAATTTGACCGTAGCGCTCGGCGGCGTCGGTCTAACCCTCGAAAATCTGACGGGGCTGTACCTTGCGCTCGCTCGCGGCGGCAACGTGATCCCGATCCGTTACCGCAAGGAATCCTCCGGGCCGGTTTGGAATGCGCCCGATGCGCCGGTTCTACTGCAGCCGGCGGCGGCATGGTACATCACCGATATTCTGCGTGGCGCGCCGGTCCCGGCAAGTGCTACGCCGGGTGCGGTCGCGTTCAAAACGGGCACGTCTTACGGGTTCCGCGACGCCTGGGCGGCCGGCTTCGATGGGGACTATACGATCGCGGTCTGGGTTGGCCGGCCCGATGCGAGCTCTGTGCCGGGCCTCGTGGGTTTGCGGGTTGCCGCGCCAGTTCTATTCGAGCTGTTTGCAGCCATCGGACCGCACCGCGCGCCTTTCGCCCCGGCACCCGCGAATGTGATCGGCGTGCGCAAGACCGCGGACCTTCCGCCGCCGCTGCGTGTGTTCCGCGAGCAAAGACGCGACGCCCCTGGCGGGCCGGGCCATGAGGCGCCGTTGCGCATCGCCTATCCCCCGGCAAACGCGGAGGTCGAGCTTGCCGCGTTGGAAGGCGAGGCTGAGAAGCTGCCCATTGCGCTCAAAGCCGAGGGCGGGACGCTGCCGCTCACCTGGCTCGTGGATGGCGTCCCGCTGCAATCCTCGCCGCACCGTCGCGAAGCGTTCCTGAAGCCGGCTGGCCCTGGCTTCGTGCAAATCACCGTCGTCGATGCGGAAGGGCGCTCGGATCGCACGCAAATCCGCTTGCGTTAGAGCACTTCTGCTCGCCTTCCGGCAGCTACTCGCTACCGGTGCTGCATGCGAACTGCGAAGGCAGATAGCCAAGGTTGTGGCAGGAATTATCCCAACCGAGCGCACTCGACCTAAGCCGCCAGCCGTCGCAGCTCACCAAATTTCCGGCGGCATTTCTGTGAAGCGGGCAACGCAGGGCCTCTCTTGCAAAATGGCGGTGATGCGCCGTCGGCCCAACTTTGGTAGTGCTCGCAGACACGGGCGCGGCAACTATCGCGCAGCAAGCCACAAGAGTGGCCAGCTTCATGAACCTAGTCATGGATTGCCTCCCAGCTTGAGTGCTATAGAAAATAGAATCTAGCTAGACCTGCGGACCCTAATAGCGCTGTGGTTTCAGTAAAATTCTACGAAGTAGCAATATCACGTGTTTTTGATATTCTTTAACTTGAACTGGTCGATATATGAGAGACGAGCCTACTTGACTTAGTAACAGGGGCAAAAGTCCGGGCAACTGCTCCGCTCTTGTGAACATCCGCCGTCAGAAGCAGTACCGCAGCGTCTTCCCGCGAAGGCGGGAACCTATGGCAGCATTATGCAGGAACTGTGTTTTTGCCGCCATGGATGCCCGCCTGCGCGGGGACGGCGCCGGAGCGGTCAACAATTACGCCCGGCGGTGTAATCAAGTTCTTGAAATAGCCACTTAATAAAATTCGTCTGCGCTTGTGCTTGAGAGTTGACAAGGATAGGGTCCTTGCCAGCGCCGCGTGCGTCGCGCCGGAAATGCTCTCACAAACTCCAAGAAGAAAGCCGATGTACCCTTCCAAACCCGCCGGCAAGGCGAACCCCAAGGCCGTTTCCGAAATCGCGGCAAAAGAGGCGCGCCACCCGGCCGCGCACCCTAAATTCACGCGTCAGGAGGCGTTGCAGTTTCACGCCGAAGGAAGGCCCGGCAAGCTCACAATCATGCCTACGAAGCCGATGGCGACGCAGCGGGACTTGAGCCTCGCCTACTCTCCGGGCGTGGCCGTTCCCGTCGAAGCCATCGCGGAAAACCCAAGCCTTGCCTACGATTACACGATTAAGGGCAACCTCGTCGCAGTGATCACCAACGGCACGGCCATATTGGGGCTCGGCAATCTGGGAGCCCTTGCCGCGAAGCCTGTGATGGAAGGCAAGGCGGCGCTGTTCAAGCGCTTCGCCGATATCGATTCCATCGACCTCGAAGTCGATACGCAGGACACAGACCAATTTATTAACGCCGTGCGCTATCTGGGACCGTCCTTTGGCGGCATCAATCTCGAAGACATCAAGGCGCCCGACTGCTTCATCATCGAAAGCCGGCTCCGCGAACTGATGGACATCCCCGTCTTCCATGACGATCAGCACGGCACGGCGATCATCGCGACTGCGGGGCTGATCAATGCGGTGCAGCTCACCGGCCGGGAGCTGGCCGATATAAGGGTAGTTTGCAACGGCGCGGGCTCGGCGGGCATCGCCTGCGTCGAGCTGATGAAGGCGGTGGGCGTCCGGCACGAAAACGTGATCTTGTGCGACACCTCGGGCGTCATCTATCGCGGCCGCGAGAAGGGCATGAACCAGTGGAAATCGGCGCATGCGGTCAACACCGGGGCACGCACGCTCGCTGAGGCGCTTGAGGGCGCCGACGTGTTCTTCGGGCTTTCCGCCGCCGGGGCAGTGACGAAGGAGATGGTGATGGGCATGGCGGATAAGCCCATCATCTTTGCCATGGCGAACCCGGATCCGGAGATTACGCCAGAGGAGGTCGCCGAGGTCCGCGACGATGCCATCATGGCCACCGGGCGGTCGGACTATCCCAACCAGATCAACAACGTTCTGGGCTTTCCCTATATCTTCCGCGGCGCGCTCGACGTGCAGGCCCGCACCATCAACGAGCCGATGAAAATAGCTGCGGCGCATGCTCTCGCGGACCTTGCGCGCGCCGATGTGCCCGATGCGGTCGCCAAGGTCTATGGGCGGCGCCTGCGCTACGGCACCGATTACATCATCCCCGCGCCCTTCGATCCGCGCCTGATTAGCGCGGTGCCCATGGCCGTGGCAAAGGCGGCGATGGATTCGGGCGTGGCACGGCGGCCTATCATCGACATGGAAGGGTACAAATCGCGGCTTTCGGCGAGGCTCGACCCTGCAGCAGGTTTCATCAACTCGATTTTCGATTCGTTGCGGCTGCGGCCGAAGCGGGTCGTCTTCGCAGAGGGCGAAGAGGAGCAAGTCGTTCGCGCCGCCAGCTCATTCGCCGACTTGAAGCTCGGCCATCCGATTTTGATCGGGCGCGAAACGAAGGTGCGGCACGCCTTCCATTTGGCCGGCGTGAACAACTACGACAGCTTCGATATCGTAAACTCGGCTACTTCGGAGCATAGCAAGGACTACGCAGAGTTCCTTTATCAGCGCTTGCAGCGGCAGGGCTATCTCTACCGGGACTGCCTGCGGCTCGTGAACTTCGACCGGAACATTTTCGGCGCGTGCATGCTGGCGCTTGGCCATGCCGATGCGATGGTGACGGGTGTTACGAGGAATTGGGCGACGGCGCTGCAAGATGTGCGGCGCGTGCTCGATCCGAAGCCAGGGCGGCGGGTCATTGGCGTATCCGTCATCATCAGCCGCGGCCGGGTTATCTTCGTCGCGGACACTTCGATCCACAGTTTGCCCACCTCCGAAGAGCTTGCCGATATTGCCGTCGAAGCGGCGGGCGTTGCCTCCCGCTTTGGGATCTCGCCGCGGGTGGCGATGCTGTCATATTCGACCTTCGGCCAGCCGGCCACCGAGCGCGCGGAGCGTATCCGCGAGGCGGTCAAGCTCCTCGATCAGCGCGGCGCCGATTTCGAGTACGACGGCGAGATGGGGGCCGGCGTCGCGTTGAACCGCCGCGCCATGGCGCTCTATCCATTCTGCAGACTGACGGACACGGCAAACGTTCTCGTCATGCCCGCCGTCCATTCGGCCAGTATCTCGACCAAGATGCTGCAAGAACTTGGCGGCGGCACCGTAATCGGCCCCATGCTCGTGGGCCTTTCGAAGCCCGTGCAGATCGCTTCGCTCGGTTCGAGCGACGCTGACCTCGTGAACATGGCCGCACTCTCCGCCTTCGACGTGACAGGCTGACGCGGCCGGCCAAAACCGTCAGCGGATTGACTTTGATCAATCCGCGCGGCGACAGTTAGCAATAATTTAATATTCGAATGTTGCTAACAACCGGCCGCAAAAATGATTTTCGTGCTCGGAATCGGCAATCGACTCCTAAGCGACGATGGCGCAGGCCCCGCCGTAATCGACCGGCTGATGAACAGAGCCGCCACACAAAGCGGCGTTATTCGCCAGGATGGCAGCGCGATCGGGCTCGCCTTGCTCCCCGGGATCGAGGATGCAACCGCCTTCATCGCGGCCGGCGCCGCGGAGCTTAACGCGCCGCCCGGCACAATCCGCGTGTTCGAAGCCGGGGCGATGGACGCCCAGCCCGGCAGCGGTAAGCGGACAGTCCATGAAATCGCGCTCTTGAGCCTATTCTCCGCCGCCGCCCTGGCAGGGACACTTCCGGCGCGGCGCGCACTCGCCGCCATCCAGCCTGCGGCCGTGAAATGGGGCTTAAGCCCGTCCCCAGCCCTGCCCGGGGCGATCCCCGCCGCTTGCGCGGCTGTTTCCGCTCTTCTATCAAGATGGGAGGCCCAGTCATGACTACGATCATACGCTACAATTTCAGGAAATCGGGCGTCGTCGACGCCGTAGTTCGCGAGATCGCGGCCATGATGGAACGGCTTCTCGAAACAGGGGAGCCAGGCATCGTCGACCTTAGAAGCTCGCCGATGACGGACCTCCATAGGTTTGAACTCGCCGAAAAGCTCGGCGATGGCGAGGTCCGCGCCATTGTCAATGCGGGCGGCGCCTCCACTGTATTTGAAACGAAGTTCGCGGGTGTCTGGTGGGTCCGCCATGAGAACACGGAGGGCCGCATTCTCTCGGAACGAATCATTGTCGCGCGGGCGCCAGGGGTCCTGCTCGCGCATCCCTCCGACATTAGCGCCGCGCGGACTCGATTGAACAAGCTCCTAGTACAGCCCGAGGCAAGTTCGCACCCCATTCGCCGCGAACTCGCAAGCGAACTTGCCTCGGATAAGCTGTACTAGAATCAATATGTTGCTAGTACGCCTTATCCGCGGGAAATCCTGTAAGCGCTCGCTGCAAACGGGTCAGGATTTCCCGCGGGGCGTACTTGCGGGCTTAAAAGGGGAACAATTTGGGGAGGCCCGCAATGGCTAACGATCGAACGCGCCGTGCATGTGCTCGATCCAAAGGATGAGGAACTATCGAGGATCGAAGTGACTTGATAATCCGCGGCCTGCTGTTGTCTCCGCAGCGGGCCGCAGCCTTTACGCAGGTGCAAAATAAATCAGGGGTAGCCCTTCCGCGGGGTTGTCACCTTCCCATATTCTCATATAGCAATAGGGGGTTGGGCTTAGACCAGCGCCAGATACGATACGCTACTATTCGTTGGTACACTGCCTGAACCTCAGCATGAAGGACGCCTAGCTGGCTGGACCGTCTGGCCTCGGAAAGACCGCGATGACCCTGAACACCGACGAAAGCACCCTGGATCGAACGCCTCCCCACAACATCGAGGAGCAGCTTTGCGGGATAGATGGCCCGATGCAGCTTGAGACAGTCTTGCTCAGCGCCCGCCGCGCCAGCGATTTTCTCAAGGCGCTCGCGCATGAGACCCGCCTCTTGCTCCTTTGCCTGCTTTCGGAGCGGGAGCGTTCGGTGACGGAGCTTGAGAACCTGCTTTCGCTGCGGCAGCCGACGGTTTCGCAACAATTGGCGCGTCTGCGGCTCGATGGGCTTGTCACGACGCGCAGGGACGGAAAAACCATCTATTATCGCATCAACGACGACGATGTCCGGCGCGTCATAGGCGTCGTGTACGACATCTTCTGCCGCGAAGGAAAAGAGAGGCGCAGGGGCTGAGCGCTTTTGCCCTCGCGTAGGCAGCACAGATGGAAGTGACGCTTAAATATTTCGCATGGGTGCGCGAGCGCGTTGGGACCGCCGAAGAGAAGGCGGTTCTGCCGGAAAACGTGGCAACCGCGGGCGACGCGATAAAGTGGCTCAAGGCCCGCGGTGAAGGCTATGCCGCCGCTTTCGAGCGCGAAGATATCATCCGCGTGGCCATCGATCAGGCCCACGCCCAGCATACGGCCAGCGTCCAAGGCGCCCGCGAAATCGCCTTCTTCCCTCCAATCACCGGCGGGTGATAATGTGCCCAGCTGTCATCCCGTGCGCTGCGCAGCGTGAAACGGTGCGCTGCTGACACGGGATCGCAAAGGGCGCCGTGCCTATAACGATCCCGGATAATGCCTTCGGCATTTCCGGGATGACGGGCGGTTGAGAATAGTTCGGATCGTAAAGGGGACGCGGCGTGAGCAAAGCGCGGCAGGGTAACTTCTTCGAGGATTTCAAGCTCGGCCAGGTCATCGAGCACGCAACGCCCCGCACCGTCACGGCGGGCGACATGGCGCTTTACACCGCACTTTACGGCTCGCGTTTCGCAGTCCAGTCGTCGGACGCTTTTGCGAGGGCCATCGGCTACCCCCAAAGCCCCATCGACGATCTCCTTGTTTTCCATACCGTTTTCGGCAAGACGGTGCCGGACATCTCGCTCAACGCCGTCGCCAACCTTGGCTATGCGGAATGCCGATTCCTGAAGCCGGTCAACGCGGGCAGCACCCTGTCGGCCACCTCGGAGGTGATCGGCCTGCGCGAAAACTCAAATAAGCAAAGCGGCGTGGTCTATGTCCGCACTACGGGCCGCGACGAGACTGGCGCCCCGGTGCTGGACTATGTGCGCTGGGTGATGGTGCGCAAACGCGACGAGGCCGCCCCCGCTCCGGCGCCGCATGTGCCGCAACTTAAAGAGGCGGTGGACCCCGCGTCGCTCGGCGCAGGCTT
>JBKQNN010000190.1:0-8412 GCA_052145975.1 Rhodomicrobium sp. | reverse complement strand
ATAACGTCATCCGGACCATCCGTGGCGATGAGCCGGTGGATGTGGCCGATCAACCCAGGATTGCCGCCGCGCCCGAATTGCGCGGAGCGCAAGCCCTTCCGGCCGAGTAGGAGGCAATCATGAAACTCCATGAACCATTCGAAAAGTACTCCCTTGTCTTGCTGGTGGGCATTCTCGTTACTGTGCTCATCGGCGGCCTCGTCGAGATCGCGCCGCTCTTCTGGCTCAACTCGACCATCGAAAAGGTGGATGGGATGCGTCCCTACTCGCCTCTCGAACTCGCTGGGCGTGAAATCTACCAGCGCGAAGGCTGCTATCTCTGCCATAGCCAGATGATCCGCAGCCTCAAGGACGAGGTGGAGCGTTACGGCCACTACAGCCTTGCGGCCGAAAGCATGTACGATCACCCCTTCCAGTGGGGATCGAAGCGGACGGGGCCCGACCTCGCCCGCGTCGGCGGCAAGTACTCCGATGCTTGGCAAGTCGCGCATATCCAGAACCCGCGTTCGGTGGTTCCGGAAAGCGTCATGCCGGGCTATCCGCACATCGTGTCCCGGAAGCTCGACTACTTCACAGACGCCGCGGAACGGATGAAGACGCTGCGCATCGTGGGCGTCCCTTATACGGACGAGCAGATCGCGAACGCGCAAGCTGACTTGGTTGCGCAGACCGATCCGGACAGCCCTGGCGCTGCCGGCGTGGCCAAACGCTACCCCAAGGCGGTGATTCGTACATTTGACGGCAAGCAGCCTGGTCAAGTGACCGAAGCCGACGCGCTTATCGCCTATCTTCAGATGCTCGGCACCCTTGTCGACTTCGCGAAGTATGACGAATCTGGCCCCAACCTGCGCTGAGGACAAATATGACTTACGAATCAGCGCAGTACATCTTCGGAATGGTTGGCCTCATTATCTTTCTTGTGCTCTTCGCCGGTGTAGTGGCCTTCGTTGTTTGGCCAGGCAACCGGAAGGGCTTCGAAGAGGCCAGCCGTATCCCACTGGAAAGAGACGATTTGAACCTTGGAGGCAGCAATGGCCGATAATCGCGATATCGACCACCACAGCGGCGTCGAGACGACCGGCCACGAATGGGACGGTCTGAAAGAGTTGAACACGCCGCTCCCGCGCTGGTGGGTCTATGTGTTCTGGGCATGCATCATCTGGGCTATCGGCTTCTGGGTGGCTTATCCCGCCTGGCCCGGTTTGACTGACTACACCCATGGCATGCTCGGCGGCAGCGAGCGTGCCGCCGCGATGGCTGGCGTGGCCGCAGATAAGGCCGCGCAAAGCAAATATACCGACGCGATCGCCAAAGATAGCCTCGCGGAGGTCAATGCCAATCCCGATCTCCAGAAGTTCTCGATGGTGGCCGGCCGCGCCGCCTTCCTGAACAACTGCGCGGGCTGCCACGGCAGCGGCGCGCAGGGGGGCCCGGGCTTTGCGAACCTGAACGACGACAACTGGCTCTGGGGCGGCAAGCTCGACGACATCCAGCAGACGATTACGTACGGTGTCCGCAATGGGTCGGATAAGGCCCGCGGCGGTGGCAGCACCGCTGGCATGCCAGAGCGCGCCAGCGTGCTGAAGCCCGATCAGATCAACGATGTGGCCGAGTACGTGCTCTCGCTCTCGAAGCACTCGACCGACGCGGCGGCGGCTGAGCGCGGCAAGGCCATCTTTGCTGGGGACGGCGGCTGCACCGCCTGCCATGGCGAGGATGCCAGGGGCAACAAGGATCTCGGCTCTGCGAACCTCACCGCTGGCATCTTCCAGTGGGGCGGCACCAAGGCCGACATCTTGAAGACGATCACCAATGGCCGTGCAGGCGTCATGCCCGTATGGGCCGGCAAGCTCGAACCCACGACTATCAAAGAGCTCGCCGTGTACGTGCACTCGCTCGGCGGCGGTCAATAAAACACCTCGCGATGGCCGGGTCTTCCCGGCCATCGCCTCAAGTTCTGCTTTTCCGATGCCATATGACGCATTTGCGGCTTCGCTTTGCAGGATTACATAGGGTTTTGGGCATATGTTGGTGCGAAAGCGCTTTGGCCCGCGCCCTAGCCTTGGAGCAGCCCCATGACAAATGTACACACCATCGTTCCGCCCGGCCGCGAAACTACGCCGGGCGCTACCCAGGTCGATGCGCGGGCCATAAACCGACAAGATAACCGTTCGTTTTACAGGGCGCGCGAGCCCGTCCACCCCAAACTCGTTCACGGCAAGTTCCGAAGCATCAAATGGGCGGTCTTGATTGTGACGCTCAGTATCTTTTATGGCTTGCCGTGGATCAGGCTGGACCGCGGCCCGGGCCTGCCCGATCAAGCCTACCTCCTCGATTTCGCCCATCAGCGGCTTTACTTGTTTTGGCTCGAAATCTGGGCACAGGAATTCTATTACGTCACCGGCATTCTGGTGCTTTCCGGACTCGCGCTGTTCCTCGTTACCGCGCTCGCGGGCCGGGTCTGGTGCGGCTACGCCTGCCCGCAAACGGTCTGGACCGACCTCATGGTCCTGGCCGAGCGCGCCTGGCAAGGCGACCGCAATGCGCGCCTGAAACTCGTCAAAGCGCCGTGGTCGTTCAACAAGGCGTGGCGCCTGGCCGGCACCCAATTGACTTGGGCGTTGATCGCCCTTTCAACGGGTGTCACCGCGATCTTCTATTTCCGCGATGCGCCCACGCTTGCTTCCGAGCTTTTGCACAACGATGCCCCGCCGCTGGCCTATGCTTTCATTGGCGTTTTCACCGCCTTTACCTACCTTCTGGGCGCGCTCGCCCGCGAGCAGATGTGCACCTATATGTGCCCGTGGCCGCGCATCCAGGGCGCCATGATCGACGGCGATTCGCTGCTGATCACCTATCGCAACTTTAGGGGCGAGCCGCGCGGCCCCCACAAGAAGGGCCAAAGCTGGGAAGGCCGCGGCGATTGCATCGACTGCGGGCAGTGTGTGGCCGTATGCTCCGCCGGCATCGATATCCGCCATGGCGCGCAGCTCGAATGCATTCAGTGCGCGCTTTGCATCGACGCCTGCGACGAGATCATGGACAAGATCGGACGCCCGCGGAAGCTGATCGCCTACGACAGCTACCGCAATCTCGTGGCTGAGACGCATGGCGACCGCGTTCCTTACAGGCTGATCCGGCCGCGGACCATGTACTACGGGGTTGCGTTTGCGGTGGTCGCCCTGGTCATGCTTTTCGGCCTAACGCGCATGACTGTGCTCGATGTGAACGTGGTGCCTGACCGCAATCCGCTGTTTGTGCTGGAGAGCGGCGGCGGCATCCAAAATGGCTACATCGTGCGGATTCTCAACAAGAAGCATAGCGTGCGCAAATTCGCGATCGCCGTTACGGGCTTGAAGGATGCCACCCTTTCCTATGTCGGGGTCGAGGCTGGCGAGCCTCCAATCGAGGTTAAATCCGATGACGTACGCGCGGTGAAGGTCTATGTGACGGTCGCCGGCGCGGAGGCCGCCAAGATGCCTGCCTCGGCCAATATCGGCTTCACCGTCCGCGATACCGTTGACGGGAACGAGACGACGCGCGATACCAACTTCAAAGGACCAGGACAATGAGCGTAGTTGCTATGGAAAGACGCCTTACGGGGAAGCACGTTCTATTCATCTTGCTGGGCTGTTTCAGTGTCGTTTTCGCGGTAAACGGCTTTTTCGCCTATTCCGCGATCCACACCCTTTCCGGTGAGCAGCGCGGTGCCACCTACGAAGCAGGCTTGCACTATAACGCCACGCTTGCGGAGCAGCGCGCTCAGGACGAGTTGCATTGGGCCCACAAGGCGCAGCTTCTGCCTGACTCGCGGCTTGCCGTCACCTTCGCGGATGCAAGCGGCTCCCCAGTGGCAGGCCTTGCCATCGAGGGCTGGCTGGAGCGCCCTGCCTCGGAAACTGCGGACCGCAAATTGACTTTCAAAGAAGTGGATGCGGGCCGGTATGAGGCTTCTGACGCATCGCCGCAAGCGGGCGCCTGGATTTTGACCATCACGGCGCAAAAGCCCCGCCCAGGCACAACGCCTGCAATTTACCGCGCAAAAGAGCGCCTATGGATTGCACCCGCACACTGACAGAAACTCCCCGCGGCGGCTGAGCCGGACGGAGAACGAGCCGCTAAAGGTCTGCCAATAGCAGAGGCCAAACTTTAACTCGTGCCTTGTTTACGGGATCACGGGAGATGGTCGGCTGAGCGGATCCCATACCTGTTTGCGGCGTGCCAGATTGGACCCTGGCGCAGCGATAAGATACAATGGCTCGCCGTTCGCAGTTCTTTTGTTGTCCAAAAGAGGTCCAATGAGCTTTTTGGCCGCGCCGATTCTCTTTGTCATGACCTACGTAACATATCATCAGTCCGCGCCCCTATGCACTGTGCCCGGCGAATATGGGTTTCTAAGCAGTATGTGGATGATGTATGCCGTCATGGGTCTTATCCATGCCGGTCCATGGTGGTGCTTGACCATAGCTTTATGGAAAGGCCGGCCATTTAAATCATTAGACACGCTTTAGGCGGCGGGGCTGCCCCAAAAAAGCTCGCCATATGCCAGCGTACCTTAGCGCGGAATATTTTGTGCTCAGAAGAGTTACAAAGGTGCCGACTGTGTGATATTAATTATATGTTAGCAACAGTCTTTGGAGGAAATTTGCATGCGGGATGAGTTTCGGATTTTAGCTACACGTTGCGGTAGTTGCGGTTGCGGCTGCCCCACCATCATGGAAGCCGGTGAGGACTCGGTCGTCATCGTGGGGTCGGCCGCTGACTCTCTCCTCGATGCTGCCGCGGTTAAGGCAAGAACCGGCGACGGCGAAGCCGCCGTGGTAATACCGAAGAGCCTTCTCATCGAAGCGCTGCGATCGCTCCAAGCGTAGGGATTCATGTATTTCTATTCGCCGCCCATAATGGGCGGCGATCTGCGCTCTTGATGTTGCCGTCCGCGCGCCGCAAGAGGATGCCGTTGCGGATCAGGCCATAACCTTTTTGCATTCATCCGCACAAGTGGCGCAGCTGTCAGCGCAAGCTTTGCATATCGCGTGCTCTTTTTCGTGCTTGCGGCATTCCTTCTCGCAATCCAGGCAAGTCTCATGAGCAACTTTGGCAAGTGCGGGCAGGTGCTCGGAACTCGCCGAGGCGAGCCGGGCGAGCGCTTGGCACATCGCACTCATCTGGTAGACGCTTTTTGCGCAAGCGGCGACAGACGTATCGTTCATGGTAAACAGGACAAGGCAATGGCTGATGCATAGATCGCCAGCGGCGACGCAATTTCTGGCCGCTTCGCTCAGCTTCGCGTTCCCCAAGTTTGCGTGAGCCATGTGGTCCATGTGGTCCATGTGCTCCATTTTGCCAGGCTCTTCCGCCAGCGCTTTGTTCGCTGCAATAGCCAATGACGCTCCGCCAATGGCTGCTCCTAAAAGATCTCTGCGGTTCATCGCTTCCTCCTCCAGTTTTTGCTACCAACTTATCGGACCAGGCACTTTAAATTCCGGTTATTCCGGCGGCAAATCTCCCTTATAGTCGAGGTTTATTCAATATTGGACCACCGCACCTCTGCGTCAAGGTCATGGTACGGTAACCCCTTCGTAAGCATGGCGATTTAGAGTTGACTGGAGTGGCTGCCATCGGGTAGCGCTGATTGTTGTCCCATCTACAACGATGGGGGATGCGGGCCGGTACGAAGCGGTCCTTGAAAACGCCGTCATCCGGAGTTTGGATTTGGCGTTCAAGGCGGAAAAAGTGCGCGGGCATCGATACTGCCGCTACCGCGTAAAGGAATAATAATGGACAGCCAAGGCGCGTTAAGTAGACCTGAAACGTTCCCAGACTATTCTACCGGTTATGTAAGCTCCGTCGAAGGGGGCGCTTGTACAGCCGGTTCTTCTACCCATGCAGGTAAAGCCAGGGCCGGCTCGATTCGACTCGCCTCAGAAACCGTAATGCTCGCTGTCGAAAACATGGTTTGCGGCGGCTGCATGCGTAAGGTTGAGACCGCACTAGCCGCGGTTCCGGGCGTCGTCTCGGCCAGGGCAAACCTCTCGGCAAAGCGCGCCACCGTCGTATTCGGCAAAGCGCAGGACGCCAGCGCTGCGAAGCTCATCGGCGCGCTAGAGGCGATTGGATTCCGCGCTACCGAGTTTCTGCCCGAAGCGATGCCGTCCGCCAAACAGACCGTGACGCTCGCGGTTGAGAACATGGTTTGCGGCGGCTGCATGCGTAAGGTGGAGACCGCGCTAGCCGCGGTTCCGGGCGTCGTCTCGGCCAGGGCAAATCTCTCGGCGAAGCGCGCCACTGTCGTATTCGAAAAGGCTCAGGATGCCAGCGCCGCAAAGGCTATCGATGCGCTGGGCGCAATCGGGTTCCGCGCGGCCGAGCTTGCCCCCGAGGCGATAGACACCGCGCAAGACGCCGGACGCCGCCTCTTGATGAAGCTTGGCGTCGCCGGCTTCGCCGCGATGAACATCATGCTGTTTTCCGTTTCGAACTGGGCCGGATCGGATGCAAGCGATACAACGCAACAGCTATTCCACTGGATTTCTGCGATTATCGCGGTGCCAGCCGTGGCCTATGCCGGCCAGCCGTTTTTCAGCTCCGCATGGCAGGCGCTCAAGCGCCTGCGCGTCAATATGGATGTGCCGATCTCGCTTGCCATCGTTCTCTCCACGGCGATGAGCCTGTTCCAGACGATAAAGGGCGGCAGCGGCCCGGTCTATTTCGACGCCGGCGTCATGCTGCTTTTCTTCCTGCTCATCGGCCGCTATCTCGATCAGCAAGTCAGAGTTCGCGCCCGTGGCGCCGCGGAAAACCTTCTCAGCCTTAAAGCCCAATGGGCTTATGCGATCGGAAGCGACGGCTCCGTCGAGCGCCTGCCGTCGAGACTGATCGAGCCTGGAATGCGCCTGGCGGTCGCCGCTGGCGAGCGGTTCCCTGCCGATGGCGTGATCGTGCATGGCGTAACCTCCATCGACGAAAGCCTGATTACGGGCGAAACCATGCCCCGCGAAGCGCAAGCGAACGCCACCGTTTACGCGGGCTCGGTCAATCTCGGCGCGCCCGTCGAAATGGAAGCGCGCGCGGCGGAAGCCGACACGCTGCTTTCGCAAATCGCGCGGCTGATGGAGACCGCGGAGCAGGCGCGCGGGCGCTATGTCCGCCTTGCCGACCGCGCCGCGCAGCTCTATGCGCCAGCGGTTCATACGCTCGCGGCAACGGCCTTCATAGGCTGGATGATCGCGGGTGCTGGCTGGGAATATTCGCTCACTATCGCCATCGCCGTTCTCATCATCACTTGCCCTTGCGCACTGGCGCTCGCGGTCCCTGCCGTGCAGGTAGCCGCCTCCGCGCGCCTCTTCGACCGGGGCATCCTCTTGAAAGCGGCGGACGGCCTGGAGCGGCTCGCCGACACGGACACCGTCGTTTTCGACAAAACCGGCACGCTGACGGCGGGAGTGCCATCGCTCGCGAACGGCGCTGAGGTCGGGGACGCCGATTTGAAGGCGGCGGCGGCGCTTGCCTCATCGAGCCGCCACCCTTACGCGCAAGCCGTTACCGCCGCCGCCAAGCAGCGCTTCGGCAGTGTGCAGGCTGCTTCCGGCATCGAGGAAGCAACCGGCGCCGGTCTCCGGCGCACCTCGGACGCTGGCGAAGAGCGGCTTGGCTCCGCGTCGTGGTGCGGCGTTCCGCCGGAGCAGGCGGGCTCGGCTTCCCTCTGGTATGTGCGGTCCGGCGCCAAACCGGCCGCATTCCGGTTCGAGGACAAGCTGCGCGAGGATGCGGCGCAAGCGATCTCGGTGCTGAAAGACGCGCATTACGGCGTTCTGCTGCTGTCGGGCGACAGGGAGGGAGCGGTTCGATCCGCCGCTTCTGCCGCGGGCATAGAGGATTGGCACGCCGCGCTCAAACCGCAGGAGAAGATCGAGCGGATCGAAGCGCTGAAGGCGCAAGGGCACCGCGTCCTCATGGTCGGCGACGGCTTGAACGACGCCCCCGCCTTGGCCGCCGCCCACGCTTCCTTATCGCCATCGACGGCCGCGGATGTGAGCCAAACCGCCTCCGACGCGGTATTCCAGGGCGCCAAACTCATGCCGGTTGTCGAACTCTTGGCGACGGCCCGGCAGACCCGCACCATGGCCTTCCAGAACTTCGCTATTGCCGCAGGCTACAATCTGCTCTTCATTCCGCTCGCGATGGCTGGTATGGTAACGCCCTTGATCGCCGCCATCGCCATGTCGACATCGTCTATCGTCGTCACGGTAAATGCGCTGCGCTTGCGGACGGCGAAGTTGGAGTTAGCACAATGACCTCACTTGCTTGGCTCATTCCGATGGCCCTGCTTTTGGGTGGCTTGGGCCTTGCCGCATTCCTCTGGTCGCTCAAGTCGGGCCAATACGACGATTTGGAAGGGGCGGCCTACCGGGC
>JBKQNN010000189.1:0-15093 GCA_052145975.1 Rhodomicrobium sp. | reverse complement strand
TTGTCACAGGGCTTCGGCCTGGCCAGTTACCCGCCCAAGCCGCCCGTCAGCTACCGGAGCTAACCAACTACTCTCCGGGTGGAACCTTCCTCCACTGGTAATCCGCGCCATCGTGGCGCACTAAATTCGGGATGGTTAATGCGCACGGCCGGCAATTTCCGCCGCCGTCTTTTCTGCGAATCTTTTCGCGTTTTTGCCTCAATTCCTGCGATTCAAAATACCCGTTAAATATAAAAAAGGGGGTATATTAGTATTAATGAGCGGTTGAAATTAACATTCTACAAACCAAGAAAGGTTAATGCCGGCCGCGGCTCCCTTGCCACCTGCGGCGGGTGTCCCACGAAGGTGCCGGAAGCGGTGCGATGCGCTCGTCAGCGGCCAGGGTTCTTTTTCCCGCCGCCGCATCGAAAGGCTTCGTGCAAGGCCGCGAGAGCTACGACCGTGAAGGGTTCGCCTTCCCGTTCGGGATGAACTTTGGCATAAGCATCGAAAAGTTGAATGATTTGAACGAGGGTGGCGTCCTCGGGAACGCAGGTGTGGAACATCGGAGTCCTCGCGCCGTCCACCTTCAGGGTAATGAGCTGCTGGATGCTCAGAAAGGCGCCCCAGCACACGCCTGTCGAGAAGGTGTTCTCAAGCTCGACCGCGTCCGGGCTGGAGGTTGCCTTGGCGGAGGCAAGCAGCGCCTGGCATTCCGAATGCATCTCTTCCGCCGTGTAGGGTTCGGCCGCGGCCCCGCTTACAAGCAGCGGTTGAAACACCGCACAGGCCAAGACAAAAGCGGCGATGCGCCGCCACCGATTTAGCATCTTTCTATTTCCTGAAATTCGAGGGCGGCGGAATTTAGTCCACACCCAAACCGAGTCCGCCGCAATTTCACCTGGCTAAGCCACCGGTCCGCCGCCCGCAAGCGCTTTCGGGTGCCCGGCGGCTATTTCCCGCAACGAAAGGCCGCATATTATTTGGCGGGCTCCGCGCGGATCCGACACTTGCATTGCTCCGGGCTTCCAGATCGAAAAGAAGCCGGGCCCGGCGGGGTTCCAAAAGCCTGGATTTGAGCCCGCCGGCCATTGCGTCAATGTGCCGGAACGCCTATTACAAAGCCATGAACATCTTTGCGATTTTTGAAGACCGCATTCGCGGCATCCTTGAGCAATTGCGCGCCGAAGGGGGGCTGCCCGGCGACGTGAAAATGACCGGCTTCGTGGTGGAACCGCCGCGAGAAGCAGCGCATGGCGACATCGCCACCAATGCCGCCATGGTGCTTGCCAAACCCGCGGGCCTGAACCCGAAGGAGCTTGCCGCGCGGATCGCGGATAAGCTCGCGCAGAGCGGCGATGTGGCAAAGGCAGAAGTGGCTGGCCCGGGGTTTATAAACTTAACCTTAAGGCTCGAATTCTGGCCCGCCGTCTTGCGCACCGCGCTTGAGCAAGGCAAAAATTACGGCCGTAGCAATATTGGCGCAGGCGAAGCCGTGAATGTCGAATACGTCTCCGCAAATCCGACCGGCCCCATCCACGTTGGCCATACGCGCGGTGCAGTCTTCGGCGACGCGCTGGCAAATCTGCTCGATTTCGTTGGCTATAAGGCATCGCGCGAATATTACATCAACGATGGCGGCGGCCAGGTCGACGTGCTGGCGCGTTCGGCATTCCTGCGCTATCGCGAGGCCCTGGGCGAGGACATCGGCGAGATTCCCGAGGGCCTTTATCCGGGCGAATACTTGAAGCCGGTGGGAGAAGCCCTGGTCAAGGAATACGGCAAGCGGCTCTTGCGCATGAAGGAATCGACGTGGCTTCCCAAAGTGCGCGCCAAGGCCGTGTCCATGATGATGGACCTCATCCGCGACGATCTCGCCGCACTCGGGATCACGCACGAGGTGTTTTTCTCGGAGCGCTCGCTGTTCGAAGGCGAGACCGATCAGGTGCACGAAGCCATTGAGGAATTGCGCTCCAAGGGCCTTGTCTATGTGGGCCGCCTCCCGCCGCCGAAGGGCAAGGCGCCAGAGGATTGGGAGGACCGCGAGCAAACGCTGTTCCGCTCCACGAAATTCGGCGACGACGAGGACCGCCCGCTGCTGAAATCGAACGGCTCCTATGCCTACTTTGCGCCGGATATCGCCTATCACCGCAATAAATATCAGCGCGGGTTCAAGCACATGATCATCGTGCTTGGCGCCGATCACGGCGGCTATGTGAAGCGGCTCTCGGCGGCGGTGAAAGCGCTCTCAGGGGGCGAGGCAGACATCGATGTCAAACTGTGTCAAATTGTCCGGCTCTTTAAGGGCGGCCAGCCTTTCAAGATGTCGAAACGCGCGGGCTCCTTCATCACCGCGCGCGATCTTGTCGAGGAGGTGGGGCCGGGGCCTGTCCGCTTTATGATGCTCTACCGCAAGAACGACGCGCAGCTCGATTTCGATCTTGAGAAAGTAGTCGAGCAATCGAACGAGAACCCAGTATTTTACGTGCAGTATGCGCATGCGCGGGCTTGTTCGGTATTATCCAAGGCGCGGGAAGGCTTTCCCGATCTCGATCTTTCTCCCTGTTCTCTTGCCCGCGCGAAGCTAAACTTGCTTTCCGACGAGGCTGAACTTGCGCTTATCAAGAAAATCGCACAGTTTCCCCGAACTGCCGAGGGGGCAGCGCAAGCACATGAGCCGCACAGAATAGCTTTTTATGCACATGACCTTGCCGCTGTATTCCACAGCCTTTGGACGCGAGGCAAAGAGTCGCCACAATTGCGGTTCATGGTCGAAGCACGCTGGGACATCACCGAGGCGCGACTCGCCCTCATTTCAGCAATGGCTCAGATTTTGCGGTCGTGTCTAAATTTACTTGGCGTAGAAGCAATTTCTGAAATGCGTTAGCTCGCCCGGTCCCGTTACGTCGCCTATGGAGGGAAAGTTTTCGATGTCTTCGAACGACGATTCGGCATCGCGCCGCGGACGCCGTGCTGATCAGGCAGAACCTGATTGGCGGGCTGCCAACCGTAGCGGAAACCAGTCCCCCAACCAAAAACCGCGAGACGCCCAGCCACAGAACGCGGCCTATTCCGGGTTTTCGAGGCAATCCTACTCGCAGCAGCAGCCCTATTCTCCGCCCCGTCAGGAGCCGCCGCCGCTGGCACAACCGAGCCGCTCTTACGACGCTCCGCAGGTCCCGCAAGGATACTATCCGGAGCCCGCCCCGCAGGCGCCCCGCGCGCCGGAGCCCCCGCAAGGATACTATCAGGAACCCGTGCCGCAGGCGCCCCGCGCGCCGGAGCCTCCACTGGGATACTATCAAGAGCCCGCGCCGCGGTACGATCCGCCGCGCTCCTACGTGGAGCCCGCATCGCCATACGCTCCGCCGCCGTCGCCCTACGATGCCGGTCCCCAGCATACGCCTTATGGCGGCACTGGCGGCGAGCTTTTCGGACGCGACCCGTCCGCTCAAAGCTACGAGCAAAACCCCTATGGAGCTGGGTCCGGCTATCGCCCGGAACCTTACGATCCCGTTCTCCGGCCACCTTTGCAGCCGCGCGAAGACGAGCGGCCCTTCGCCCCGCGCATCCCTCAGGAAAGCAGCGCTCCGCGTTATTACGCCGACGAGCAGCCTCAGCGAAGCGCCCCGCCTTTGACTCAGCAGCCCGCGCTTGACCGCGGATATCCGCAGCAGCATTACAGCCCGGCCGCATACGACCAGCCTCCCGTGCAGCACGAGAGTTATCAGCGCGGCGGTTTCGAGCCGCAATTTCCCGCCGGGGAAGACTGGAATGCCGCCGAAGATCACTATCCCGGCGATGAGATGAGAAGCGGCCATCCTCCGCTTGCGGCTCATGGCGACGACTTCGATGAAGAATTCCCCGACGAGGATTTCGACGGTGAGGATTACGGGGCTCCGCAAAAAGGCGGCCGCAAAAAGCTGTTCGCTGCGCTGCTCTTGGGCGCGGCAACCGTGGTCGTTGGCGGCGCCTATGGCTACAAAATGCTTTCCGGCGAGAAGGGGGAAACAGCCACCCCATTGATCCACGCCGACCGGACCCCGTCGAAGGAAGTCCCCGACAAACCCGGCGGCAGACAATATCCTCACGGCGAGAAGGCGATCTACGACCGCTTGACATCCGATGGCCGCACCCAGGTTGCATCCGCACCCGTCGCCGCGGCTGCCATCGCACCCCAGGCGTTCGCCGCCGCACCTGCGCCTGCGCCCGGTGGCAGTTCTCTTGAGCAACGCATTGACGAAGCTCTGAGGAGGGCTACAGGCACCAGTGACGCTGCTGGCGGGCGTCCAGGAACCGAGCAGCCGACCGTAGTGCGCAGCGAGGCCTACCGCCCCGATGGCACCCGGGTCGATGCCCGGCCTGTAATCACCCCGAGTATTGTCAGTGTGGACAACGGGCTTCCATATCCCTTCGGCAACGCCGCCGCGCCGGCGCCTGGGAGCCAGCCGGCTGCCGCGCCCTTTAAGGCCGCGCCTTTGAATTTTCCGGCGCAACCGCAATCGGCTGCCGCGACAGCGCCTGCTGCAGGCAAGGCCGCACCTATCCGGACGGCATCCCGCGCACCGGCGGCCGAGCCGGCAGCGGCCATACCCGCAGCGGCAGGCGGGTTCTACGTATCGTTGAAGTCCGCGCCCGATGAGAGGGCTATTCAAAGGGACATACCGGCGCTCACGGAAAAGTATAAGTCCGTGCTCGGAGATGTGCAGATTCAGGCGAAGATCGCCGATCTCGGCGCCAAGGGCATTACCTACCGGGCTGTTGCCGGCCCGCTGGGCACGAAGCAAGAAGCCATGGAGCTGTGCACCAAAATAAAGGGCGTGGGCGGCGACAAGGCTTGCTTCGTCACCAACTAAGCGGTCTCGGCCCTTATCCCGGAAACGCCAGGGCGTTATCCGGGATCGTTAGGAGCGCCGGAGTCTTTTGAGATTCCGTGTCTGCGTAGCGTTATTTTAAGCCGCAGCGCACACGCGATGACGCCAATCGATGCGCCCTCGGCCGTCATCGCTTGGCGGGATGTTCCCGGCCGCGAATTCGATCTAGAGCCCGCGCCACCACCAAACAGGAAGCGTTGGCGGTGTGGCTGCGCGCATGCTATTCATCTAATAGAGCCAATAGCGTGGGGTAAAGCCATGTCCGATCTGCACGAAGACCAACTTCCCGGGGAACTGCCGCAAGCCGATTTCGAGCGGCTCGTCGAGCAGCTCAAAGGGGAGGAGGAGCAGGCCCAGAAGGCGCGGCTAAGTTCGGTCGAAAGCCTCAAAGTTTGGGTGAGCAAGCATCCAGCCCTGCAGCAAACCACGCTGATGGAAACCATCGCAGTATACGGCCCTGCCTTTCTCGAACTCCTGCGGAGGGCTCTCGGCCTATGAGCGGCCCGGCGCCTAAGCCTCTAGATCTCATTGTCAAGGCGGTGCAGGAGGAATTCGACCGGCAGCCGCCCACCATTTGCGTGATCGGCCTTTCGGGCGCGGGCAAATCCAGCACGATCAACGCGATGTTCGGCACCAATAAGCGCGTCTCGGCGACCACGCGCGGCACGCACCGCTTCCGCACGGACACTTTCGAGATCGTCAGCCAGCGGATGGAGGGCGCCGCGATCAAATGCGCGCTGCGCGTGCTCGACGCGCCTGGGCTCGGCGAGGATGTGAGCCTCGATGAGAATTATCTCGGCCGCTACCGGCATCACCTCAAGGACAAAAGATGCGACATCGTGCTGTGGATTGCCACCGCCCGCAACCGGGCGCTCGCGCTCGATCAGCAATATCTCATGCGTCTTGCCGATGTGCTTCCCCATGTGGTGATCGGGCTCAATCAGGTGGATCTGGTTGAGCCGCTGAACTGGAATGCCGGTATCAACATGCCCTCGCGCGAACAGGAGCAGGCGATAAAGGAGATCGCAGAGGACCGGCACGCGAAGTTGTCGAAATGCCTGCGCGGCGAGTGCAAGACCGTCGCCTATAGCGCGCTGAAATATTACAACCTCCAGAGCCTTTTCGCTGCTTGCCTCGATGCATCGCCCCAGGACCGGCGGTGGATGTTCGATCTCTTGAAGTCGTTCTCGACCTATGACTGGCTCAACAAGGCGAAAGGCTTGAGCGCGACGCAAAAGCAGCAGCTCGCCCGCGCCTATATCAAGTCGGATGAGAAAATCAGCGCCGGGAGCTTGCCCCAGCCAAGGGCCTAGCGCAGCCGGAGGTAAGTTCGCCCCCCATTTGCCGCACGCTCTCAGGCGTACTAGCGTGACCTTGGTGATGTCTTGCGCGGCTTGAGCCGTGTGATACCAGATCCGCTTGACTGCTTCTCAAAGCCCCCCCTCATCCTGTCCTTCTCCCCAAGGGGAGAAGGGACGCCTGAATTATCCGCGGCAGAAGTTATAGGGTCCTCTCTCCCCTTGGGGAGAGAGACAGAGTGAGGGGGGTCTTTGAGAAGCAGTCAAGCGGATCTGGTATGAAAGAACTGCGTCGTACGGCGCGGTTCTATTTGAGCGAGGCCTTAACTTTGTAGCAACCATAATAGTGCAAACGATTGGTGGCCCGAAGTGGCAAGAACTCGAAACAACCGTCGATCCATAGGCGTTGCAAATGATAAGAGAAATCGCGGCAGCCGGCATCGCCGCAGCCTGCGTTATAGCATCTAGCGCCGGCGCTCAGGCCACTCAGGCCACTTACCGGATCGAACACGTAAGTTGGGGCAACGACAATTTCAGGAACGACCGGATCTATGTTCGCGATGCGGCGTCGGGCAAGCACATGGTTCTATCCCGGCATTGGGGCAGCCAGTGCAAGAGGCACGCGGCCTTAAACTATGAGCTTGAGGGCGGATGCTGGTATCCAATTAGAGAGAGCTATTCGACATGGCGCGGGAAGCCGCGAAGCCGGCTAGCGCTTAAGACTAAGCGTCATGCCACCCAGCTTGTAGCTGTCACGAGATGGTTGCGCGCGTTCCGGATGTACCTCTAAAAAATGGAGATTGCCGGGCTAGGGCGCGTCCATTCGCGCGCATTGCGCTTGCTTAAGTGCCCGGCTGTCCCCGAAGGAATCCGGACGTCACCCGGTCAACGGTATCGACGTGGGCGCGGTAAAGATCGGGCAGTTCCGAGCACAGGAAATGGCGAAGGCCCGGCATATCGTCTAGCGCGGCGGCCCGGCGGGCGCGATCGAATTCGAAAAGAAAATTCGCGTGCTGCGCGATGTGGCACTGAAGCACAGGGACGCCGGCAGATTGCATGAGTTCCTCTTCCCGGCTGAAATGGGCCCGCGTCTCGGCTTCAATCTCCGTCAGTAATTCAGGCAGAGCCGCGCCGTCCGCGCCCGCCGCCCGCTGCAGCAGCATTTCCATATGCGCGTGATCCCTGTCCATGAGGGACACGCCGAGTACGACGAAGGGCGAAGCCATGACCGGACACCTCTCGGATGAGCGAATGGCCAGATACTGCCACGCGTCGCCGCGAGCGGTCTTGACTTCGGTTAACCGGCGCTAATCTTCCTCGCGTCTAATCGCCATAACCGGCGAACTCCCGCAGCCTGCCGAGGTCGGCAATCGCCACGGCCTCCTTCTCAACCGTCACCCCATACCGTCTCAGCTTGGAAAGTGCCCGGGAGAAGGATTCCGGCTTCATGCCGAGCCTGTTGGCGAGCAAATTCTTCTCGAAGGGAAACTCGATTTGAACCGGCCCGCCAGCTCTCTCAGGGGCAAGCCCGATAATGAACTCCGCGATGCGCTGCGGCGCCGAGCGGACCTTGATCTGCTCTATCTGCCCGATCAGCAATTTCAATTGGCGCGATGCCGACGCCAGCATACACAGGGCCAGCTCCGGCCGCTCCTGAATGCGCGCCCTGAAGACCGCTGCCTCGATGCGCAGCAAGCGCGCTGGCGTGACGGTTTCCGCGCATGCCGGATAGCCGCCGCCCAAAAACATCGCCGCTTCCGCAAAGGTTTCGCCTTTCGTGAAAACGTGCAGCACGACCTCAAGGCCGTCTGGCGTGATGCGGTAGAGCTTCACCCAGCCGCTAACGATGACGAAGAACGCCGTGGCGGGCTCGCCCTGCCGGAACAGCAGAACGCCTTTCTCGTAAACGCGCGGGTTTTGATTGCCGATCAAGGTGCGCACGTCTTCAGCCGGCATTCCGTTGAAAAGGGCGGCCGTTTTCAGTATTGACAAGCCGGCGGCGTCCATAGATGGCGGCATTCGGACACGGGACATTAGCGGCGGAAGATCAGCGAGGCGGGATCGGCGCGTTTCTCCCAGTGCATCTGCTCAAGCTCGGGGGTATCCCGCGCCGCCGCCGGATACCCTATGCAGAAATAGCCGATGAAGCGCCAATCGAGGGGCACGCCGAGGTCGCAGTTGAGCGGCACCGGGTCGAGAATGGACACCCAGCCCATGCCGATGCCTTCGGCCCGCGCCGCAAGCCAAAGCGTGTGGATCGCGGTCACGGTGGAGTAGGCCACGGTCTCGGGCATAGTGCGGCGGCCAAGCCCCGCGCCCTGCTCCGGATCCGGGTCGGCGAAAACCGCAAGCTGCACCGGCGCGTCGTCCAGTCCGGCAAGCTTGAGCTGCGCATAGATTTTGGCGCGCTCGCCATCGTAGCAGGCAAAGGCTTGCGCGTTTGCGGCCAGGAAATTGCCGCGCACGGCCTTGCGCTTGTCCGGATCGTCTACGAGCACGAAACGCCACGGCTCCGAGAGCCCCACCGAAGGAGCAAGGCACGCCAGCCCTAACAGACGCTCGATGCAGCCTTCGGGAAGCGGCTCAGTGAGAAAATGGCGGACATCGCGCCGCCACACCAAAAGCTCCGCGAATTTCGCCCGGAATGCTTCGTCGAAATCTGGAGCCATAGACGTCATATCAATCCCCATCCGTCATCCCGGAAGGCGCTTGTGCCTATCCGGGATCCTAACAGACGCCGGCATTTATGACGATCCCGGATAATGCCTCCGGCATTTCCGGGATGACGCCAAGCATTTGGCGTCATGACGGCGGCCTATAGAGCTGCTGAAACCGCGGCACCCACCCCGTTAGGTCGTAGCCCGCGCCCAACGCCGCCAGCACGATCTCCTTGAACGGCCGCTTCCTGGCCTCGCTCAACCCCCATAATATCACGGAGCGCGAGCCCGTGCGGCAATAGGCAAGCGTTGGCTTTGGCAGCGTCTCAAGCACGTCTCCGAAAGCAAAAGCCTCGGCATCCGAAATCGGCTGCGGCGGCTGAAGCACCGGCAGGTAAACCGCTTTTATTCCGCGCGTCGCCGCGGCCCGTTCAACCGAAGGGAAATCGGGCTGGCCCGGTTCCTCGCCGTCGAAGCGGTTGCAGACGATGCCGCGAATGCCCTGCTCCGCCAGCAGCGGAAGCGTATCGGGGCCAATCTGGCCGGCCAGCATCAAATCACCGGTGAGTTCGAACAGCTCCATGCCTAACCCCTAAAATGCGCAACCCTGCCTACCGTAACCTGAGGTCCGGCCGCCGGCCAGCGGCGAAAAGTTGCACGAGGCGCATGCGGCGTCCCGGCCTGTTTGCTGGCGGTTAAAACCCAGCGCTTGGCGGCAAGCACGTCAGGCCGCTGCGGGCCATAAGCAGGGGTCCCAAATCTTCAGAAAACCATTATAGTTCTAGCAATCCCATGCTGCTTAGCATTGCCAATTGATGAGGACAGTGAGCAACTCCAGTTGCCCCCTCGAAAAGAGCAGGATCGGAGCCAACGATGTCCATATGGCGATTGCTCGGTGAATGCCCTCAAGGCCGTAACCGAGAGGAAATTCGGGCCGTCTCAATTGATGGTTGGAACCCGTGGAGTGTTCCTTGGATCAGGTTGAGAGAAGCTGACATCGTCGTTCCCGATCCAAGAGACCCGTCGCGGCAATACCACGTACACACTTATGAGGCAGAGCGCGAAGCCAGCACGATGAAGTTCGCCGCTGCCATCTTGCCGGACGATATCTGGCGCTTTTGGGTTCCCGCAACAAAATGGACGGAAGGGGCCTTTGAGGCAGGCTATGCTAGGTACGAAGGGCACTGGCGAGCGTCGTTTGAGGAAGAGAGCGAATTGCCGTGGCCGAAGCCGGAACCAAATTGGGCCGGTCGAGTGGCGTTCGTAGACTGCTTGAATCGGGTTGAAAAGGACGCTGAGAAGATCGCGTATCGCGGATTTTCGCGCTGCCGGATATGCAGCGAAGTGAACGGACACGAAGGACTTCGGCTAGGGGAATGGGAGTGGCCCGCGGGCTTCCTGCACTACGTCTTCGACCATGATATTCGGCCTTCGCCAGAATCCGAGAGGTTCGTCTTGGAATGCGGCCGGTCGCCCAAACCGGATGACCACCTTACGGCCTCAACCATAAAATACACTGCCCTTCCACCCGCAATGCGGGCGCCCTCCGAAAGCAAGCGCCCTGATAGTTTGAGCTGCGCACAACTTACGGAGGGGGGCTTTCAGGGTTTCAGCGAAAACCGGGTTCTCGCCGCTGCCGGCTCTCCCGCTGGAAACCGGAGCGGGGAAGCTTGGGAAAGCGCCCCCGGGCCAAGGCTAGACAGGATAACGCCCAAGCCACATTTTACAGATTGGGAAAGGGATGTTACACCCCCAGAAAATCCGCCACTCCCAAGGGAATTCGAAATGGCCATCATCCGGCAAAAGACGGGGCTTACCTTCGACGATGTGCTTTTGCAGCCCAGCCTTTCGGATGTGCTGCCCTCCGAGGTGGACGTCACCACGAACCTCACAAAAAGCATACGGCTGAACATTCCGATTATCTCCGCCGCCATGGATACCGTCACGGAAGGCCCGCTGGCGATCGCCATGGCGCAGGCGGGCGGCATCGGCGTGATCCATCGCAACCTTGAGCCCGAGGTGCAGGCGCAACATGTCCAGAAGGTCAAGAAGTTCGAATCCGGCATGGTCGTCAACCCGGTGACGATTGCGCCCGGCGCCACGCTCAAGGATGCGCTGGCGCTTATGAAATTCCACAAGATCTCAGGGATTCCCGTGGTCGAGCAGGCGGCGGCCGGCGGACAGGGCAGGCTCGTGGGCATCCTGACCAACCGCGACGTGCGCTTTGCGACCAATCACAGCCAGCCTGTCTTCGAGCTGATGACCAAGGAAAACCTCATCACGGTCCGCGAGAACATCGACCGCGAGGAGGCGAAGCTGCTTCTGCATAAATACCGGATCGAAAAGCTTGTGGTGGTCGACGAGGACTACGCATGCGTGGGCCTCATCACGGTCAAGGATATCGAGAAGGCGGCGCAGCACCCGCTTGCCTGCAAGGACGAGCAGGGCCGGCTGCGCGTGGCCGCGGCAACCTCCGTCGGCAACGACGGTTTCCGGCGCAGCGAGCATCTCATCGACGCGGGCGTGGACCTGATAGTGGTCGATACCGCGCACGGCCATTCCCAGCGCGTGCTCGAAGCCGTGCGGCGCATCAAGCGCGCATCCAACCTGGTTCAAGTGATCGCGGGCAATGTCGCAACTGCGGACGGGACGAAGGCGCTCATCGATGCCGGCGCCGACGCCGTGAAGGTCGGGATTGGGCCAGGCTCGATCTGCACAACCCGCGTCGTGGCGGGCATCGGCGTGCCTCAACTCACCGCCGTGACCGAGGCAGCGGAGGCCGCTTCGGGCCAAGGCGTGCCCGTCATCGCCGATGGCGGCGTCAAATATTCGGGCGACATCGCCAAGGCGATTGCCGGCGGCGCGTCCTGCGTCATGATCGGCTCGCTGCTGGCGGGCACCGACGAGAGCCCCGGCGAGGTTTACCTATATCAGGGCCGCTCCTACAAAACCTATCGCGGCATGGGCTCGCTCGCCGCGATGGCGCGCGGCTCCGCGGACCGCTATTTTCAGGGCGAGGTCGCCGACCCGCTCAAGCTCGTGCCGGAAGGCGTCGAGGGTCAGGTGCCTTACAAAGGCCCGGTCTCCGGCGTACTGCATCAGCTCGTGGGCGGCCTGCGCGCGGCGATGGGCTACACGGGGTCGCACACCATTGCGGAGCTGCATGAGAAGGCCGAATTCATCCGGATCACGAACGCCGGCCTTCGCGAAAGCCACACGCACGACGTCACGATCACCCGCGAGTCGCCGAACTATCCGACGCACAACAGCTAACAGCGCCGGGTTCTAGTGTGTCCAGTTTGTACAGGAACGCAAAGAGCGTGGGGAAGTCCCCCCTCATCCTGTCCTTCTCCCCAAGGGGAGAAGGGACGCCAGAATTATCCTCTCCGCCGGGAAAAGCGTCGCAGTCTGCTCCCTCTCCCCTTGGGGAGAGGGGTGGGGTGAGGGGGTCTTCTTCATGAAGATCGGACTTACAAGAACAGCGCGCAAGCTACGGAGCCAAACCACGGATTCGGAAAGCCGTCTCTGGTGCGCATTGCGAAATCGCCAAGTAAATGGCTTTAAGTTCAAGCGGCAGATACCGTTCGGCCCTTACATCGCAGACTTCGTTTGCATCGAAGCAGGCCTCATCGTCGAAGCCGATGGTGGCCAGCACGCTGTGCAGGCAGAGGCGGATGAGGTTCGAACCAAGTATTTCGAACAGAGCGGCTACCGTGTCCTGAGGTTCTGGAACAACGATGTCCTTCAGAACCTGGAAGGCGTCCTTGAGACCATCGCAAGCGAGCTGGCGAAGAAGAAGACCCCCTCACCCCAGCCCTCTCCCCAAGGGGAGAGGGGGAAGGCTGCGATCCTTCGCAGCGGGGCCATTCCCAACCAAGCCGCTCCAACAAGCAGGGGCTCGGTTTAGAAATGCAGCCCGGCGCGAGGCTTCAAGCGGCCATCGAGGTTCTTGGCGAGATTAGCTCGCGCGGGCGCGCGGCCTCGGTAGCGCTTGCGGACTGGGGGCGCGCGCACCGCTTCGCGGGCTCGGCGGATCGCGCTTGGATCGGCAACCTCGTCTTCGACAGCCTGCGCCGCGAGCGATCCTTGTCGTACCTCATGGATAGCGAGGGGCCGCGCTCGATCGCGCTTGCGGCGCTGCGCCATTCGTGGGACATGGCACCCGCTGAAATTGCGGCCCTTTGCTCAGGCGAGCGGTTCTGCCCCGAACCGCTCACGCCCGCCGAGGAGAAAGGGCTTGCGAACGCTGACCTTTCCGGTGCGCCGCCTTGGGTGCAGGGCGATTATCCCGAATGGCTGCAGGAGTCCTTTGCCGCCGCTTTCGGCGAGGATGCAGTCCACGAGGGCCAGGCGCTGACGCAGCGTGCGCCCACGGATCTGCGCGTCAACACTTTGAAGGCAACACGCCAGAAGGTCTTAAAAGCGCTCGAGCGCCATGGCGCGGCGGAAACGCCTTATTCGCCGCTTGGCGTGCGGCTTCCCCCGCGTGAAGGCGGCGCGCGCAGCCCGAATGTGGAAGCCGAACTTGGCCATGGCCGCGGCTGGTTCGAGGTCCAGGACGAGGGCAGCCAAATCGCGGCGCTGCTCGCTGGCGCCGGGCCGCGCATGCAGGTCGCCGATATCTGCGCCGGCGCTGGCGGCAAAACGTTGGCCCTGGCCGCGCAGATGCAGAACACCGGGCAAATCTACGCCTACGACGCGGACCCGATCCGGTTCCGGCCTATTTTCGAGCGGCTGAAACGGACGGGCGCGCGGAATGTGCAGACGCTTCCACCGGGAGATGCCGATACGCTCGCCGGGTTCGAAGGCCGGATGGACCTCGTTCTCATCGATGCGCCCTGCAGCGGGACCGGCGTTTGGCGGCGGCGGCCGGATGCGAAATGGCGGCTTACCCCGGTGCAGCTCCTTGAGCGGCAGGCGCAGCAGCGCGCGCTCTTGGCCACCGCGGCGCCGCTGGTAAAGCCGGGCGGCATTCTGGCCTACGTTACCTGCTCGCTGTTGCCGCAGGAAAACGATCGGCAGATCGAAGACTTCTTCGAAACCGGCGCCGGCTTCACGCCGCTCGACGTGACCGCGCGTGCTGCGGGCGCGCTTTCGCGACCCATTGAGAACCGGCTCCGCGCAGGTAAGCCGGGCCTGCTCCTGACCCCAGCCAAGCATGGCACCGACGGGTTCTACATCGCACTCTTGGCCCGGCAGCCGGCATAAACTGGCGGCGAGGTGTTTGGACAAAATTAGTTAAAGTAAAACTTAAGGTAGCTTGCCAAAATTACCTACATCCCTATAGTCACGCGGGTCTGCAGCCGGTCCAGAGGGGTCCAGCATGGGATTTGTCCGCGCCTTAGCTTCCCTTGTTATTTTGCTACTGGCAGGTCCCGTCTCTGCGGAGACGGCGAACAACAAGGTCGCGCTCGTTATCGGAAATTCCACTTACCGGCAGTCTTCGCTGGCCAGCCCTGCGAAGGACGCGCGGCTGATGGCTGAAACGCTAAAAGCGGCCGGCTTCGAGGTTTTCGACTTCTACGACGTCGGTCAGCGCAAGATGAAGCAAGCATTGCTGGACTTTGCGGACACGGTGCGCGAACGCGGGAAGGACGCTGTGGCCTTCGTCTACTATGCAGGCTACGGCGTGCAAGTAAACGGACAGAATTACCTCGTCCCCGTGGACGAACAGATCGAGAGCGAGGCCGGCGTCGATATCGATGCGGTGAGCCTGGCTACGATGATGACCGTGCTGCAGAATACCGAGACGCGGGCTTTCATCGTGGTGCTGGACGCTTGCCGCGTTAGTCCCTTCGGCTTTGCGCGCGGTGCTGGTGGCGGACTTGCAAAAGTGGAAGCGCCGGGCGGCAGTCTGATCGCGTTCTCCGCCTCGCCCGGAACGGTGGCGCCGGAGGGGCCCGCGGGCGATAACAGCCCCTACACCACGGCGCTGGCGCGGGCGATAGCCGAGCAGGGACTGAAGTTCGAAGAGGTGTTCAAGAAGGTGCGCACCGCGGTTGGCGAAAAAACGCGCGGCGGACAGACACCCTGGGAGTCGGCATCGCTGACCGGCGATTTATATCCGGCTGGCGTTCGATAAACAAACCACCCCGTTCCGCGAAAGCGAGCGCTGGCGGCCAAAAATTAGCGCTTAGCGCCGGGCTCCGGATGCGGCAGGAGCGATTGCCCTTGAAAATTGTGCGCTGCAATATATATTGGTGCAATGCGGTACGCGATTTTGCGCGTATCGCTGCCCTCCTTGGGCGTTTCCTCCCTAGACTTGGGGCCGTTCAATCATTTTGG
>JBKQNN010000188.1:0-11486 GCA_052145975.1 Rhodomicrobium sp. | reverse complement strand
ATGGCCGGGTCGAAGCCCGGCCATGACAAACTATGCTTCACCCGGAAGGTGGCACCATAAAAACGCAAGGCACGTTGTTCCAGCTCAAATTTTCCGGCCCGGAATAAGCTCAACTGCCGTTTTTAGGGTGAATCCTCCACCGGCTAAAGCCGGTGGCTTCCGGTTACGGCTGAAAGCCGGATTGGCCGGCCATGACATGAAGCCGGCTATATTACTTACTTATGTAAACCGGCATTTCTGCCGAACGAACCCAATTTCGCCTAGAGGCGTGGGGTTTACCGATCCCCTATCGGGGACTTTAGAGCGCCGCTTTTGATGGAATCAAAAGCCGACTCTAGATCGTTGTCTTGCCGTGCGTCCGGAAAACTGCTTTGCACTTTTCCGGACGCACTCTAAGCTTCCTCGAAACCTGTCACGCCAAAGCGGTTGTGCTTGGGCAAGCCCCTCAGTCCGGCGCTGCCGGCTTGCGCGCGCGCGCCGCGGTAGTCCGCGATTTCGCTTAAGGTGCGGACGCGGCCCGAGGCGTCGCCAACGCGTAATCCCCCCGCGCTATCGAACACCTGCACGTCCGCAAGGCCGCCCTCCCTGTACTTCTGCAGGCGCACGCCGCGCCCGCGCGTCATCTCGTTCACCTCGGCCAGCGGGAAGATCAGCAAGCGCCGGTTGTCGCCGAGCACCGCGACGCTATCGCCTTCGGCCGCCCGGCACAGCGCCGCCCGCTCGCCCTCGCCCAGGTTCAAAATCTGCTTGCCTTTGCGGGTCTGCGCGACGACCTCGTCCTCGGTCACGACGAAGCCGTTGCCGATATTGGAGGCGACGAGCAGCTTGCGGCCGGGCTTGTGGACGAAGCCCTCCAGGATTTCGTCGGTCTCCTCGAAGTCGATCATCAGCCGCACCGGCTCGCCCTGGCCACGCCCGCCCGGAAGCTCGTTCACACCGAGGGTGTAGAACTTGCCGTTCGTCGCGAACAGCACGAGCTTATCGGTGGTCTGCGCCTTGACGGCGTATTTGAGGCTGTCGTCCGTCTTGAATGTCAGCTTTTCGAGATCGGCGTCGTGACCTTTCAGCGCGCGAATCCAGCCCTTCTCCGACAGCACGATGGTGACGGGCTCCTTTTCGATCAGCGCCTCCTCGATGGAAACGTCGATCTTCGGCAGCGCCGCGGTTCCGGTCATGCGCTTGCCGAGCGGTGTGGATTTGCCGAACTGCTTCTTGATGTCCTTGATCTCACCGGAGATCTTGTCCCATTGCCTTTCGTCCGAGCCCAGCAGCTCCATCAGGCCCGCGCGTTCTTCCGACAGCTTCGAATGCTCGGTCTTGATCTCCATCTCTTCGAGCTTGCGCAAGGAGCGGAGGCGCATATTGAGGATCGCCTCGGCCTGCACATCGGAGAGCTTGAAGCGCTCCATCAGCACGGGTTTCGGCTCGTCCTCGTTGCGGATGATGCGGATCACTTCGTCGAGGTTGAGATAGGCGATCAGGAAGCCGTCGAGCACCTCCAGCCGGTGCTCGATCTGCTTCAGCCGATGCTCGGAACGGCGGCGCAGCACCACCTTGCGATGGTCCAGCCACTCCTGCAGCACCTGCACGAGCCCCATCACCAGCGGGATCTGCCCCTTCGACAGCACCGTCATGTTGAGGGGGACGCGCACCTCGAGCTCGGAGAGGCGGAACAGTTGCTCCATCAAAAGCGCCGCATCCACGTTGCGCGATTTCGGCTCGATGACGATGCGGATGTCCTCGGCCGATTCGTCGTCCACATCGCCCAAGAGCGGCAGCTTCTTGGCTTGCAGCAGGTCGGCCATCTTCTCGATCAGCCGCGACTTCTGCACGCCATAGGGAATTTCGGTGACGATAATCTGATAGGTGCCGCGGCCCGTCTCCTCGGTGTGCCAGCGCGCGCGCAGCCGGAACGAGCCGCGCCCGGTTTTGTAGGCTTCGACAAGCGCGGCCTGATCGTCCACAAGCTCGCCGCCGGTCGGGAAGTCCGGCCCCGGCAGGTAGGAGAGCAGCGTCTCGACGCTCGCGCGCGGATGCTTGATGAGATGCAGCGCGGCATCGCACACCTCCTCCGCATTATGTGGCGGAATGCTCGTCGCCATACCGACCGCGATGCCCGACGAGCCGTTCGCGAGCAGGTTCGGGAAGGCGGCGGGCAGCACCACCGGCTCTTCCTCTTCGCCGTCATAGGTCTCGCGGAAATCGACCGTATTCTGGTCGATGCCGTCGAGCAGCGCCGCCGCGATGGCCGTCATCCGCGCTTCGGTGTAGCGCATCGCCGCCGCGTTATCGCCGTCGATATTGCCGAAATTGCCCTGGCCGTCGACCAGCGGATAACGCTGCGCGAAGCTCTGCGCGAGGCGCACCAACGCGTCGTAGACCGACTGGTCGCCATGCGGGTGGTACTTGCCGATGACGTCGCCCACCACGCGCGCGCATTTCTTGAAGCCCGTGCCGGGGTCGAGCTTCAACTGGCGCATGGCGTAAATCACGCGCCGGTGCACGGGCTTGAGCCCGTCGCGCACGTCGGGCAGCGCCCGGTGCATGATGGTCGAGAGGGCGTAAGCTAGGTAGCGCTCTTCCAGCGCATCCTTCAGCTTGATGGGCTCGATAGGGGTAGGGAGGAGAATCGTTTCGTCTGCCATGCTCTATGGGTAGTGCGTCCGGCCGCGCCGCTCAAGAGGGGCGGCTATTTCCGCCGTGCGCTTGTTGCATTATGATGTGGGTAGATTTGGAGCGCCGCCCATGACGATCATGACCATCCGCATCCCGGAAAATGTGAAGGAAGCCTTCGACAGAGCGTTCGAGGGGCAGGAAAAAGACGCGATCATCGCCCGGCTGTTGCAGGAAGCCGCCCAAAAACGCGTGCCCACCAAGATTTAGCTGAGCGCCGCCACAAGGACGTCGATGCCATCTTGGAGCACCGCAAGACCATGCCCGGCCCATCGCAGCCGTAAAGCTCCCGGCTCACATCCCGGGCGTGCGAGGGAATTGCGTACAGGCACAAAGTGGCAGCGGCGATCAGGTAACACAAATTCCGAATATACCCGCGCATCGTAAACCACCTATAATTTCGCAGCTCGCTTGCAAAGCCGAGGGTAGAATATTGCGCAAGCCCACAACGGCGAGAGGCAAGTTTTCAACCGGTACGTTACGGCCTATGATGTGGAAAGATTTGGAGCCGCCGATGACCATCATGACCATCCGCATCCCCGACGATGTGAAGGAAGCCTTGGACAAAGCGTTCGAGGGCCAGGACAAGGACGCGATCATTGCGCAAATCATCCGGGACGGCCTGGCCGCGCGCGGCCTTAGCGCCCCGGACGGCGATTTAGCGGAACGCCGCCGCAAGGCCGTCGACGCGATCTTGGAATTGCGGAAACAGCCGCCCTATTTCAGCGATGCCGAGATCAAGGCCGCGCGCGAAGAAGGCCGGCCGTGAGGCTTGTTGCCGATGCGAGCGTTGCGGCGAAGTGGGTGCTTGCCGATAGACCCTCGGAGCACGATACCGGCAGGGCGGGGCTTCTGCTTCGCCAAATCGAGAACGAAAACCTGGTGCTGTCGCAGCCGGAGCATTGGCGAGTTGAGGTGTTTTCGATAATCGCCCGGCTGGCTCCGCAACGCTTCGGCGAAACTTGGCGTTTGCTTGAGAGCTTGAATGTGAAAAGACAGGCGTCGAAACGTGTTCTTGAGCGTGCCACAGCGATGTCCAGCCAATTGAAGCACCATTACTTCGACACCCTGTATCATGCGATCGCTCTCGAATGCGACGCTACGCTCATCACGGCGGACGACGCATATTTCGCGAAAGCCTATCGCCTTGGAAACATCAAGCTTCTTACAAATTACGCGGGGCCATAGCCGCCAGGCCTCTTGCTGCCGCAAGCAATGCCGCGGCCAGCCTTCTCAGATCGCAACAGCTGCCCCATAATGGATACGAGATTGGAGCGCCGCCCATGGCGATAATGACCATCCGCATCCCCGGCGATGTGAAGGAAGCCTTCGACCGGAAAGCTACACTAGCAACAAAGATCTGCTAGTACGCCTTATCCGCGGGAAATCCTGGAAGCGCCAGCCGCAAACGGGGCAGGATTTCCCGCGGGGCGTACTAGCCCCTCAACGCGCTTCCCGCTTGTAAACTCGCAGGGTTGGTCGCGGTACACCGGGCTGCGCCGCTTAGTAGCGCTTTTGCCACTGGGGATAAAGTCATTGACAATTTTTGCAAATCTCAACGGTTTCGCACAAGGTAGCGCCTGTATTTGATGCTTGTTATCTGGAGCAGGCGCCGGCGGCCCCTGTCTGGAAAAGCGCATCCCACAAGTAAAGATTCTGAAAACAGATAAGGGGTTCAAGATGATGAGAGGCTTAGCGATTACAGCGGCCATTGCAGTGGCGCTGGTTGTTCCGGCGACCGCAAAGGTGGCTGCACCGAAGACCGTCACGTACACATGCTCAGGGCTTGGGATTACGGCCAATAAGACTTTACCATGGGACCTATGTGTCGCCGGTTGTGCTTCTGAGACGTTCACTGCTGTGACGAATACTTGCGATACATCGACGACAACCGCGAATAACACGCGATGCATGTCCGAAGCTGAGTCATGCAATCTACAATGCTTTTCGGCTTGCGGCACGGTGAGCACCCATAAGCCGGTGTCGGGCTGACAAGCTAACGCCAGCGCCGGTTTTGGTGCATAGTCAAGCACGCAGAACCGGCGGCGGACGTAACGCAAATTGAGAGTGGCACTGGCCACGGCATCGTGGCCGCTTTCTTGAGGAATAAACCTAAATCCGGCAGTTGCAGCGGCGAAACGCCCGCCATTGTCATGGCCGGACTCGATCCGGCCATCCAGCAACGCATTGAAAACGCCGCTTATTCCTTGCTGCATGGATGGCCGGAGCTTGCCCTCGGGCTTGACCCGAGGGTCAAAGCCCGGCCATGACAACGCGTGTGGCTCACCCGCAGGGTAGGGCTGTGAAAGCGCCAGGCACGCTGCTCCAGCTCAAGTTTCCCGGTCCGGAATAAGCTCAACTGCCGGATTTAGGATAAAACAGCGCGGATCGGTTCGCTCGTAGTGAGTGTGGTTGTGGCGTGTGGCCACACTCCAATATAGGTGGCCCAGCAACCGCGGCAATCGTCCATTGTTGCTTGCCTTTTGCGCCTGAAACTCCGATGCGCAATACGAGATCCGGTTGAATGGTTCCAGGCCGTCATCCCGGAAGCCGCTTGGGGCTATCCGGGATGACGGGCGCGGAACTCCTCAACCGGATTTCGTATCGTTGGCCGATTGACCGCAATCCGGCCGCGGTCTCATTTCTGAGGCCGATACACAAGCCCTCAACGCTTTCGCCGCCTGCAATCTCGTAGTGATCGCTGCCGTGTGCCGGGCTGCGCCCCTTAACAGGCCGTTGGCGCCGCGCCGGCGCCCCCAACTGTTTCACATAAGGTTGGGGCTGTATGCGGTACCTGTAATCCGGAGCGGGCGCCAGTCGGCTACCGTCCGGAAAAGCGGATGAGATATGCAGAGGCTCGAGTGGCGTTTGGGGGTTCAAGATGATAAGGGGTTTAGCGATTAAAGCTGCTCTTGCAGTGGCGCTTATTGTTCCTGTGACCGTACAGGCGGGGGTGGTGGCCACGCCTGAGACGGCCAAGAAGTCGACGTACACATGTGCAGGTCTTGGTATTGTGACGGGCGCGACGTCGCCCTATGCCACATGTGTGAATCTCTGCGCCACTGAAACGGCGGCTGCCATCCGGTCTACGTGTGACCTCATTGCGATTCGGACAAGAGGCACATGCACAAACGCGGCTATGGCATGCGAAGAGACATGCATAAGGCCTTGCCGCATACGTCCAGTCTCTCCGTAAACGGGCGACTATTTGGCTTGGTTCCGGAGTGGTGCCGGCCTCGATGCGCGTCAGAAGCGCAAACGCATCGAGGCCGCGATCTTGAGATTTCCTCCCGTTTTCGGGCATTGCGAGGGGTTTAGCCCCGAGCCTACTCGGCCGATGGGGCCGCCGGCTACGAAGCCGGAAGAGCAGTCCATTAGAGTTGCGTCCGGAAAAGCATGTCTTCGGGCTTGCCTCGGAGGTGCGAAGCGGTTTTCCGATAAGACGCACGGCAAAACAAAACCTTAGAGCCCGCTTTTGATTCCATCAAAAGCGGATAGGCTCTAGGCGCAACGCAGCGCAGGTTTTTGGATTGTCTCGGTCGCCAAGGCGTCCTGGCAAAAAGCACGGGGCAAACACACTGGGCTGGCCCGGCGGTCGCTCGCCCGAACGCGAACTCCGGCGGCGCCTTAAGGCAAGGTGAAGCCGCGTAGGTGGGGCGGCATGGTTAATGCACGGATGGTAAACGGCCGCCCGGCATATTTTCCGCCACCGTCTTTCTGCGAATCTTTTCCCGCTTTAGGCCGATTTCTGCGACTCCAAAATCCCATTAAATATACCGGCAACTTTCAAATTAACCCAGAATCGCAGCAAAGCATGCTTTGCTGCCGGCGCAGACGGCGCGAAGCTTTTGCTGTATAATCAGGACGTTATAGCGAAGCCGCCGCGCTTAAAGGCCTTTAACGGCCCCGTAAGGCATTTGCGCTATACTTGATTCAATCCCAAAAGGCGGCCTCAATCCTTGAGAAATGCCAGGAATTTGCGTTAATGAAAGGTTATGCGTCCGGCGCGGCGATCCCAAACGGCAGCGGCCGTTCAAAAGCGCTTCATCTCGACGCCGTGCTTCTTGAGCGCGTAGCCGATCTGGCGCGGCGTGAGCCCCAGGATGCGGGCCGCTTTCGCCTGCACCCAGCCGGTCTTCTCCATGGCCTGGACGAGCGTATCCCTGCCGAGCTTCGAGAGTGCGCCGTTCGCGTCTTCGGGCGCGTGCGCATCGGCACCGTTGTGTACGGCGCGCGCCGGCTGCGGCTGCGTTGCAGGCGGTGGCGCCGGGGGAGCGGGCTCGGGCCTGGCTGGCTTCGGCGGAGCCGGGTGATGGCCGTGCGCCGGGCCCTTCCACAGCATGGCCGAAAGGCAATGGCCCTGCATGCAGGCGAAATCCTTGGCGTGAATTTCGGCAGCGGGCGTCATCGCCGCGGTGCGCCGGATGCAGTTCTCAAGCTCGCGGACGTTGCCAGGGAAATAGCACTTACACAGCACCTCCATCGCGCCGGGCGCGAACTGGCGGGGCTGGCTGTTCTCCTCGCCGAAGGCGCGCAGGAAGTGCTGGGCAAGCTCGGGGATGTCGCCAACGCGCTCGCGCAAGGGCGGCAGCATCAGCGGCACGACGTTGATGCGGTAATAGAGGTCCGCGCGGAATTTCTCCTGGGTAACGAACTCTTCGAGGTTGCGGTTAGTGGCGCAAACCAGGCGGAAATTCACCTTGAGCGTTTGCTGGCCGCCGACGCGCTCGAACTCGCCCTCCTGCAAAACGCGCAACAGCTTGGCCTGGAAGGCGTGCGAGATCTCGCCGATTTCGTCGAGGAAGATCGTGCCGCCATGGGCCAGCTCGAAGCGCCCCTTTCGCGTGGCGATGGCGCCGGTGAACGCGCCCTTTTCGTGGCCGAACAGCTCGGACTCGATGACGCTCTCGGGCAGGGCCGCGCAGTTGACCTTGACGAAGGGCTTGCCCTTGCGCGAGGAAAGCTCGTGGATCGCGCGGGCGAACAGCTCCTTGCCGGTTCCCGTCTCGCCGCGGATGAGCACGGGCGCGTTCGATCTGGCAACCTGCTCGATGCGCTCGGTCACGGCGCGGATGGAGCGGCTTTTGCCAAGGATGCCGGAGAGTTTGGGCGGTGGCGATTTCGGCGTCTTGAGGGTGGAGAGTTCCTTGGCAAGCCGCGCCTGCTCCAGCATAAGCCGTTCGCGGTCCTCGGCCACCACGCGATGCAGCTTGAGCGCCTGCCCCAACAGGTTGGCGACCATGGTCAGGAAACGCACATCGTGGTCGATGCGCACGTCCATGGTGCCTTTCCACACGCGCTCGATGGCAAGCGTGCCGGCAACCTCGTTGTCGACGCGGATCGGAACGCCGATAAAGGTTTGCACGAAGCCGGGATCGACGCGGCCGAGCCGCTTCCACCCCGAAAAAAGCGGATGCAGCGCGCAATTTTGAACCGCAAGCGGGGTCGCGGTGGCCGCAATCTGGTCGATGACCGCTGTGGGAATTTCAGCGTCCTCACCGGCCGCCATATCGTGCTCGGTGGAGGCGGACACCTTGATTTCCGGGTCGCCTTCCTCGTCGAGCAGCACGAGCGTGGCCAGCCGCATATCGAGGAACGAGCTCATGACCGAGACGACATTATTGAGCATCACCTTCAGACTTGCAGGCGACGTCATAATCTTGGAAATTTCATAAATGCCGCTGAGCGCGGTTTCGCTGTATCTGCCAGCCGCCGGAATAGGGCCAGTTCTGGCCGGCGCAGAGTCTGTCATCGGCTTTCGCCTCCGCTTAACTTCGATCCTCAGGTGTTCGTCTGGAATCGGTCAGTTATGCAACCTGCGGCAAATGTAGCACGGGACCGGCTCCATTGTCGTGGCTATAAGATAGTCACCGCAATGACTTGGCACGCCTCCTGCGTTCCAAAACTATGCAAGCGAAACAGCAGTTTAGGACGCTATGCCAGCAAAATAGACACAGCCTAATTTTTGAACAATCGTCCTTTCCGAGGGCTCAGCGGCGGTCGATCGTGAGCTGGTCGAGGGGCACGAAGGCCTTGGGCGCGCCATCCGCCGGCGCGGCGCGGTTTGGATCGTGCTCTTGCAGAACCTTGAATACGCGCTCGCCAAGCGGGCTCGACGCAGCAAAGTCGCTATAAGCTTGAGCGAGCGTCTCGCGGGCTCCGGCGAAGACCCGCTCCTCGCCGGCACCGCTGAAATCCTTCGCGGCCAGGTACTTGCCCATGCGCTTGAGAATGTGCAGCCTCGCCACGCGCAGCAAAGCCGGATCGTAATCGAGCTTCAGGTAGGAGAAGAAATCCTCGGCGGAGGAAAGCTTCTCAAGCTCTTCCAGAACGCTCATGATGCCTCCGCGAATAGGGACTTCACGGGAGCCGGGCGTGCATTTGGGCGGCGCTCCCGCTCATCGATGAGGGACGCGGCAAGCCGCAGCACGGTGAAAGCCGGCACCGGCCTTTTGTTCGTTTCGCAGTTGGTGCGGATCGCGGGCAGCAGCCGCTTGAGTTCGGCGTCCGTCATCTGCAGGCCGAGATGGGTCAGCTCGTGGCGCAAGCCGGAAAGGCCGGAATGCTTGCCGACCACGAACCTGTGTTTGCGGCCAAGCCGCTCGGGCGCCAGCCCTTCGTAGCAATCGCGGCTTTTGAGGATGCCCGCAACGTGGATGCCGGACTCGTGGGTGAAGACATCCTTGCCCACGATAGGCTGGCCGCGGCCGGTTTCAGTGCCGCTATGCATTGCCACAATGCCGCTCAGATGGTTCAGCGCCGGCAGATGGACGCCGTGCACTTTTCCGAACACCGCTTCCAGCGCGGTTGCGACCTGCTCAAGCGCTGCGTTGCCGGCGCGCTCGCCAAGTCCGTTTACCGCAACGCTCACCGCGGCTGCACCTGCCTCTATGGCGGCGAGGCTATTCGCGGTGGCAAGGCCCAGATCGTTGTGGCCATGAAATTCAACCGGGAGGTCCGTCATGCGGCGCACGGTTGCCATCGCTTCGCGCACCGAGGCTGGGTCCATGATCCCGAGCGTGTCCGCGAAACGGTAGCGGATAGCGCCCGCTTTCGCTGCGGCCTCAAGGACGGGCTCCAAGGTGCCCAGACTGGCGCGGGAAGAGTCTTCGCCGCCAAACGCAACCTCCAGGCCTTTGGCGCGCGCGTAGCCGATCACGTCCTTTGTGGCGGTCACAACGGCGCGGAGCGATCCGCCGAACTTGGCGGCGATTTGCTGGCGCGATACGGGTGCGGAAAGATTGACGATGCCGACGCCCGAGGCAACTGCGTCATCGACATCGCTCCGCCGCATACGGCACCAGGCCATGACCCTGAGCGGCAAGCCCGCCCGCGCGATGCGCCGGATGGCCTCCTGCTCGGCCTCGCCCATGGCGGGGGTGCCTGCCTCGATTTCGTCGACGCCCGCGTCCGCGAGCGCCCCGGCGATGTCGAACTTTTCCGATGCCGAAAAAGCGACGCCGGGCGTTTGCTCGCCGTCTCTCAAGGTTGTGTCGTTGATCGCAACGCGCGCCGCCAAGCGCCGCCGCCGGAAAAGCCCTGCCGGCTCGGCGCCGCTGCCGTCTTCCGTGGCTTCGCCCCCGCCCTGCGCGCTGTGGTCCTGATTCGAGAAGTAATCTAGCATGTGCGCCCTGTCTGGCTGCAATGAGTTTGGCTCACCAGAAGCAGAACCCGTGCCAAACAGCGATCTGTTTGTAATTACGGGAAAATTTACCTGTGCAGACTATGTCGCGATGCCTACACTTGTTGCCTTTGCGACGCCTCGGAAAGGGCGGTAAGCCGCTGGTTGTTCAAAAAGTTGCGAGCCGAACGTCAGGGCGCGGATCTTCGCGTGGGCAGTGTGTTAAGAGGGAGCCTGCGAAATTTTGGGAGGAACTGCCATGGGAAAACTCGCAGTCTGGATCGCAGCCTTGAGCCTATGGGGCCTTGGTGCGGGCGCCGTCAGTGCTCAAACCATGACCCTGACCAGCCCTGACATCGCAGAGGGCGCAACAATCGCGAACGGGCAGGTGTTCAAGGGGTTCGGCTGCACGGGGGATAATATTTCCCCGGCCTTGAGCTGGAGCGGCGCGCCGGCGGCTACGAAGAGCTTCGCCGTGACTATGTACGACCCCGATGCGCCAACCGGCAGCGGCTGGTGGCACTGGGTTGTGTTCAATATTCCGGCTGGCACGGCGTCGCTGCCCAAGGATGCCGGCGACCCCGCCAAGAAGCAGATGCCGGACGGCGCCATTCAGAGCCGGACGGACTTCGGCGCGCCCGGATATGGCGGCCCGTGCCCCCCGCCCGGCAGCAAGCCGCACCATTATCGCATCACGGTTTTTGCGCTCGATGTGGACAAGCTGCCCGACGCCAAGGACGCAGAGGCTTCGGCCGCGCTCGTGGGCTACGACCTCAATTTCCACACCTTGGCGAAGGCCACGCTCACCGGCCTTTACGGACGCTGAAACGTCACGCATGTACACCTGCATGGCTGCACCCAATGTGGCCATGCATGCCGGGCGCCCGCCCGCGCGCCCAAGGAGTAGGCAGCCGTGTATCCCCAACGCGCACTTACCACATACGTGATCGCAGTCCTTGTTACGATGGCCGTGGTAATCGGCATCCGCTGGCTCACCGGCGGATACGGGAGTGCGCTCAAAGTGATGATATTTTTCGCAGGCTTTCTGTGCGGTATGATCGCGATGTATCTTGCCATGCACCTTTATCGCGATAATGTCTGGCCGTGGTTTTCCAAGTGATTGAGAGCTTTCCAAATGCCGCCGAATTGACGCGGCCGGCGGTTAGGCATATTTACCGGGCATACACGCCGC
>JBKQNN010000187.1:0-12098 GCA_052145975.1 Rhodomicrobium sp. | reverse complement strand
GGATGAGGAATTTGTACTTGGCGGGTTCGGCGGCTCTCAACAGGAGTTCGACTGGCACGCCTTGGCCGATCGCGCCGGTTTCGCAGTTCACCTTCGCGTCGATGGGCGTGAGCATGTTGCCTTCGTCGGAGGCGACGCCATGGCCCGCGAAATAGACGAGCGCGAGATCGGCCCCGGCGGCGCGCGATTTGAGCTGGTCCAGCGCTTTGAGGAGCCCCGCGCGGTCGAGATCGAAGCAGCCGGGCGCTTTGCCGTCGCAGGAGACGATGTCGAAGCCCGCGCTTGCGAGCAGCTCCACCACGGCTTTAGCGTCGGGAACGGGGTTATCGAGGTGCGGCAAGCCGGTGACTTCCGGGCTGCCTCCCGGATAGGCGTTCTGGCCGATGACAAGCGCCACGCGCCCCGCTTGCGCCGGAGCCGCAGCGAAACACAGTGCCGCGCCTACGGCGAGCATCCTTGCAAACATGCGCCCACGCCCTCCAATATCGCTTAGGTCTGTGCAGGCGGGGATGCCCGGAAATTAGGTCAATTTATTGTCGTGGAAACCGGAGCCGGATAATCCTAGAAACGGCGGTTGGCGCCCATTTGCGGGTGAAAATGGGTGCCAGAATAGGCCGCAGCGCCGGCCCCGCGGACGTGCGTGGGGCCCCATATAAGACCTTGTTCCAGTGCCAAAAATGGATTCCCGCCTTCGAGCGTGTGAAAAAATCGCTGGCACCCATTATTGTCATGGCCGGGCCGCAGCGTCGTCCCCGCGCAGGCGGGGACCCACGCTAAGGTCTTGTTCCAGCGCCTGAAATGGATTCCCGCCTTCGCGGGAATGACGCTGCGGGGTCGAATCTGTCCGGTATTAGGATGACGCCGGCTGTTGCCCTGCCGCGGCTCCTGCCTGCCCGGCCGGGCGGCGCAGCCTATCCAGCACAAGATAAATCGCCGGGGTCGTGTAGATCGTGAAAAGCTGGGAGACGGCCAGGCCGCCGAAGACGGTATAGCCCAGCGGCGTCCGCAGCTCCGATCCCGGCCCGGATGCGAGAATTAGCGGCAGCGCACCGAACATCGCCGCGAGCGTCGTCATCAGGATCGGCCGGAAGCGCTCCATGCACGCCTGATGAATTGCGTCCTCGCTCGAAAGCCCGCGCACGCGCTCCGCCTCCAGCGCGAAATCGATGAGCATGATGCCGTTCTTTTTCACGATGCCGATCAGCAGGATGACGCCGATCAGCGCGATGACGGATAAACTCTGGTGCGTTATCAGCAGCGTGAGCATCGCGCCGAGACCGGCGGAGGGCAGCGTCAGCAGAATTGTCACCGGGTGAACGAGGTCCTCGTAAAGTACGCCGAGCACGAGATAGACCGCGATGACGGCTGTAGCGATCAAGAGCAATGTTGTGGACTGCTGCTGCTGAAGTGCCAGCGTCTCGCCGGCCAGGTCCACATGCACCGAGGCTGGCACATGCAGGTCCTGCCGGACTTGCATGATTTGCGGCAAGACTGTGCCTATGCTCACGTTCTGAGCCGTGTTGAAGCTGATCGTGACCGCCGGGAACTGGCCCGTATGGTTGACGGTAAGGGGAACGCCGGAAAGGCTCAGCGTGGTGAGCGCCGAGAGCGGGACTTGCTTGCCGGAGCCGCCGTTTATGAAGATGTGGTCAAATCCCTCCAGGTTCCTCTGCACATCGAGACTGGCTTCGAGGATGACGTTATATTGATTGCGGAAATCGTAGATCGTCGAGACCGCGCGCTGCGAGAACGCGTCGTTCAGCGCGTTGTCGATGTCCTTAACCGCAACGCCATATTTGGCCGCCTTAAGCCGGTCGATGGTGAGCATAACCTGCGGGCCGCCAGCCTCGCGGTCGGAATTGACGTCCTTTACGCCCGCTACGTGCTTGATGCGATCCTGGATCTTCGGAAGCCATTCGACGATGTCCTTGAGCTCCGGGCTCCATAGAGTCACCTGATATTGCGACCGCGATTGCCGCGCTCCGAATTGAATCTCAGACCCAGGGAACATGGTGATATCCACGCCGTGGAGCGTGGAAAACTTTTTGCCCAACCGTGCGATGACAGCGAGTGCCGGCGTTTTGCGTTCCGGAAACGGCTTCAAAGCCATATAGAATCTGGCTTGGTTGGCAGCTCCGAAACCGGAGGCGCCGATGGAAACCGCAACCCCTTCGACGTCGGGGTCTTCGGCGATAATCGTGTTGATCTTTTTCTGGAGGCCCTCAAGCGCGTCGAAGGAGATTTCGGGCGCCGCTCGCGCGGTCCCGATCACAAGACCGGTGTCTCCCCGGGGCAGGACCTCGCTGGGAAGCAGTCTGAACAGCAGAATAGTTAGCAAGAAAGCCGTCGCCGTTATTGCCACCATCAAAAAGCGGTGACGCAAAGCGTAAACGAGAGTCCGCTCGTAATTCCTGAGCAGCCCTTCGAAGAAAGGCTCGATCCGCCTGTCGAGCCAAGTCTCGCGCGGGCGCGGCAGCCGGCGGATGAGCCTGCCGCAAATCATCGGGGTCAGCGTCAAGGAGATGACCGCCGAGATCAAAATGGCGTAGGTGAGCGTCCAGGCGAATTCGCGGAACAGCTTCCCGACGATGCCGCCCATGAACAGGAGCGGAATAAAGGCGGCCACGAGCGAAATGCTGATGGAGATAATGGTGAAACCGATCTGGCGCGCGCCTTCGAGTGCCGCCTGCAGCGGTCTCAGCCCCGCCTCCATGTTCCGGTAGCAGTTCTCGATGACCACGATGGCGTCGTCGACCACGAAGCCCACGCAAATCGTCAGCGCCAACAGCGACATATTGTCGAGGCTATATTTGGACAGCCACATGAGCCCGACAGTGCCCGCGAGCGATAGCGGCACGGCCACGCCGGCCGCGAGCGTCGGCACGCCACGCCGCAGGAAAACGAACACCACGATCATCACGAGCGCAATGCTTGCGAGCAGCGTCTTTTGAATGTCGAAAATGCTTTGGCGGATGGTCTTGGTGCGGTCGTTCAGCACTGTGAGCTTGACATCGGCGGGAAGCAGCCGTTGCAGCTCGGGCATCAGGGCGTAGATCTGATCGACCGTCTTGATGACGTTCGCCTCAGCCGTCTTGAAGATGATGAAGATGACGGCGGGGGAGGCGTCGTAATACCCGGCGGAAAGGCGGTTACTCGTGCCAGTCGAGACCTGGGCCACATCGCCGATGCGGACGACATCCCCGTTCTTGACCTTCACGACCAATGCAGCGTAATCGGACGGCTGTGAAATCTGGCCGTTTGTCACCACCACCGTGGATTTGTCAGGGCCGTCCAGAGTTCCGATAGGGACGAGCGAGTTTGCCTGCGTGATGGCGGTTCTGACATCCTCAAGGCCCAGGCTTCGCGTTTGAAGCTCGGACGGATCCGCCACAACGCGCACGGCCGGGGTTTGCGCTCCGCCAAGCAGAACCTCGGCAACGCCGTCCACTTGGGCAATGCGGGTGTTCACGATGAGGTCGCCGAGATCGTAAAGGTCGGTCGCGCGCTTGGTGGGCGAGGTCATCACCATGATCATGATGGGCGAGCCGGCGGTATTCGATTTGCGGATGGTCGGACGGCGGGTCAGCGTGGATGGAAGGTCCGCTTGCGCCGCGTTGATCGCTGCCTGCACGTCGCGTGCGGCGTCGTCGGCACTGCGCGACAAATCGAATTGCACCTGGATGCTGGTCGTATTGAGCTGGCTAACCGAGGTCAGCTCGTTGACGCCGGCAATTTCGCCGATCCGGCGTTCGAGCGGAGCCGCGATGGTGGCAGCCACGGTCTCCGGATCGGCGCCGGGAAGTGTCGCGCTCACCCGCACCGCCGGCAGGTCCGCATTCGGAAGGCTCGATACCGGCAAATTGAAATACCCGACCGTGCCTGCGAGGAAGAGCCCGATCGCCAGGAGCGTTGTCCCGATGGGACGCCGGATGAATGGCGCGGAGGGGTTCATCGCGGGGCGGCCCTAACAACGGTTACGCCCCTCACCCTGTCCCTCTCCCCATGGGTGAGGGGACGTCCTCACAACGATTGCGACCTGCTCCCTCTCCCATGGGGAGAGGGCTGGGGTGAGGGGCGTAACCCCCGATCAGGCTTCGCAGCGCCAGCCGTCCTCATCCCGCGGCTCCGGTTTCGGCGGAGGGCTCGCCGGCGGGTTCCTCGGTCCAGCCCATGAAGTTTTCGACCCGCGTCTTCAGACCCTCCATAGCGAGGTAGATGACCGGCGTCGTGTAGAGCGTCAGGAGCTGGCTCAGCAGCAGGCCGCCGATGATGGTGACGCCAAGCGGAATCCGCAGTTCCGAGCCTGGGCCATGACTGAGTACGAGCGGAAGGGCGCCCAGCAGCGCTGCAACCGTCGTCATCATGATCGGCCGGAAACGCAGCAGGCAGGCTTCCCGGATCGCCTCCGCCGGAGGCTTGCCGTGGTGCCGCTGCGCATCGATGGCGAAGTCGATCATGATGATGGCGTTCTTCTTCACGATGCCCATGAGCAGGATGACGCCGATCAAGGCGATGAAGGAGAATTCCATCCCGAACAACAAGAGCGCGAGCAGCGCGCCGATGCCCGCGGAAGGCAATGTGGTGAGGATTGTGAAGGGATGGATGAAGCTTTCGTAGAGAACGCCGAGAATGATGTAGATGGTAACGATAGCGGCCAGGACCAGCAGCGGCTGGCTTTTCAGCGATGCGTTAAATTCGGCGGCGGCTCCGGTGAAGCTGCCCACGATCGAACCCGGTATGCCAATCCGTGCGTTAGCGTCGGCGATTGCTTGCACCGCGGCGTCGAGGGACACGCCGGGGGCGGCGTCGAAGCTAATCGTAGCGGCCGGATATTGTTGCACATGGTTGACCGCAAGCGGCGCTATCGTGCGCTCGATGGTGGCGAAGGCAGAGAACGGCACCTGCGAGCCGCGCCCTTGGCCAACTGCGGGAACCGCGCTTATCGCCGAGCTGGTCGCCCCGCCTGTGCTGCTGCTCGCAAGGCCTGTGGTGGCATTTCCGCCCGTCGAGGCGCTGATGGCGTTGCCCGGAACGAAGATCGAGCCGAGCGCTGCGACGTCGGTCTGGTATTTCGGGTCGACCTCCAGTACCACGCGATACTGGTTCGATTGCCCGTAGATCGTAGAAACCTGGCGCTGGCCGAACGCGTCGTAAAGCGTATCGTTCATCGCCTGCATGGTGACGCCGAGACGGCCGGCAATCACCCGGTCGATGTTGATCATGACCGCGTTGCCATCCTCTTGAACGTCCGAGGAAACATGGCTCAGGCGGCTGTCCCGCTTAAGCTCGGCGGTCAGCTTCTTGGCCCAGTCTGCGAAGCCTTGGCGGTCGAGGCCCACCAGAACGTATTGATATTGTGTGCTGCTCCGGGCCGTGCCGATCTGAATGTCCTGCACAATCTGGAAGGTCGTGTAGATACCGGGAAGTTCGCGCGCGGCCTGCGTCAGACGCTGCATGATTTCCGTAGCGGTTGCGCGCCTGTCGTTCTTCGGCTTCAGGGTGAGGGCGAAATGGGCGACGTTCTGCGTTGCGTTCGTGGTGCTGGCACCGACCGTGGACACGATGCCCAGCACGTCGGGGTCCTTGCGGATTATGTCCTCGACCGAATTCTGCAACTCCTTCATGCGATCGAACGACACATCGGACGCCGCAACCGTATCGGCAGTGAGAAAGCCAGTATCCTGGTCCGGCAGAAAGCCTTTCGGGATGGCAAGGTAAAGCGTGATCGTGAAGACGAGGGTGAGTGCAGCCACGATCAGCGTCAAAGTCCTGAACCGCAGCACAATATCGAGAGTTACCCGGTAGAAGGCGGTCAGCGCGTTCAGCGGTGCTTCCGTGAGCCGCGCGTACCAGGGCGCCTGCGCGCCGTGGCGAGCCAAGCGCAACAAACGGCCGCTCATCATGGGTGTGAGTGTCAGTGCGATGACCATCGAGGTCAGGACCGCGATGGTTAGCGTGAGTGCGAATTCGCGGAAAAGCCGGCCTACGATTCCGGTCATGAACAAAAGAGGGATGAACACCGCGATAAGCGAAACCGTCAGCGACACGATGGTGAAGCCGATCTCCCCCGCGCCCTTATAAGCCGCTACCATCGGCTTATCGCCGTTTTCGATGTGGCGCATGATGTTTTCGATCATCACGATAGCATCGTCGACGACGAAGCCGGTCGCAATGGTGAGCGCCATGAGCGATAGATTGTCGAGGCTGAAGCCTGCGAAATACATGATGCCGAAGGAGGCGATCAGCGAAAGCGGCAGGGTTACGAGCGTCACTATGGTGGCGCTGATGGTACGCAGGAACAGCAGCACCACGAGCACGACCAAGATCACGGAAAGCAGGAGCGTGAACTTCACTTCCGCCACGGACGCGCGGATCGTGCCTGTCCGGTCCGCGGCCACGTCGACCTTCACGCCTGAAGGCAGGCCGTTCAAAAGTTGCGGCAGCTTCTGCTTCAGCAAATCGACAGTGCCGACGATGTTCGCGCCGGGCTGGCGCTGCACGTCGATAATGACCGCCGGTATGCCATTGTAGCGCGCGGCCACCTTATCGTTTTCGAGGCCCCATTTGATGGTGGCGACATCGCGCAGAAGAACCGGTGCGCCGTTGGAATACGCGACCACCACCTGCTCATACGCCTTCGCCGTTTCAAGCTGATCGTTGGCGTTGATCAGGAACGCCTTCTCCGGCCCGCTCAGAAGCCCCTTCGAGCCCGTTACATTGGCGTTGGCGATTGCCGCTCGAACCGTTTCCAGCGCAAGACCATAGGACGAAAGCTGAGTTGGGTCGGCCTGGATGCGCACCGCCGGCCGGATATTGCCTTGCACTGTGACGTGGCCGACGCCGGTCACTTGGCTGAGGCGCGGGCTCATGAATGTGTCGGCGAGGTCGCTCAGGCTCTCCATCGATAGTCCCGTGGAGGTGAGTGCCAGCGTCAGGACTGGCGGATCGGACGGGTTCACCTTCGCGTAAACGGGGGGGTATGGCAGATTTTGCGGAAGCTGGCCGCCAGCGGCGCTGATCGCCGACTGAACGTCTTGCCCGGCGGCGTTAATGTCGCGGTCGAGCGAGAATTGCAGCGTGATTTGGCTGAGCCCCTGCGAGCTTGCCGAACTCATGTTTTCAAGCGAGGGGATCTGCCCGAGCTGCCGTTCCAGCGGCGCCGTGATGAGCCGGGCCATGGTATCGGCATTGGCGCCGGGGAGCTGCGTCGTCACTTGAATGACGGGAAAGTCCACCTGCGGCAACGACGAGATCGGCAGGTTAGTATAAGCGAGCACGGCGCTTAAGAGAACCGCCACCGCCAGAAGCGAGGTCGCAATCGGGCGCGCGATGAAGGGCGCTGAAATGCTCATGGCTTCCCGGAACCCTGACCGGCAGCGGGCGGGGCCTGCACGGCACCGGCTTGCTCAGGCCGTTGGCCCTGCCCCTTACGATGGCGATGCTCCCCGGTGCCGGCCCCGCTTCCATCGGAGGTGGCATCTTGATGGCGATGGTTCGCTTGACCGCTGCCGCCATCTTCGGCGGAGGCTTTCATTTGCCCGCCATCCGTAGCCGCGGAGGCTTCGCCGGAGAGTTCGACTTTAACCTTGGAGCCATCTTGAAGGCTTGCGAAGCCCGCGGTTACGGCCAAATCGCCCGGAGCCACGCCGCTGCCGATGACGGCTTGCTGCTCGCCTTCCTGCACCACGCTGACAGGCGTGATTTTGACCGTATTTTCAGGCGTGACGAGATAGACATAGCTCCCATTTGCGCCCTCCTGCACGGCGACGGAAGGTACCACGATGGCGCCGTTAAGAATTTTCAGCTTAAGTTTCACATTCACGAACTGGCCGGGCCAAAGCCGGTTCTGCTCGTTCGGGAAAGTGCCCTTTATCTTATAGGTGCCCGTCGTCTGGTCGATCTGATTGTCGACAACAAGCAGCGTGCCCTCGCCGATTGCCTTGCCGCCGGTGACCGCCTGGAGCTGAACGGGTCCGCGGTTCGAAGCGTCGAGCACGTCGGATACGGTGTTTTCGGGAAGCGTGAAGACAATGGCAATCGGCTTGAGCTGCGTGATGATGACGATGCCGGTCGCATCGACCGAGCTGACCAGATTGCCCTTATCGACGAGGCGGATGCCGGTCTTGCCGGCGAACGGCGCTTTTATCGTCGCCCATTGCAGGTTAGCCAAGGCGTTGTCGATATTCGCCTGGTCGAGCTTCACCTGTGCTTCGTCTTGATGAACGGTCCATGTCGCGGTATCGGCCTGCTGCTGCGTGGCGGCATTGGTCTTGACGAGGTCCGTATACCGTTTTTGGTCCAGACGTGCGTTGGCGAGGACCGCTTCGTCCTTTGCCTTTTGCGCGACAACCTGATCGTAAAGGGCCTGATAGAGCGAAGGATCGACCTTGGCGAGAATGTCGCCTTCCTTCACATCCTGGCCCTCGGTGTAGGGAACGTCGATGAGGCGGCCGCTAACCTGGGTGCGAACGGTTGCGGTGTTAAACGCTTGAACGGTGCCGACGCCGTTCAGATAGACGGGCACATTGGCCGTCCCAACCTTCGCGGCCACCACTGGGACAATTGAATCTCCACGCCGGTGCGATCCCCCGCCGCCGCCTTGCCTCCCGCTTCCCTGGCTGGCGGCGGAACCTTGCGCCGTGCCCGCAGGCGATGAAGGAAAGAGCTGGTCTTTGTATATGAAAGCAACCAGCCCGGCGGTAAGCAGTACAAAAATCAAAAGGGGCATTAGCCGTTTCATGGGGTCTTTGCTTTCACCTCTATTGCGGATGCAACTTCCGATATTCCCGCGTTGCCCGGCTTATACCACCCTCCACCCAAAGCTTGATAGAGGGAAACTGCATCTTGGAGGCGCGTTGCCCTAATTTGAGCGTAAGCAATTTCGGCCGCGAACAAGGTCTGCTCAACTTGAAGCAAAGTCGTCACGTCGATAATGCCCCCCCTTAATTGCTGTTCGGATAATTCAAAGGCGCGTCTTGCGGATAACACGGCCTCGTGCTGCAACCGCTCCTGTTCCGCGTCTTTGCTATACGCAATTAGGGTACTTTCAACATTTTGAAAGGCCGAGAAGATCGCTTTCCGGTAAGCTTGCAGCAGCTCGCCATATGTTGCCTTTTGCAAGTCGAGCTCGGCCTGCAAGCCGTACTCGTTCGTGATCGGCTGCGTTATACCCAGGGCCAGATTGTAGAAGGTGCTTTGCGGCTGAAACAGCGTGGACAGGGCGGCGCTTTGGAAACCGCCTTGGCCCGTTAGCTGGATAGCCGGAAACATCGCCGCGCGCGCCGATGAGACGTCAAACTTCGCCGCCGACAGTTGCGCTTCGGCACTTGCTACATCCGGCCGCCGGCACAAGAGATCGGAGGGGAGGCCGGACGGTATGACCGGCACGGTCACGGAGAAAAGCCTATCCGCCTTGTAGCGGAAGAACTCCGGCGCCTGCCCCACGAGCACGGCCAATGCATATTTATATTGCGCGAGCAGCCTCTCAAGCGGTGGGATGGTGACGGCGATGTTCGCGACAAGGGTTTCCTGCTGTGCGACATCGAGGCCGCTGGCCGTGCCTTGCGCGAAGCGGTCCCTGATGGCTTTCAAGATACGCTGGGCGGCCGCCAAATTTCTCTTGGCGATATCGATCTGCCCTTGCGCGCCGATCGCCTCGAAATAAGTTATGGCGATGCTTGCGTCGGTTGTGATTGTGGTGACGGAGGCGGCGAAGCTCGCATTCCATTCGTTCGCCTTCGCGGCGAAAAGGAGCGAGCGGTACTGGCCCCAAATATCCACAGTGTAGCTTGCGCTCAACGCCGCGGTGACCGTCCTCGTCACTACGGCCTGCCCTCCCGGGTGGCTGAGGCTTTGGGTTGCGCCGGTTCCCTGCGTTGTGACGGTCGGGATGAGCTGCTGCTCCGCGATCCGGACCTGGGCCTCCGCCTCCTGAATGCGGGCGATGGCGGCGCCGATGTCGAAGTTGAAGCCGCGCCCTAACGCGATAAGCTCGTTGAGATATTTGGATTTGAAGGCCACAAAATCGTAGGGCGTCGCGGTGCTCGAAACCTTGCCCTTTTGATTGACGAACAGATTTGGAACTTCAACCTCAGGCGTGGGGACGTTGGGATCGAGGATGGTGCAGCCGGACAGGCAAACGAGCACCGCCGCCGCGCTAGCAACGCGCAGCCGTTTTCCCGGTCCCAGTACTCTGCCCCTCACCAATGCGCTCAGCATGCCCGCCTTCTGCAGAGGAGTTTTCCATTCGGCGCACCCCACCCCCAATACGGGATTCGCCCTTGATCGAACACTCCAATCTGGGACTGTTAAGGCCTTGCTTGGCGAATTCCAGCCGGAATTTGTAACTTCTCTGCCTCGCGCCGATTCTTGCACGGCCGCAGTGTTATTTTGGCATCAGCTTTATAAAGTGGAGTGCGGCAAGAAGGCATGCCCGGCCTCACCACCCGCCACAGTTGCAGCCGCTTTACGCCCGCGGCCACCGGTGGCTGCTTAGGACTGTCCTTAGTTGGCGGTCAGCAGCAATGGCTGTCCTGAAAAGGAGACAAGCTCGAGCAGCGTCGCCTCGGTCAGCCGGCCCGTAAGCGTCAGGCCTTGATGCCGTTCAAAATCCTTGACGGCTTCAGATGTCCAAATGTCCATGCGCCCGGAAAGCGCTCCGCGGAAAAAGCCATGACCCAGAAGCGCCTTCTGTATCTCTAGGACCAGCCGCTGGTTGGCTTCGGCCCGGTCGGCGAAAGCGCCGCGCGGCGCCTGATTGATATCGAACAGGATTTGCTTCAAGAGCGCTTCGGTGGGCTCGCCCGTAAGCGGCATGCTGTTGTCGAACTCGTAGGCCAGCACTGCAAGCCGCAGGCCGTTTGCTTGGGCTTGCAACTGGTCCGCGTAGCCGCGCCGGCCTAACTCCCGCTGCAAGGCGGTGACGAGACGCTGAGCGGCGGACTCTACCGGCAGTTGAGTTGAGTGCGGGATCTTGGGCTCGGAAACCGCCGGCGGTTGCGTAGCAGCCGGGAGCACGGGCACGGAAGCCGCCTCGAACGTGGTGCTGGTTAGGTGAGGCTTGTCTTGCGGGACCCGGCTGGCCCACATGCTAGCAGGCGCACGGCTTCGTTCTTGCAAAAACAGCGCATTACCCGCTGTTGCAAGAAAAAGAGCCATGATGGCCATCAGTGTGAGGCGCGCACGTGCAGGCGTCATGAGCGCATATTCGCATAATCTACAACTTAAATAAAGAATGCACCCGCGCTGAGACGGTAAGAAAACGATAGTCCAGTATGCATCGATCCCGTGTCCCGTCTCCGGATTCCCGCCAGGGCGGCCGGATGCTCGCGAAGGCAATCCAGAGACATAAGGGACTCCGGCAGACTCAAAGCTTGTAATAAAAATCGCGGCTAAATCCCTTAAAGAGGCTGGGCCCAGCTTTTCTATTTGTTCGTGCGCGCGTCTTACGATGCAACCCGTAGTATGTACGGGAGAGTACCGGAGATGATGTTTCTGCTGCGGCTCGCGTTTTGGATCCTCGTAATCTGCTTGCTACTCCCAGGCCAGCCCCAGGACAATCACCGGCTGCTGGCGTCGGCGCAGAAAACGGTGACCGATGTCCGAGGCTTTTGCGTGCGCAACCCGGATGTTTGCGAGGACGCACGCGTCAGCCTGACTGCGATGCTAGCAAAGCTGAAAAATGGGGCGGATCTGCTCCAGGCATGGCTGGCAGAGAATGCGGCAAAAGGCCAGGAAGCGGGCCGGATGTATCCGCAACAGCCCGTGCCTGCCGGTCCCCCGCCCGCGCGCAGGGGGGCGGATCAGCCGATACAGGCTGTACCGAGATGGAGCGACAGCCTGAGCCAATCCGATAGGGAGCCGCCTTGGCGCGGGCCGTCATAGCATTTACCGAGCGCCGTTCCCGCACAGGCGCTTAGCGGACGGTGTAACGAACGAGGGAATCTCCCCTCACCCCAGCCCTCTCCCCATGGGCTACGGTGTTCATACAAGTGAGTCTGGGATTCCCGCCTCTGTCTTTTTGTGCGAGTCAAGAGAAAATTAGGTTGATTCGCGGGGAGGCGGGGATGGGGCTGGCCAAGGGGCAAAAGACGCGAGCG
>JBKQNN010000186.1:0-22206 GCA_052145975.1 Rhodomicrobium sp. | reverse complement strand
ATTCGAGTAATCGCAACCTCAGCCATCTCCCACCCCCGCGAATCAATGCAAACAGCATCGATTCACAAAACGGGGCGGAAGGGAATCCCCCCTCGCCGAGTCAAGACTTCGGGCCGTTGGTATAAGGCTGAAAATCTGTAGCATTTCGTAGAGACTGGCCTCGATGCGGCGGCGCTTTTTGACTATGGCGACCAGCACATAGACGCAGACGGCTGACCAGATTTGCGCCCTGACGCCGTTTTCCGAGTTGCCAAAGAACGCCTTGATCCGCCGGTGTCTGTTTAATCCATTTGAAGAAGAGTCTGACCTGCCACCGGTATTTATAAAGACGCGCGATCGCCAGGGCTGGCAGTGCAAAATTGTTCGTCAGGAATACCAGCGATTTTCCCGTCTCCGGGTCGTTGAACTTAACGCGGCGCAGCGGGCGGGCGAAGTCTTGACCTGCCTAAAAGCCAGTCAGAACGACAGTCTGACCGCAGATCAGACCCGTGGTCCTGTCGACCGGATCGGGATAACGGCGCCCGGCCTTCATATTCGGGAAAAGACCCGCAGAAAGACGGCGGCGGAAAATATGCCGGGCGCGGCTGGCCTGGCATCCGCGACATAGTCGTATTTCTATTGTCTCCGAATTGCCGTGCGAGCGCGTGGCAGCCCAGACGGCAATCCGGAGACGGAACACTAACCCTGCCAGAGCCGCGAATCCGCCTGGAGAGGCACGTTTTCATTCCAGATTTCGAGCTCCTTGCTGTAGCGCTGTTCCAAGCTGCCGTTCCTGGTCCCAGAAACACTGTCAGCTTGCAGCGCAACGGCAATCTCGAAGTACGCATCCAAATTGGCCAGGTTCGGCGTCGGAAGCAAGTCGCGCCTATACTCGTCCCACATTGAGCGATATTGCTTTTCCAGCTCGCGGACAAGCAACGGCGTATTGAAAAGCAAGCACGAGCCGCGGCCCGCCTTCAGTTTCTTCTTCAACCGCTCCAGAGCCTTTGGATTCCGGCCAAGCTCTATTGCGCGGCTTACATACGTGCTGTAATCGTGACAGACGAGATCGCCAATCCCGGCTGCGTTCACCAGGCCGGCACAGACCCTCGAAGCGAAGCTCTGCCCGCAAACGGTCAGCACAGGTACGCCCATCCACATCGCGTCGGATGCTGTGGTGTGAGCACCGTAGGGAAAGGTATCCAAGAACAAATCCGCCAGAGCGTAGCGCGCCACATGCTGGGGATTAGGCTTCTTCTGAGCAAATATAAGCCGCTCCGGCGCAACCCCATTTTCCGATGCGATCTGCCCTAGCCGCGCTCTCGTCTCTCCGGTGCCACCCAGAAGCCAAAGCACACTGCCAGGTACCCCCGCGAGGATCTGCATCCAGCATGAGAAGACCTCCGGAGTTACTTTTTGCATTCCATTGAGGCAGCAAAAAACCAGCGTACCGGAGGGCAGTCCTTCGTTCGCGGCAGAAGGTTGTTCTGTATCAACTACGCGTTTCCGGTCGTTTGGTTGGTAACACGGCAGCCTTACCACCTTTTCGGAGTAGTAAATCTCGTGCTCCTTCGGAATTATGTGCTCGTCTGCGATAATATAGTGATGATACGGGCTTCCCATTGTACCTGGAAAACCCATCCAATTTACGGCGACCGGCGCTGGCCGCAGTGCAAAAATCCTAGTCCTGGCGTCCTTGGTGTACCCGTTCACGTCAACCAATATATCGATCTTGTCTTTCGCGATCTTCTCGGCTGCCTGTTCGTCGGTAAGTCCGTTGATATCCGTCCAGCTATCGGACGCGCTCTTTATTCTCAGCCGCGTCGGATCGATACGGCTGATGCCGCAATAATACGCATGGATTTCAAACGACTCGCGGTCGTGCTGCTCGAATGTGTCCGCCATCGCAAATCCGACCGCGTGCTCCCTCAAGTCCGAGGAAACGTATCCAATCCGCAACTTGCTCCGCGCCTCCGCCACCACGGGCCGAGTCCAGCGCCGGGGGGCTGCCACCGGCCACTTGACCAGTTCCCTGTTGTATTTATAGGCCCTGGCAAGTTGAAAGAGCGGGTCGTCGAGGAGATTGGCGAGCGACAATGGTGAGATGCCGGCCAACAAAGCCTTCGCGGGAATGTACTCGGAGCTGGTAATAACGGGCCATTTGCACTGCCGCTGACGCAGGGCGATGTAGTGCTGTATAACTTCCGGCTGTGCCGTATTGATATCGAGCGCTTGCTTTAGGGCATCCTCGGCCGGCCCGTCCTGCTCATGGCTCTCCAGAACGCGGCCGATCTGCTGAAGTGCCATAATCTTGTGCTTGACTGAGCCGCCCTCAATCTCCTTCAATTGGTTCACAAATGTGAGCCATTGGGAGACAGCCGCTCCAGCGTCGCCGGCGTCCTCCAGGATGCGGCCTAAATTGACGTAAGCCGGACCGAAATCCGGCTTGATCCGAATACATTCCCTGAGCGCGTTTATCGCTCCCGCCCGGTCACCTGAATTGGCGAGCGCGATCGCGTAGTTGAAATACGCAGCATGCAAGCCCGGATGCGTTGGATTGTACGCAATCCACGACTTGTAAAGTATTGCCGAGGAGCCTGCATCCTGGTTCGCGGCCAGGCTTTCCGCATTGGTGAACAACTCGAGAAGCGACCACTTTCTTATCTCGTCTGCGATCCCCGGAACAACCGTTGGCTCGGAAACCGGTCCGCTTGCTTTTCTTGCTTGTTTCATACCCACCCTTTCACGAAATCCATTCTGTCTTGTCTTGGGCTAATGTATCGCACTATTTTTTGGAGTGAAACTCCGGTCCAGGTTTTTCTACAACTATTAAGCAACCACCATCGATGGCCGACGATCAATACACTGATAATTCTTGGCAAACCTGATGCCTGCTGCAAGCACGCGGTTGGCCGGGCCACCAGGGGCACGGCCAAGCCGTTCAGCCTGCTGCAATCGCTTCCGGCCGCTTAACCGCCGGCTCGCAGCAGGGCACCCAGCTGATCCGCATTGAACGTTATCTGCGTGCTGTACGTGTTCTCGAGCACGTTGGCCTGTGCCGAGCTGAGTGACAGGATATCTGCAGCGTCGATGCCAGCAATCGCGTTGCTGTTGAGATACATCAAATCGCCGGTGGTCTGGATGTTGGTCATCAACCAGTCGAAGTTCGCCGTGGACAGAGCGGCAATCTGGCTGCTGCTGAGCGCGTTCAATACGTCCGAGGTTAGGCCCGACAGCCAGGTTGTGCTCAACGCGTTGAACTGATCCGGTGTCACATAGGAGATTAACCCGGTAGTCAGATTGCCTACTACCGTCTGTAGGGCTGACAGAGTTGCGATCTGCCCCGTACTTATTGCGGGAATTTGCGTAGTCGCCAGATTGCTGAACTGGATGGTTGTGAAGTCCGCCAGGGCGGTGAGCTGGGTCGTGGTCAGCGCTTGCACCGCAGACGCGTTCAACTCCCCGACCTGCGCTCCTGTCAGAGCCGCTAGCGCCGAGGTAAACGCACTGACCTGCGTGGAGGTCAAATCGGAGACATCCAGGGATTGTAATGCCGTGCTGTTGCTTACGGACAGGCCATCGATTGCCGCCGCCGACAGTTCGCCGATCAAGGCTGGTGACAACAACAAGGCGTTGTCGGTCGCCAGGTTCGTAACTGCGGTCGTGTTCAACGCCGCCGCCTGGGTTGCCGTGAGGGCCGTGGGGTTGGTCAGCACCAGCGCAACGAGGTTGGTTGTTCCCAAATTGTTGAGCTGAGTTCCAAGCAAACCCTGCACCGCGCCGACGCTCAGGGCCTCGATCTGAGTGGCCGTTATAACATTCAGAGCCGAGGTCAGCGCACTTACTTGTGTGGCGGTCAATGCCGCGATCTGCCCGGTGGCTGCGGTGGTCAAGGCCTGTAGCGCCGTGGCGTTGCTCAAGGACAAGCCGTCGATTGCCGTCGCCGACAGTTCGCCGATCAAGGCTGGCGCCAGCGACACCGCGTTGTCGGTCGCCAGGTTCGTAACTGCGGTGGTGTTCAGCGCCGCCGCCTGGGTCGCGTTGAGGACCGTGGGGTTGGTCAGCACCAGCGCGACGAGGTTGGTTGTTCCCAAGCTGTTGAGCTGCGTTCCAGTCAAGGCCTGCACCGCGCTGGTGCTCAGCGCCTCGACCTGAGTTGCCGCCATTAGATTCAGCGCCGAGGTGAGAGCACCGGCCTGGGTGGCGGTCAAACCACTGAAATCCAGGCCCTGTAGCGCCGTGGAGTTCATTGCGGACAAACCGTCGATTGCAGCCGCCGACAGACCGTTGACGATACCCGATGTCATTAACGCCGAGTCGTTTCCGGTCGCCAGGTTCGCTACCGCGGTCGTGTTCAACCCGGCCACCTGGGTTGCTGTGAGCTGGGTAAGGTCGAGCGAATTGAGCGCATCCGAATTCAGACTGTTAAGTTGCGTTACAGTCAAAGCAGGCACGAAAGCGTCCATTGCGGCCGGGTTCAGATTGCCGATCTGAGTGGAGGTCAGGTAGGCGACCTGTCCCGTGGCCCCCGTAGAGAACATTGCAATCTGCGCTGACGTCAATGTCCCAAGCACCGTCGCGTTCAGGCCGGCGATCTGTCCGGTGGCACCAGCCGTTAGCGCTCCGAGTTGCGTTGCGTTCAAGGCTTGCAAGTCTGACACGGACAGATTACTTACCGCCGTCGCGTTCATCCCGCCAAGCGTCGTGGCGGTCAGTCCAACCGCGGGACTGCTGACCAATGCATCGAGTTCGCTCTCCGCCAGGGCCTGCACCTGGGTCGCGGCCAAGGCGCCGATCTGCGCCCCCGACAGGTTGCCCAGCGCCGTTGTCATCGCTCCGAACTGCAACGTCGTCAGACCGCCCATTTGAGTGGCGTTCCAGCCCTGCAACTCAAGCGAGGAAAGCGCGTTAAGCTCCGTCGTACTCAGCGCCGCGATATGAGTGGTGTCGAGAGCATCCACATTCGAGGCCGAAAGGTTCTGGATTCCGGTCGCGTTCAAGGACCCGAGTTGCGATGTGGTTATGGTGTTGGCGCCGTTATAGAGTGCATTGAGGTTCGCGGCTGTCAGCCCATTAAGCTGGGACGCCGTTAGCGCCTGAACCTGGGTTGCGCTGAGATTGCCTATCTGCGTCGTGGTAAGGGCGTTCAACACCGCCGTTGACAGCGTCCCGGCCTGTGTCGTCGTAAGGCCAGTCAGCTGCGTTCCTGTGTCCCAGCCCTGCAGCGCTGTCACATTTGCAGCAACGATCTGCTGGAGCTGCCCGGTCGACATCTGGCCGATCTCGGTGCTGGTGAAGGAATCGATCTGCGCGCTCGAGAACCTGGCGAACGCGGTATTAAGCCCCTGGACCTGCGTCATCGAAAGGTTCTGGAGCTGCGTGGTGTTCAACGCCTGAAGATTTGTGGACGTCAGCCCGGTGGCGTTGAGCTGGGTACTGGTCAGTGCCTGGGCCTGCCCCGTCGACAACCCGCTAATTTCCGATGTCGAGAAATTGCTTAGCGCCGCGGCCGTCAGATTGCTGAGCTGCGTTGTGGCTAGCGAATTGAGCTGCGTTGCCCCCCAGTTTTGCAAGCCAGTCGAGTTCAGCGCGCCGATCTGCGTCGCCGTGAGGCTAGCTATTTGCCCCGTCGTACCGTACGTCAGGGCGCTCACCTGCGCCGACGACAGCACCGGGATCTGCGTCCCTGGACTCCAGTTCTGCAACGCGGCGGGAGACAAAGCCGTAATGTTAGTGCTCAATGCCTGGATCTGCGTGGTATTCAAGCTCCCGGCCTGCGTCAGCGACAGATTGCCGATGGCGGTTACGTTCAGCCCGGCCACTTGGCTTGACGACAGGTATCCGGGGGTTAACGCCTGCAACGCGCCTGAGGTTAGATTGTTAAGCTGAGACGCCGTCAGCGCCTGGGTCAGCGAGGTCGAGAGCCCTGTGAGCTGCGCCGAGGTCAGAGCGCCAACCTGGCCCGTGGTCCAGCTCTGCACCTCTGCTGAATTCAGCGAGCCCATCTGGGTGCTTGAAAGCATAGCAAGCTCGCTGTTTGCCAGGTTAGCGATCTGCGTAGCCGAAAGATTGCTGAACGCCGCCGTCATACCCTGCAGTTGCGTTCCCGACAGGCCCTGTATCGTGCTCGTGGTCAGCGCCTGTACGTTCGTTTGGGACAGGGCGTTAAGCTGCCCCGCTGCCAAGCCCAGAATCCCCGTTGGCGTGAAGCCGGAAAGCTGTGTCGCCGTGAACGAATTCACATTCGTACCAAGCGCCTGCAACTGCACCGCATTCAAGCCCTGCATCTGCGTCGCCGACAGCTTGGCGAGGTTCGTCGTGGTTATGGCATTTAACTGCGTCGTCGACAGGCTGCCGAGGGTTGTCGAACTCAGACCGCTCAGCCCTGTGGCATTGAGGCCAGCGAGCTGCGACGTGGTATAGCCTGGGTTGCCTGTGGTATTGGCGGTCAGCGCCGAGATCTCGGCATTCGACAGCGACTGCATCTGGGTCGCCGTCAAGTTAGTGACTTGAACGGCGGAGAGGTAAACTATCCCGGCACCGCCCAAGCTGTTGAGCGCCGTCGTGCTTATGGATTGGATCTGGCTCGTGCTCCAGTTCCGAACCTCGGTGGTGGGGAGAGCTGTTATCTGCGCTGCGGTCAGACCGGACATTTGCGTGGCCTGGAACCACCCAAGCTGCGTCGACGTCAGGCTCGCGATGGCCCCAGTGCTGGCCGACGTAATTTGCGTCGCGGTCAAGCCCTGGATCTGCGAGCTGTTCAATGCGATCAACTGCCCAGTCCCCAAATTGGAGAGACCAATCACGTGCAAGTTCGTCGATGTCAGGCTGTTAAGTTGGCTCGCCGTCAGCGCCTGCGGCTCTAAGGTTGCGAGCTGTCCCATTTGTGTGGTCGTCAGAGCGTTCAGAGCCCCCGTCGTTAGCCCTGTCACTTGTGCGGCCGAAAATTTTGTAGCCGGCAGCGCGTTCAACACCGCTGTGCTCAGTAATGAGAGCTGCCCTGTCGTTCCACTCGTCAGAGCCTGCACCTGCGTCGTGCTCAGGTTGCCAAGCTCGGTTGTTGAGAAATTAGCGAGCGCCCCCGTCGCAAGCTGACTCATCTGCGTCGTTGTCACGCTGGCGAGCTGTCCGGTAACAGCAGTAGTAGTCCATTGGCCCAACTCGGTTGAGGAAAGGGCGCCGATCTGGGTCGCCGAGAGATTTCCGATCTCCGTTGTGCTCAGCAGCTCGGCCTGCGTTGTACTCAACTTACCGATCTGCGTCGTTGAAAGCTGGCCTAGCTGCACCGGCGTCAGATTGGCCAAGCCTGTCGTGCCCAGTGCCTGCAGATTGGCCGTGCTCAGCGAGTTAAGCTGACCGGCTGCTCCCGTCGTCAGCGCCTGCACTTGCACCGCCGAGGTTGCGAGCTGTCCCATTTGTGTGGTCGACAGAGCGTTCAGAGCACCCGTCGTTAGCCCTGTCACTTGCGTGGCCGAGAATTTCGTGGCCGGCAGCGCATTCAACACCGCTGTGCTCAGTAACGAGAGCTGCCCTGTCGCTCCGCTCGTCAGAGCCTGCACCTGTGTCGTGCTCAGGGCACCAAGCTCGGTTGTTGAGAAATTACCGAGCGCCGCCGTCGCAAGCTGACTCATCTGCGTCGTTGTCACGCTGGCGACCTGTCCGGTAACAGCAGTTGTAGTCCATTGGCCCAACTCGGTTGAGTTAAGAGCGCCGATCTGGGTCGCCGTGAGATTTCCGATCTCCGTTGTGCTCAGCAGCTCGGCCTGCGTTGTACTCAACTTACCGATCTGCGTCGTTGAAAGCTGGCCTAGCTGCGCCGGCGTCAGATTGGCCAGGCCTGTCGTGCCCAGTGCCTGCAGATTGGCCTTGCTCAGCGAGTTAAGCTGACCGGCCGCTCCCGTCGTCAGCGCCTGTACTTGCACCGCCGAGGTTGCGAGCTGTCCCATTTGCGTGACCGTCAGAGCGTTGAGAGCCCCCGTCGTTAGCCCTGCCACTTGCGTGGTCGAGAGTTTCGTAGCCGGCAGCGCATTCAACACCGCTGTGCTCAGTAACGAGAGCTGCCCCGTCGCTCCGCTCGTTAGAGCCTGCACCTGCCCCGTGTTCAGGGCGCCGAGTTGACCGGTTGAAAGATTACCGAGGGCAGTCGAAGTGATCTGGCTAAGCTGCGTTGTCGTCAAGCCAGCGATCTGTCCGGTGGCGGTAGAAGACCAGCCCTGCAACTCCGTCGAGGTGAGCGCCGCGAGTTGGGACGTGGTTAGATTCCCGATTTGCGCGGAACTAAGCCCCGTCACCTGCGATTGGGTCAGTTTAGTGACGCCCAGAGCCTGGATATTTGTCGAGTTTAGCTGGTTTAGCTCTCCCGTTACTGTGTACGTTAGCGCCTGCACTTGCGTCGTGGAGAGCTCCGCAATCTGGCTCGTGGACAGGCTATTCAAGACTGTCGCAGACATTCCGGCAATCTGCCCGGTGGTCAAGGCTGCAATTTGCGTCGGATTCCAGCTCTGTAGCTCAACCGTCGAGAGAACCGAGAACTGGGTTTGGGTCATCCATGGTATCTGGGTCGATGTAAGCTGCGAGATCTGCACCCCAGTAAAGCTTAGGACGTCGCCAGTCGCCAGGTTCTGGACTTGGGTTGTGGACAAGAATGAAAGGTTTGCCGTGGAGTATAGCGACCCCCATGCCTCACCCAGCTGCGTCGTCGTCAAGTTGTTTTGCTGTGTCCCCAGGACGTTCGGCCCCAGGTAGCTAACCTGCGACCATGTCATGCCAGGGACCTGGGTTGCCGCGCTCCACCCCTGGATCTCCGCTGGAGTCAATTGGGCGATCTGTGTCGTGGCCAGGGCGTTAATCTGGCCCGATGTGAGCAGGCCCGCCTGCGTGCTCGAAAGGTTTCCGATGGCGGTCGTGCTCAGGCCCTGGATCTGCCCCGTTGAAATGGCCTGAACGTTCAGGGCCTGGAGAGCCGTTTGCACCGCGGTCGCCAGCGTGTTGAGCTGCGTTGCCGACAGCGATTGCACGAGGTTCGTGGTAAGGTTATTCAGCTGTGTGGCCGAAAAATTGCTCAAGGCCGTTACAGAGTTCCCGGTCAGCCCGCTGAGCTGGGTCCCGCTCAGATAGCTGAGCTGGTTCGTCCAGCTTTGAAGTTCCGTCGAACTCAGCTGCTGGAGCGCCGTCGTCGACAGGTAGCCGGCCTGCGTGGTGGCAAAGCTACTGGCCTGCGTTACCGACAAGCCCCCGATTGCCGTGGCCGTTAGGCTCTGCACCTCAGTCGTTGACAGTAGCTGGATGTTAAGCGCATTCAGCAGACTTGATGCCGGTACGCCAAGCTGCGCCGTGCTCAGCGCACCAAGCTGTCCCGCGTCCGATAGCGTATCGAGCACGGTCGCCGTCACCCGCCCAAGCTGCTGCACTGTCAGCCCGGAAAGCTGGGTGCCTGCATCCCAACTACTGAACTCCGTACTATTGACCCCTCCAAGCGCCGATGCAGACAGCACGCCGATTTGGCCCGAAGTGAACGCTCCGAGCTGGCCCGTCGACAGATTGCTGACAACCGATGAGTTGAACGCGGCGATCTGCGCCTGCGAAAAATTCGAAACGGTGATAGCTTGCAGGTTCGCTTGCCCGGTCACCGTGGCACTCATTGCCTCCAATTCGCTCTCAGAGATCGCCTGCACCTGGGCTGAGCTAAGGTATCCGATCTGAGTGGGGCCCATATTGCTAAGGGCCGTAGTCATTTGCCCAATCTGCGCCGCTGTCAAAGCTTGCACCTGACCCGGGCTCCAATTTCCCAGCTCGGTCGTGGTCATGCTGTTGATTTGGCTCGTCGTCAGCGCCGCGATCTCATTCGAGGTCCAGGCTTCGGTTCCGGCCGTGGTCAGCTTCGAGATCGCGTCGAGGGACAGCGCCGAAATCGCGTAAGTATTGATGTATGCGACATCCGGCGTCAGCGCCGCCAAATCGCCTGTTGCTGTGATGCCGCCGGTGTTGACGGAGCCCATGGCGTTGATTTGCGCCGCGCTGAGTGCACTAACCTGGCCAGTCGTCAGATTGCCGATATCCGTCGAGCTAAGATTAGCGAACGTCGTCACCGACAGATTGGCGATCTGCTGCGGGGTGAGGGAGGAGATGCTGAATGCCATTTGACACTTCCAATCCGGTAGTGACCAGCGTTGCGACGATCGAACCTGCGCGGGCCGCGCTTTTCGATTTCCGGTACGTTTGCAGGCCCGTGGGCATTGCCTTGGGGTGACGCGAACGCAACTTGAAGAGCGATGGCCGCAGCGCGGGAGCGCAGCCAGGGTTCGCGGAACGTTATACCTTCTAATTGTTGCTACAACCTTAAGCTTGCTTCAGGCTGTATGCACAACCATTGTTTGCAGCCCGCGGGCGGTGCCGCTGGGCCGCATCGCGGCTCGATCTGGATGGTTGGGGGGGCTTGCTAAGATTCGAACGGCGCGGCGACTTTTGCGCCGGCGGGCCTCTTCGAGGAGGCCATGGAGGCTGAGGCGCAGCCCGGGCGGATCGAGCGCAGACTATCGTTCGCAATGGCGGTCACGATGGTGCCGTCCGGACCGCGCCAAAGCATAGGTAACGGCGGAAGACTTTCTGAGGCCGCCTTTACGCCCCGATGCGCTCCATCCCGCCCATATAGGGCCGCAGCGCCTCGGGGACGCGGATGCTGCCGTCTTTTTCCTGGTAGTTCTCCATGACGGCGATGAGGGTGCGGCCGACGGCTAGCCCAGAGCCGTTCAGCGTGTGGACGAACTGGATGTCCTTGCCCTCGGTTGGCCGGTAGCGCGCCTGCATGCGCCGGGCCTGGAAGTCGCCGCAGTTCGAGCAGCTCGAAATCTCTCGGTAGGTGTTCTGGCCGGGCAGCCAGACTTCGAGGTCGTGGGTCTTGCGCGAGGCGAAGCCCGTGTCGCCCGAGCAGAGCACGATCACGCGGTAGGGCAGATCGAGCCGCTTCAGGATCTCCTCGGCGCAGTTGGTCATGCGCTGGTGCTCGGCCTCGGATTGGTCCGGCGCGGTGATGGCGACCATCTCGACCTTGTAGAACTGATGCTGGCGGATCATGCCGCGCGTGTCCCTGCCGGCCGCGCCCGCCTCCGCGCGGAAGCACGGCGTCAGCGCCGTGAAGCGATAGGGCAGATCGGCCTCGGCCAGGATGGCCTCCCGCACCAGATTCGTCAGCGGCACTTCGGAGGTCGGAATCAACCATCTATCCTGAACAAAAGAGACCCGGTCCGACTCTACCTGAACCTTGTATTTCGATGGCCCCCTAAGATCGATGTCCGCAGCATCGATGAGGAGATCCGCCGTGATTGTGAGCTTTGCACTTTCTGCTTTCACCGCTGTATTGCTGGTTGCAAGAGTTATGTATGGGCTCGGCGTTCTAAAAAGGTCTTCGGCAAATTTGGGAAGCTGAGCGGTTCCGAATACGGCCTCGTCTTTGACGAGAAGTGGCGGGCTGACCTCGGTAAAGCCATGGTCGCCGGTCTGCACATCCAGCATGAACTGCCCGAGCGCGCGCTCTAGTCTTGCGAGCGCTCCCTTCAATACTGTAAAACGCGCGCCGGAAATCTTCGCCGCTGTTTCGAAATCCATCAACTTAAGTGCTACGCCGAGTTCGTCGTGCTGCTTCGGCTCGAAGCCTTCCTTCTTGAAGTTGCGCGGCTTGCCCCATTTGCGCAGCTCCACATTCGCGCTCTCGTCCGGGCCGTCCGGCACATCGTCCGCCAGCAGGTTCGGGATGGCCGCGAGCACATTGCGAATCTGTTCGTCGAACTCGCGCTCCGCCGCCTCGCCGGCCGCGATCTTCTCCTTCAGCTCCGCGACCTCGGCCATCAGCGCCTCCGCCTTCGCGGGATCGCCGCCCTTGCCCTTTGCCTTGCCGATCTCCTTCGAGGCCGCATTGCGCCGCGCCTGCATGTCTTGCAGCGCCTTGGTGTTGGCGCGCCGCTCCTCGTCGAGCTTCAGAATCGCCGGAGACAGGGGCTCAAGCCGGCGCCGCTTCAGCCCGTCGTCGAATGCGGTTGGATTTTCCCGGATCCATTTGAGATCGTGCACGGATCGCCTCCAAAAATGCTAAGCAGGGTTTGGGCCAGCTATAGAAGCCCGCCGCGCCCGCGTCCAGACCGGCGGCGCAGGGCTGTGCAACCTTCTGTTGATTGGCGCCTAGCCCGGCAGCGAATAAGTCGCGGTGGCGTGGGCCGCCAGCTCCGCCTCGCCGTCGGAGTGCAGCGCAATCTCGCCCACCGCCAGCCGCTTGCCGAGCTTCAGGATGCGCGCCTCGCCGATCATGTCGCGCTGGCCCGGCTTGCGCAGGAAGTTGATGTTGAGGTTCGTGGTCACGGCATGCGCGATGGGACCGGCGGACGCAAGCACTGCCGCATACATCGCGACATCCGCGAGTGCGAACATGGCGGGGCCGGAAATCGTGCCGCCGGGGCGCAACAGGTGGTCGCCGAAGCACATGCGCATGCGCGCGAAGCCATATCGCGTCTCTTCGAGCTTGAACGCGCGGCCGATCGCGATCTGCGGGAACTCCTCGGCGAGGAACAAATCCACCTCGGCCGTAGAGAGCTTGGGTGCGGTGAGCTGCGGCAGCGGGCTATTCTCTGGCATTCCAAATCCGGTCAGGCTGTTTCAGCAGGATTATACAGAGATTTTGACCGGCATCGATACATTGGTGCAATCCAGCTCCCCGCGCGGCGCGCACTTCTATCGAGAGGTGTCAGCCGATGTGTTGGAGTATACGCCGCCAACAGAAGGCTCGGCCGTCCAATTGCTGCCGAGATCGAGGTGATAGTGGCAATGCTCACTATTGGCCCGTTGCCAACGCAGGAAGAATAGCCACGGCATCCCTATATGTAGCGGGTGTCTGCGTTAACCCGATAGGCACGGCTCAGTCTAAAGAGACAGTATCGGGGGATATCGACTCATGCTCACAAGCAGTCCCTTCGCCGGGCTTGCCGCGTTCATACCGCCCGCCGTCATGCAGGCTTACGTTGTTGTCATGATGCTGCTGGTTGCAGGTGGCACGCTGTTCGATATCTTGCATAAGAAGAGCGCAAAGTATTTCTTCGATCGTTGGCGGACGGTGGAGAAGCTTGGAAGGCGTCAGATTGGGGCTGGGGAAATGGCGTCCCTGGCGATCCAAACCGCTTTGGTTGAAGGTCTGACCTCAGGCGAGTTCTGCAATCCACGGCGCAGGGCTGCTCACCTCCTGACGATGTACGGCTTCCTGGCCTACGTTGTCACAACCGTTATCATGGTTTTCGCGTACCCCGCGCCCGCCACGCCTGCGCCCGCCATTCTGCCCGCGCTTTGGTATACGGGCGCGGTTATGGTTTGCCTTGGCGGCTACTGGTTTTGGTTCTTTATTCGAGTGGACGTCGCGGCGGAGGGTAACTCGCGCTTTCGCCTGGTCCGCGCCGACCTGTTCATCGTTTCACTTTTGGCGAGCGTGACGCTGGGTCTTGTATGGGCGTTTATCCAGGCGGCGGGCAGCCCAACCTGGGCGAACCTGTTCCTGGCGCTATACCTTCTCGCTACTACGGTGCTGTTTGGGTCGGTTCCGTGGTCCAAGTTCCCGCATATGTTCTTCAAGCCCGCAGCGGCCTTCCAAAAGCGCGTAGAGCAAGCGAACGGCTCACGGCGCAATTTGCCCGTTCCCGCCAAGAAGCCGGCAACCTTTGGCAGTTCCCGCCGGGAGCCCCGGAACTTTTAGTCTGCCTGGCACCCGCCTTCGCTACAGGAGATAACGGAGATCATGCCCACCTTTGTCTATATGACGAGCTGCGACGGTTGCGGATACTGCGTGGACATCTGCCCATCCGATATCATGCACATCGATACCACCTACCGGCGCGCCTACAATATCGAGCCCAGCATGTGCTGGGAGTGCTACTCATGCGTGAAGGCCTGCCCGCAGCATGCCATAGACTGCCGCGGTTATTCCGACTTTGCCCCCTTGGGCCACAGCGTGCGGGTGCTGAGGGAGGACGGGAAGGGAACGGTTTCGTGGAAGATCAAATTCCGGGATGGCCGCGAAAAGAATTTCGTTTCTCCGATCAGAACCACGCCCTGGGGATCGATCAAGTCCCCATCGGATTATGAGACGCCGGCTGCTGGGGCGATAAATTCGCAAGCGCTCGCACACGAGCCCGAGGCACTCAAAGTCAAAGCGCTGCCGGCGCTCACGCCTGGTCAATTCAAGCGAGGATTGGTGTAATGGGCCTGTTTACGCGCAGAAAGACCGTATTCGTGGATTCGGACATCCTCGTCGTTGGCGGCGGCATGGCCGGCTGCGGGGCCACTTACGAGTCCAGATTTTGGGGACGCGGCCTCAAGATCGTCTGCGCCGAGAAAGCGAATATCGAGCGCAGCGGGGCCGTCGCACAGGGCCTCTATGCCATCAACTGTTACATGGGCATGCAGTGGAATGAGAATCAGCCCGAGGACCATGTACGCTACGCGCGCAACGATCTCATGGGTTTGGTGCGGGAGGATCTGGTCTACGATATTGCCCGGCACGTCGACGCCACGGTGCACATGTTCGAGGAGTGGGGCCTCCCGATCATGAAGGACCCGGAAACCGGGAGATACCTGCGCGAGGGCAAGTGGCAGATCATGATCCATGGCGAAAGCTATAAGCCCATCGTAGCGGAAGCCGCGCGCAAGGCCGCCACGGAAGTCTATAACCGGATCATGGTGACACACCTGCTGATGGATGCAACCCGGCCGGATAGGGTCGCCGGGGCGGTGGGGTTTAGCGTTCGAACCGGGGATTTCTACGTGTTCCGCGCGAAGGCGGTCATCGTGGCGGCTGGCGGCGCATCGCATATCTTCAAGCCCCGGTCGGTGGGGGAAGGTATGGGCCGGACCTGGTACGCGCCGTGGAGCAGCGCCTCTGCCTATGCTCTGCCAATCCTGGCGGGTGCCAAGATGACTCAGATGGAGAACCGCATCGTTCTCACCCGGTTCAAGGACGGCTACGGCCCGGTTGGCGCCTACTTCCTGCATCTCAAGACCTACACCCAGAATGCCTATGGGCAGGATTACGAGGCGTTCTGGCGCGATTCTATCGAGAAGATGGTAGGCGAATACGTCAATTGTCATCCAGTGCCGACCTGTCTTCGCAATCACGCCTTCCTCGAGGAGGTCAAGGCTGGCCGGGGGCCCATCCGGATGGTGACGAAGGAGGCCTTCAAAGACCCGCACAAGGAAACGGTGGGCTGGGAGAACTTCCTTGGCATGACGATCGGGCAGGCGGTCGTCTGGGCGTCGCAGAACATCGATCCCAAGGAAACAAATCCCGAGCTGACCACGTCCGAGCCCTACGTCATGGGTTCCCACGCGACGTGCTCAGGGGCCTGGGCGAGCGGTCCAGAGGACTATGCGCCGTCTGAATACCAGTGGGGATACAATCGGATGATGACGGTCGCGGGACTCTTCGGAGCCGGCGACACCATCGGCGGCACGGCCCACAAGTTCTCGTCCGGATCCTTCACGGAAGGCCGGATCGCCGGCAAAGCGGCGGTCAAGTACGTCAACGAATTGGGTAAGGAGCAGCCTCAGGTGCGCGAGGCTGAGTACGAAGACCTCAAGAAGATCGTCTACAAACCTCTGGAAAACTATGAAGTTGGCCGCAACGAGATCGTCGCTGGAACCGTTTCGCCAAGCTACATTCTGCCGATGCACGGCCTGCAGCGCCTCGAAAAGATCATGGACGAATATGTGGGCGGCATTAGCGCTCACTACACGGTCAACGAACCGCTACTCACCCGCGGGATCGAGTTGCTGACCATGCTGAAGGAAGACCTCGCTCATATCGGCGCGGAGGACCTTCATCAGCTTCAGCGGGCCTGGGAGCTTCACCACCGGGTCTTGGCCTCAGAAGCCGTGGCGCAGCACACCTTGTTCCGGACGGAGACGCGCTGGCCGGGATACTACTACCGCGCGGATCATCCAAAGCTGGACGACAAGGATTGGCATTGCTTTACCCTGTCCCGCTACGAACGGGAGTCCGGGCGGTGGGAGATGGAGAAGGCTCCGGTATATCACATCGCCGGCTGATCGCCCGCCCGCCGGGATCGGAAACTGACGGATTTGGGTTCAAGAACGCGAAAACGCGGCGCTTATAGCGCCGCGCGCAACTTCAGAGAAGCGTGGCAAGAAACCTGCCGGAGGGTAACGGCAAGCCCCTCGCGCGGCTTTAGGCGCGCTTGCAGGTGCTGATGCCAAAAAGGGCGTAAGGCGGACACCAGCCGATCAAGCCGGTGAGGAGCGGGACAACGCCGATCCATCCCCAGACGGTTGGGCCGAGCGCGCCCCAGGGGGTTGGCACGGTGACGAAAACAAGTGCGATTAATGCCAAGCCTACGACGATCCGCAGGATGCGTTCGATTGTGCCGACGTTCCTATGCATGATAAATCCTCCATCTCCGGTAATGGAGGCTTAGCAGCACGGCCCGGCTCCGGTCTGTAACTTTGTCACAGAGCTATGGTACCAGCCGTCGAAGATTTTGACCCCTTTGCGGTGGCGTGCTGTGCCCCCGCGTCATGGTGTGCGGGAGGCTGCCGTTTGTTTTTGTTGATGAAAATTGGGTTCGTTCGGCAAAAAGCCTATTTATATATAAGTATATACATTTGACTGTCTGAAAGAACGGCCAAGGACAAGGGTGTCAGGACTTTTGGCGGCAGGTAGGATACAAAATCCAGCAGATCGCTTCCGCAGCCGTCATCCCGGAAACGCCGCAGGCGTTATCTGGGATCTTTACAAATGCCGGCGCCCGTTAAGATCCCGGATACGGCGCAAGCGCCGTTCCGGGATGACGATCAGGAAGCATTCAACCGGATCTCATATGAACCGCTTAGCCCGCCCGCACGAGGCCCTGAAGCGCGCTATCCTGCACAATCGAGATCACGCCGCGTCCGCTTTTGAGCCAGCCGCGCCGGGAAAACTCGTTCAACTGCCGGCTGACCACTTCGCGCGCCGTGCCAAGCTCGACGGCGAGCTGCTGGTGCGTCGCCTCGATTTCGCCCCTGGCGTTCTTGAGCTGCAGGAGCTTTTGCGCGAGCCGCACGTCCATGCGCGCGAAGGCGATTTCGTCGATGACACGGAACAGGTCGGTGATCCGCGCGCTGAACGCGTTGAACACGAACTGCCGGAAGATGGGCGAGGTGGCGATCAGCTCATCGAAGGTGTCGCGCGGGATGGCGACGGCCTCGATGGGCGTCTCGGCTAGCCCCTCGCCCTGATAATTGTCGTGGCCCATAAGGCAGGCGGTGGTGAGCGCGCAGCTTTCGCCGGCCGAGACGCGGTAGAGCACGATTTCGCGCCCGCCTTCGGAAACCTGCTGCACGCGGATCGAGCCTTCGAGCAGCAGCAGGAAATTCGCCGGCAACTGGCCCGCCCCGAAGATGCGCGTGCCCTCGGGCAGCGTCACGATCCGGCTATCCGCCTCCAGGCGCTTGCGCACCGGCTCAGGCAGCTTGTTGAGCGAGGGAAAGCGGTCGATCCATGCACCGTTCATTTTTTTCTCTCCCCGCACCGCCGTCATTGCAACGGCGAGCGAAGCGCTGCCGGAAGCAATCCAGAAGCAGCAAACGCAAGCGCTGCGCAAGGCTCGCTGGACGCCCGCGGCGCTCATGCGCCTCGCAACGATACGTAAGCGCACTTCGCCTGAAATCACCATAACGAAAGGCGTACAAGCTCGCATTACTTATCACGTTTCCGCTTTCCGCGCAGGGGGAACCGCGACCGTCCGGTTTCCTCCATTTGCGTTTCGCTCCGCACGTCACCCCGGAAAGCGCCTCGGCGCTTATCCGGGGTCTTGCAAAATACTGAGCGCTAGCCCCCGGTATCGATGAGCTGCGGCCGAGTTCCCTCGCCCTTTTTCATCTCAAGCAAATCGAGCCTCGCCTTTCAGAAATGTGCTACGATCCTGCCGAAGGAGACGATGGATGCAAACGCTTTCAACCGAGATCGAGGACGCAAAGGTGCGCAGGCTCGTCGAAGCCGCCCGCAAGGCGCCTGTGACCGTGCTTGAAGACGGCGAGCCTGTCGCCGTGGTGCTTTCGCCCGGGGAATTCGAGCGTCTCGACGAGCAGGATCGCATCCGGCGCGAGGCAAAGGCACGGTTGCGGCAAACGATGATGGCCGTCCAAGCCGAAGCCGCGGGCCAGGGGCTCGACGAAGCGGAACTGGACCGGCTCTTGGCCGATGAGAGTTAAGCGCGCCGTTCTCGATACGAACGTTTTCATTAGCGCGCTCCTCTCATCCGCCGGCAAGCCCTTCGCGTGCTTGTCGTGGGTACTGGACAACGCGACGCTCCTGGCCTCGCGAGATTTGCTGCTTGAGCTTGAGACGAGGCTCGCGCGGCCGAAATTCGAGAAATATGCCGATGAGAACCGGCGCAAGGCATTTGTCGCAGATCTGGCGCTCGCCGCGGTGCAGGTGGAGACAAGCGGCACTCTCAGGGCATGCCGCGACCCTGACGACGATAAGCTTTTGGAAATCGCGGTGGCCGGAAGCGCGGATTGCATCGTGACAGGCGATCTGGATTTGCTCGTGCTCGATCCCTTTTGTGGCATTCGCATTCTAACCCCGGCAGCTTTCTTAGATGCGGTCGCGGAGTGAAGTTGAGCCCTTGCTTCAATTGCGCTAGAAAGTGCAAAGACCGGGCCATTGGCGGCGCGGGCCGGCGCTGAAGGCGGGGTGTGCTTTGGCCGACATTTTCATCTCATACGCGCAGAAGGCGCCGGAACCCACGCAAGCGCTGGCCGCCGAGCTTGCCGCGCTCAAATATTCGGTGTGGTTCGATCAGCGGCTGCTGCCCATCGACACCTTCATCGAGGTCATCAACACCGAGCTGGACGCCTCGAAAGCCGTCATCACCATCTGGACGCCGCCAGCGTTCGAGTCGCGGTGGGTCAAGGCGGAAGCGCTGCGCGCGTTCGACCAGAACAAGCTCCTGAACCTGCACACGCCGGATGCGAAGCCGGAACGGATTCCGGTGCCGTTCAATGCCGCGCACATTTCCCCCATCGCCGACAGGAAGGCGATGTTCGAGGCGCTGGCGAAGCTCGGCGTGCATCCGGGCGGGGCGGCGCCGGTGGAGAAGGCGGCGCGGGAGGCGAGCGACGCGGCGCTGGCCTTCGAGCACATCAAGAACTCGGCGGATATCGAGGATTTCGAGGCGTTCCTGGCGGATTTCGCGGACGGCAAGCAGTTCTACATCCGGCTGGCGCGGAAGCGCATCGCGGAGCTGTCGGCGGGGCGCGGCGGTGTTGTGGCGGCGAAGCCGGCGGAGGTGCCGCTGCCGCAGGCGGGCGATGTGTTCCTGCGCATCGAGCCGGGGATGCATACGGCGATGATCAACCGCATCGGCGTGGATGCGGCCGGCACGCTGATGGTGACGGGCTCGCACGACAAGACGGCGCGGCTCTGGGCGCTGCCGCAAGGCGGGCGCGGCGAGGCGCGGCTGTTGCGCACGCTGCGCGTGCCCATCGGCGAAGGCAATGACGGCAAGGTCTATGCCGTGGCGCTGTCGCCGGACGGAAAATGGGTGGCGGCGGGCGGCTGGGATGCGCGATGGTCCACCGATAAGACAATGTACGTCTACATCTTCGAAGCCGCCACGGGCCGGCTCGTCACCCGCCTCGGCCGCCTAAGCAGCAATCCGCTACATCTCGCCTTTTCGCCTAATGGTAGCCGCCTTGCCGCGACACTTGGCGCCGGCGAAGGCATGCGGCTATGGCAGGCGGGAAGCTGGCGGCAGCTCGCCGAAGACAAGGACTATGGCGGCAAGGACAGTTATGGCGCGGCTTTCGATGGCGCGAACCGGCTCTACACCGCGGCCTGGGACGGGCAGATCCGCCGCTATGGCGCGGATGGGCGGCTTGAGGCCAAGGCGAAGACGGCGGGCGGGGCCGAGCCTTTCAGCGTCGCGGTGCACCCCAAGGGCGGCAAGCTCGCTTTGGGCTTCAGCGATACAACAGCGGTGGAGGTCTATGACGCGGCCTCGCTGAAGCGGCTCTACGCCGCCAATACGGACGGCATTTCCGGCGGCGACCTCCTCAGCGTGACCTGGTCCGCCGATGGCGCGCGGCTTTATGCGGGGGGGCGTTACCAGTCTACAAGCGGCGGCCTTCCCGTCATGATCTGGCAAGAGGAAGGCCGGGGCAAGCGCACGGAAGCGCCACTGGCGCAAAGCACCATCATGCAGCTTCTGCCCTCCGGCGCCGGCATCGCGGCAGGGGCGGCCGATCCTGCCTTCGGGCTGATCGCGGCGGACGGCGGCAAGCGCGTCTGGCTGGAGGGCGTCACCGCCGATATGCGCGGTAAGGTGCGCGACGCGTTCGCCATCGCGGCGGACGGCAGGAGCGTGCGCTTCGGCTTGGGGCAGGGCGCGAAAGACCCCGTGCTGTTCGATCTTGCCGCCTTTCGCCTCGCCGACGCGCCGCAAACGCCGGCCGGCTTCGCGCCGCCCAAAACCTCCGGCCTCGCCGTCAGCGATTGGGAGAACAACACCGCGCCGAAGCTGAACGGCAAGCCCATCGCGCTTATGGATCACGAAACCGCATTCTCCCTCGCCATCACGCCCGACTCCTCCCGCTTCGTACTCGGAACACATAGGGCGTTGCGCGCCTATCGCGCCGTTGGGGGTGAGCTGTGGCAGAAGCCCGTCCCCGGCGTCGCCTGGGGCGTGAACATAAGCGGCGATGGCAAGCTCGCCTTGGCCGCCTATGGCGACGGCACCGTCCGCTGGCACCGGCTCTCCGACGGGCAGGAGCTGCTCGCGCTGTTCGTCCACGCGCGCGACCGGCACTACATCGCCTGGACGCCGCAAGGCTATTACGCCGCCTCGCCCGGCGGCGAAGACCTCATTGGCTGGCATGTGAACCGCGGCTTCGACGTAGCACCCGACTTCTACCCCGCCTCGACCTTCGCCAGCACGTTCCGCCGCCCGGATATCGTGCAAGCCGCGCTGGATATTTGACGCCGGTGCGGCGCTCACAGACACCGCGTCATCCCGTGCGCGTTGCAGCATGCAATGCTGCTGCGCAGACACGGGATCTTGCAAAATGTAAGCGCCCGCGAAGATCCCGGATAATGCCTGCGGCATTTCCGGGATGACGGTTGCGAACTATTCAGCCCGATCCAGTATCACCCCGGAAGCCGCTTGGCCCGCCATCCGGGGTGACGCCGCCGATAACCTGCGCAAATTCAAGCGCGCAGGGGGAACGGCGGCCGGCTATTTGGCGGACATCAGCTCGTCTTGCGTATCCGGGCATTGCGCCGGCTCTTTGATGCCGTACCAGGTTATGTAGAGGGCCGGCAGGAAGAGAAGCGTCAGTGTCGTCGCGAAGAGAATGCCGCCGATCATGGCGTAGGCCATCGGCCCCCAGAACACCTCGCCCGCGATGGGGATCATGCCGAGGCTCGCCGCACCCGCGGTCAGCAGGATCGGCCGCATGCGATGGGTCGTCGCGTGCGCCACGGCGTCCCAGGGCGCATAGCCCTCCTCGCGCAGATCGTCGATCTGAGTGAGGAGGATCACGGCGTTGCGGATGATAATTCCCATAAGCGCCAGCACGCCCAAATAGGCGACGAAACCAAGCGGCTTGCCGCTGACCAGCAGCGCGGCAACCACGCCGATCAGGCCCAGTGGCGCGACGCTGACTACGAGCAAGAGCTTCTGGAAGCTCTGCAGCTGGATCATCAGCACCGTCGCTATGATGATGATCATGAGCGGCGCCGCGGCCTGGATCGGTCCCTCGGCCTTCGCACTTTCCTCGACCGCGCCGCCGGTGGCCACACCATAGCCGGCGGGCAGCTTCGCGATGAACTCTTTGATGACCGGCGCCAGGGCGGCAACCACCGTGGCAGGTTGCTTATCGCCAAGCACACCGGCCTTGACGGTGACGGTGGGCAGCCGGTCGCGGCGCCAAACGAGCGGCGGCTCCAGCTCGTAGCCGATGCTCGCCAGCGCGGTCAGCGGCAGGGCTTGCCCGTTCTTCCCTGGAATTTGCAGGTTTTGGAAGGTTTCCACCGAGCCGCGCTCGCCCTCGCTAGCCCGGCCTACCACATTGACGAGGTAAATGCCGTCGCGCACCTGAGTGATAGCCGCGCCGCCGGTCACGTTATTCAGCATCGAGGCGATTTCCTCGGAGCTGATGCCGTACTGGCGGGCCTTATCCTGCGCGACATTGATCTTGAGC
>JBKQNN010000185.1:0-6277 GCA_052145975.1 Rhodomicrobium sp. | reverse complement strand
CGTGGGCGCCAACTGCATCCTCCACCGCGTCTTATGGCGCCGGCCTGACCGGCAGAGCCTACATCAATAGGTTGAATGGCCGCTTCGAAATTGCGAGGCGCGGAGGTCAACTGCCGTTTTTAGGATGAATGGCAAACCAACCGACCCGCGCCACAAGCGCCAGGCGGACAGCCCTAACCGTCTGGCTTGCGGCTGCATGTCTTTTTGCAGGCGTCTCGATCGCTAACCGGATGGGGTACCGCATCAATGAGACGTCCTCGGTGCCGGTTGGCATTTGGCGGGTAATCCCACTTGCCGGCGGGATCGGGCGCGGGCAGATCGTCAGCATTTGCCCGCCGCCCAATGCGGCTTTTCTTGAGGCACAAGCCAGAGGCTACTTGTCGAAGGGCCGTTGCCCCGGCGGACTTGAGCCTATGTTGAAACCCGTGGCGGGCATAGGCGGCGACGTCATTGAGCAGACGCCGGGCGGACTCGTCCTCAACGGCCAGCTCCTGCCGAATACCCTGGCGCTGGCCACGGACGGGTACGGCCGCCCCCTGGCCAGGAGCCAGGAGGCCCGCCTCGTGGTGAAGAACGATGAAGCCTACCTCATTTCCATCGCAACCGAACGAAGCTTCGATAGCCGCTATTTTGGACCGCTGCCTTTAACAGCGATCAAAGGGCTTGCCGTTCCCGTGTGGGTAATCGCTGGACATCGCTAAGTCCAGGCGCCGGCCCGCCTGCTAATGGCTCACGTAAAACTTTTTTCCAAAAAATAACCCGGCTACGTGACAATTATCGAGCCAGATTCGTGCTTACACGCTAAAAAGCGGACTTCCATGGCTAATCGTTTATGTGCCATCTCGCATCTCACATAGCCGCGCCAAGGTTCATTCCTAGCTAGCCAGTTGGGCCGGGCGCGCAAACCATGGGGCTACCGGACATGGACTGGATTTTATGTTCTGCCATCGGCGTTTTCGCAGGCTTGATCGCGGGACTTTTTGGCTCGGCCGGCGGGGTACTGGTTCCAGCCCTCACCCTGGGCCTTCCCTATGCGGGAGTGCATGGCCCCGGCGTCATCAAGGTTGCGATCGCCTCAACCCACGCCATCAACCTGTTTATCTCAATCTCCGCAACCAGGTCCTACGCGGAGAAAAAGGGCATTCACTGGCTTGGCTTGAGCCGCATAATCCCCGGCGCCTTTATCGGCGTCATCGGCGGCGCCATGCTCGCCGAAAGCGTTGACGTCACGGCCGTGACCATCATCTATGTCTGCGCTGTAATCTACATGGCATCCCGCATGACCGGCCGGAGCCGCGCGCGCCACGAGGTCCTAAAGCCCCTGCCTGGCTTCCTCAACCTTTCCGCCAAAGGGCTTGCCGTCGGGGGGATGGCCGGCGCGGTAGGCAGCAGCGGGCTTTCTGTCCCAATTTTCGCTCGCTACATGCCTTTGCGCCAAGCCTTCGGCAATACGCTGGCCCTTACCTTCCCCATCTCCCTGGCGGCCCTTTTGACCTACGCCTTGGCATCGTCACCACCCGAATGCAGCTCGGGCTGCGTCGGCTATGTCTACCTTCCCGCGGTCTGCGCGACGGGGATTGCCGCGGTTCTATTTGCTCCGGCAGGTGCTGCGCTGGCCCACAGCCTTCCGGTCCCCGCACTCAAGCGGGCATTCGCGGCCGTTCTTGTCCTGTTCGCGCTCGATCTTGGCCGCAAAGTCTTACCGGACGCGGCTACCGCAACGCGCGAAGTCAAAGCGGCGCTCGCAAGCCTCCAGCCTGGTGTTAGCCTATGCCATATCCGCAATGCTTCAAGGACCCTTGGCATCAAGAGCGCCGGCAAGGGAGAAAGCGGCGAAGGTTCTGGCTACGGAGCACGGGACAGGTAAGTCCTGCCAATCGCGGAGAGGGGGCAATCTCCTGTATGCCATCCTTCTGGCGCACTAGGGCTGAAAAAGCTCGTAAAGCGGCTTCTTGACCGCCTGGGCAAGCTTCACCATGGTGTCGATGCAAACATTGTGCATCGCATTTTCCATCTCGGAGATATGGGCCTGGGCAATGCCGGTGTTCCGGGCGAGCTCGCGCTGGCTCAAATTGGCATCGATGCGCGCCCTGCGGAGATTCCTAGCGAAAATCTCCCTTTCAGGCTGGCTCTCCGGAGCCCGCTTTCTGTTCGCAGCGGGTAAAGCCCGTTTCCGCCCGGGGCGATCCTCAGGGCACGGCAGAGGAAGCGCGTGTTTATCCGGCATCGATTCCCTGTTCCTCGCATCTCTCGAATCTAGCGGTATTGCCTTTGTACTATAGTGCGTCTTGCCTACCCGGCAAGACTGGATGTGGAAAAACGGCGGTGCTGAACCAATGACGAGGGCGTGAGCCGCCACATTTCTTATAGAAATAGCATATGACCTATTAACAGATGCAAGAATGCCACAGCCGCATTCACTAGACCTGAACGAATTACATCCAAGAGATTTATGAATAAAACGCATATATTGGAGGAGTATGTACCGTCATACCATGCAAGCAACAGATATAGTCTTAATAATAAAGACTATATGTGCATGACAATACCTTACAACCATCGACTATAGCGATATTACGCCAATTATATTCGCGCGTATTGGCATTAATGCTCATAGCGTTGCTTGCACAATAAAGCACGTAGCAACATACGCGTTCATGCAGCAGCGCTTAGCAACCTACGCAAGCGGTTTGCTTTCCCTTTGTGATCGCGTATGTATGATCTCATCCAGAGTTCGAGTTGTTAAGAGTTGCATGGCGCAACCCCGTTCCACGTCCGAATACCAGTTGCGCGTCGGCCAGAAGCTCGAGCGCGAACTCGGCGGAGAGATTCTTAGCTGTCTCAAAGACCCCGAGGTCATCGAGATCATGCTAAATCCGGATGGCGGCCTTTGGGTGGAGCGTATGGGCCGTCCCATGGTGCGCCTCGGCGAGATGCCTCCCCATCAAGCCGAGGCCGCCATGGCCGCAATCGCGGCCCTGCACAAAACCACGGTCACCCGCAGCAATCCGATCCTCGAATGCGAGCTGCCCCTCGATGGCAGCCGGTTCGAGGGGCTGCTCCCGCCCGTGGTCGCGGCCCCAAGCTTCTGCATCAGAAAACGCGCGACCCGCATTTTCACCCTGGGCGATTATGTGAGTGCCGGCACCATGACCGCGCGGCAGAACGCCTTGATCCGGGAAGCGGCCCTCGGCCACAAAAACATCCTCGTTGTCGGCGGCACCGGGTCCGGCAAAACCACCCTCGTCAACGCCGTCATTGCACCTGATCGCGCAAGAGATGCCGCACGAACGGCTGCTCATCCTTGAGGACACCGCGGAGATTCAGTGCGCGGCCCCCAATCACGTTTTCAAGCGCACGGCCGAAGGCGTCAGTCTACAGCGGCTGCTCCGCTCGACGCTGCGCTACAGGCCGGACCGCATTTTCGTCGGCGAGGTTAGGGGCGGCGAATGCCTCGATCTGCTCAAGGCCTGGAATACCGGCCATCCCGGCGGCGTCGCCACCGTTCACGCCAACGATGCCAAAGGCGGGCTGATCCGCCTCGAAAATCTCGTCGCCGAAATCACCGCCGCCCCCATGCAAAAGATCATCGCGTCGGCCATCGGCTTCATCGTCTTTATCGCCAAGACCAGCGCGTCGCGGTCTGGGCGGCAAATCCAACAGCTTCTCCGTGTCATCGATCACGATGGCACCGATTACATCACCGCAAGCGAGGAGTGACCTATGAAAACACCCCAGTTCAATTTGCCTTTGCTTGAAGTTGGCGCGCTGGCCGCGATCTTTGCGCTCTCGATCCTGCTTCCCGATCAAGCATGGGCTACCTCCACATCGAGCGGCGGACTGCCTTGGGAAAGCCCTTTGCAGACAGTCAGCCAGAGCCTCACAGGCCCCGTCGCCTATGCCGTCTCGCTCATTGGCGTCGTCGTGACCGGTGCCATGCTCATCTTCGGCGGCGAAATCAACGAGTTTGCGCGCCGCATCATCATGCTTGTGCTCGTTATCGCCCTCCTGGTGTCCGCGACCAGCCTGCTGGGCACCCTGTTCAGCAGCGGAGCCGTGGTCCGATGAGCGAGCTACGGCGCACCGTGCTTTACCGCGCACTTCACCGCCCGAACCTCTTCCTCGGCGGCGAGCGTGAGCTTGTCATGATAACGGCGGTGGTCTGCGCCGGGCTGCCCGCCTCGAGCCTTAACCTGATCGCCACCGCGATCGGGCTCGTGCTTTGGGTTTTCCTCACCGGCATCTTCCGGATGATGGCCAAAGCCGACCCCTACATGAGCAGGGTTTATCTGCGGCAGCTCAACTATGGCGCCTACTATCCCGCCCGCTCGCGGGCGAGCCTGTCAGATTGAGGAGCTCTCATGCTGAGACTGAAGCAATTCCGCGATCGCGCAAAAGGAACCGCCGATCTCCTGAACTTCGCGAGCCTGATCGGCGATGGACTCGTGCTTTGCAAAGACGGCTCTCTGCTCGCCGGTTTCTTCTATCGCGGCCCCGATACCGCATCGGCTACCCCGGACGAGCTCAACTACACGACAAGCCGCATCAACGCGAGCCTCGCGCGCCTCGGCAGCGGCTTCGCACTATGGGTCGATTCCGTCCGGCTTCCGGCCGCCGTGTATCCAGAACTGAGCGCGTCGCACTTTCCGGACCCGGTCACCGCGGCAATCGACGCGGAACGGCGCCGCCAATTCTTGAGCGAAGGCGCGCATTTCGAGACGGAATATGCACTTCTCGTCTCGTACACGCCGCCGTTGCGCCGCAACACCAAGATCGCCGACCTCATCTACGACGACGATCCAAAAGCCGAGCCCGAAAGCCCCGGCGACCGCCAGATCAAGGTGTTCAAACGCATGCTCGGCGATCTCCAAGATGGCCTGTCGGATATTTTGAGACTGAGACGGATGAAGAGCTACCGGGTCATCGATGGCTCGGGGTATTCTCATCTGCAGGACGAACTCGTCAACTATCTGAGCTTTGCCGTCACCGGCTATCTTACCCCTCTGAACGTGCCCTCTTGCGCCATGTATCTCGACGCCTGGCTTGGCGGACAGGACCTCTATGCGGGCGACACGCCCAAAATGGGCCGGCGGTTCATTGCGGCGATCGCGATCGAAGGGTTTCCAGCCGAATCCTATCCCAGCATCCTCGCCCACTTGGAGACGCTTGCGATACCGTTCCGCTTCTCCTCGCGCTTTATCCCGCTCGACGCTCATGAAGCCCTCGCCATCCTGCGCGCCTACCGCCGCAAATGGAAGCAATGGACCAGGGGATTTTTCGCCCAAGTGTTCCGCACGCAAGGCGGCGTGGTCAACGAGGACGCCGCGAACATGGCAGCCCAGGCCGAGGATGCCATCACCGATGCCAGCTCGAACCTGGTCGCTTTCGGCTACTACACCCCCGTTCTAATCCTGATGGGCGAGAACCGGGAGACCATCCTGGACGAAGCCCGCATCGTGAGCCGGGAACTGCGGCGTCTTGGGTTTACAAGCCGCGTCGAGACGGTCAACACGCTTGAGGCCTTTCTCGGCACGCTGCCGGCTCACACCGTTCCCAACATCAGGTGGCCGCTGCTGCACAGCTTGAACTTCGCCGACCTGATACCCGCATCGTCGACTTGGCCCGGGCTTGCTACCTGCCCGAGCCCGCTCTTTCCTGGGAACTCGCCGCCGCTTCTCTATGGTGCCACGACTGGATCGACGCCGTTCAGGCTCAATCTTCATGTCGGCTATGTCGGCCATACGCTGATTTTCGGTCCCACGGGCGCTGGCAAGTCCACACTTCTGGCGCTGCTGGCCGCGCAGTTCAGGCGCTACCCAGACGCCCGCATCACCGTCTTCGACAAAGGCCGTTCGCTGTTCGCACTCGCCCATGCCGCCGGTGCCCAGCATTACGATCTCGCCGGCGACACCGGAAGCCCTGGCCTTTGTCCGCTGGCCAGGCTCGATACCCCCCTCGACATCGCGTTCGCCGAAGACTGGCTTGCGACCTGCTATCAGCTGCAGCAAGGCAGCGCGCCAACCCCGCGGCAAAAAGAAGAAATCCATCGCGCCGTCCGCCTGATGCAGGAAAACAGAGGCGGCGAGGGGCGCAGCCTCACCGATTTTGTCGCAACCGTTCAGGACAAGGATATCCGCTCAGCGCTCAGCACTTATACCAACGGCCCTAAGTCTCGACCTGTGCCCACTCCCGGGTAGCGATTGAGCGGATGATTTCTGGGGTACGCATCAAGCCGTTCCATGCGTCACAACACGCATCGACGATAGCTTCGTAAGTT
>JBKQNN010000184.1:0-3964 GCA_052145975.1 Rhodomicrobium sp. | reverse complement strand
TCGCCACATCGGTCGGTTCGCAGGGCGAGGCGACCCGCGAAATCGCCCAGAACGTGCAAGAGACCTCGACCAAGACCGCGGAACTGAACAAGGTGATCGAGGAAGTGCGCTCCGCCTCTCGTCAATCCGGCGATTCGGCGGAACAAGTCCTGCAATCGGTGACCGAACTCGCCCGCCACGCCGAGCGGCTAGGCAGCGAATGCGACCAGTTTCTCGCCCAGGTCAGGATGGCTTAGTGGATCGGGTTTGCCGTCGTTACCGTGGTCGCCCGCGAGGGTCTCATCATGGCGCCCAGCGGGCGTCCAGAAGTTCTCGGGCTAAGTCATTAACTAACGTTTATGAGTCGGCAGTTTAGTATGTCGCGTCATCGTACGCTGGGTTTTCCAGGGTTCTGGCTCGAGCGGAGTATTGTCCCGCCGATGCTGCGGCCTCCTGCCTTGCTCATGCGGTTCGCAGAGACAGGGGGCTAAATTGCAGTCTACGGTACTGATACGCGCGAGACTGGCGCCCGCCGCTACTGTGCTCCCTGCCTTCGCCGCCACGCTGTTCCTGAGCGCGGGCCTAATGTTTCTGGTCGAGCCAATGGTGGCCCGAATGGTGCTGCCGCGGCTCGGAGGTTCGCCGGCCGTGTGGAGCACATGTCTCTTGTTTTTCCAAGGGGTTCTGCTGCTTGGTTACGCCTATGCCCACGCATTAACCCGCCTTTTGCCGAGGTTCGCGCAGATACTGGTCCATACCGCAATAGTCCTGCCGCTGGCTGCGCTGGTCTTGCCGCTCGATTTTAGTATCGGAGCGCCGCCGGCAGGAGCGTCGCCGGCGCCATGGTTGCTGATGCAGTTGGCGCTGCTGGTGGGACCGCCGGCGTTTGCGATCTCGGCGACCGCGCCCCTCTTGCAAAGCTGGTTCGCCGCGCTCGATCACGACGATGCCGGTAATCCGTATTTTCTATATGCAGGAAGCAACGCTGGTAGCCTTTTGGCGCTGCTTGCATATCCGATGCTTGTTGAGCCAGCTTTGCCGCTCGATAGGCAAGCAACGCTTTGGTCCTATGCCTTCGGTGCTCTTGCGCTCGGGATCGTGCTGTGTGCTGCTTCGACCGCCATTCGCGGGCGGAAAGATGAAAATACGTTGCCGCGCGAAACCGCGCCCCCTGGCAGCCTGCGCGAGCGTCTGATCTGGACCGCGCTCGCATTCGTCCCTTCCTCGCTATTGCTCGGGGTCACGGCATACATCACCAAAGATATTGCATCCGTACCCCTGTTCTGGGTCGTGCCGTTGGCGCTGTATCTACTTACTTTCATCCTTACCTTCGCACGACGTCCGTGGTTGCCTCACGCAGCTATGGCGCGGCTGCTGCCGCACAGTATTATTCTGTTGGCGTTGTTCCAGGCGTCAATCATCGAACTGCCCCCGCTGTTGCTGCTGACGTTGCATCTAGGGTGCTTCTTTGTCGTATGCATGGTCTGTCACGGCGAGTTGGCGCTCCGCCGCCCGCCCCCCGCGCGGCTGACGGAGTTCTATTTCTTCCTTTCCCTTGGCGGCGTTTTGGGCGGCGCCTTCAACGCGCTGCTCGCGCCCTTGATTTTTGCCAACATATGGGAATATCCGCTGGCGCTGGTGGCTGCGTGCCTGGTGAAGCCCGCTACCATTGACGACTCACGGCCAGGTCACACATGGGGGGACTTCGTGCTGCCGCTCGCCCTGTTGGGATTGCTGTTGCCGGGCTACCTGAGTTACCCCACCGTCTTGAATGAATTAGGCGCGGTGGCTGCGAAGGCGCTGATTTGTTTGTGCCTGGTGGTGTCGGGGATGGCGCTGCTGGCCTTTTTCCCGCGACGTTGGCGCTTCGCGCTCGGTGTTTCCGTCTGCATCGTCGCTCCATTAGTCGCCATTTCCGGCAACATTGTCAGTGAACGTAGCTTTTTTGGCGTCTACCACGTCCGTCTGGTCGATAATGGACAGACGCGTTCGCTGTTTAACGGCTCGACAATTCACGGTGCAGAGAGCTTGCTTCCCGGAGAGGAAAGGCTGCCGCTAACCTATTATAGCCCTGAAGGCCCGTTCGGCCGCTTCTTCGCGGCGCTCGACTCCAAATCGGTGCGGCGCGTCGGTGTGGTCGGATTGGGGATCGGCACACTCGCCTGCTATGCTAAATCAGGCCAGGATTGGACGTTCTACGAAATCGATCCGCTGGTAGAGCGCATCGCGCGCGATGACCGCTTTTTCCATTTCCTCGCCCGATGCGGAAACGAACCGCGCGTCGTCATAGGAGACGCGCGGCTGAACGTTTCTGACGCCCCGGACGGGACTTACGATGTTCTGGTGCTCGACGCATTCAGTTCGGACAGCATACCGATGCACTTGATCACGCGCGAGGCATTCGCTCTTTATTTGCGAAAGCTTGCGCCGGGCGGCCGCTTGTTGTTCCACATCAGCAGTCGAACGGTCGATCTGCGTCCAGTGCTCGCGGCTCTCGCCGGGGACGCCGGCGTTCCTGCGCGCTTGTTGTACGATCAACCCCCGTCGGGCAACTTCAATTTTCACCGTTTTCCTGCCGTGGTTGTGGCCGTGGCGGGTCATGGCGGCGACCTCGACAGTCTTACGCCGGCGGATGGCTGGACGGGGTTGCCGGCGGTTGACTCCAGCTGGCTTTGGACCGACCAGCGTTCCGATATCTTGCGAGTGATGCGCTTCAAATTCGGGCTTTAGCCTAACGGATCAAATCTAAGGCTTGAGGCCCGCTGGCGGCGGCAACGACAGTTCTCCAACCCGAACCAGACTTTCCCGAACCAGACCTTCGGCCTACGAAGCGGTAGTATGACATGAAGGTCCCGTCGGCGGCTTTCCCGCACTCAGCGAACGTTCCGGACCGGTGCTTATGAACCAAACCGGAGGTTTAAAGCCGCTCGGTTTTTGCCGGTTGCTGCTGCTCAGTCTGGCTCCGCATTCCTTTTTTTCCGGTCAGGGCCAGTGCACGAATCATATTGCTCGCGGAGCCGCAAACGTTCATCCTGAGGCCGTAGTGCAGTTCCATAAACTAGCAGTCAGAAAAGGAGGAACGGCTATGACCCGCGTTGGAACGGTCATTGGCGCATTGGTGCTCGTGATGTTGCCGCTTTCCACAGTCGCCGCCGACGAGCACGTGGTGGCTGCGCCCGACAGCCTCAAGTGGGGTCCCGGACCCGCCGCCTTACCGAAGGGTGCAGAGCTTGCGGTGGTTGCCGGCGATCCGAGCAAGGAAGGCCCGTTCGTGTATCGCATCAGGGTGCCTTCCGGCTACAAGGTGCAGCCGCACACGCATCCTTCGGATGAGAATGTGACGGTAATCTCGGGAACGTTTAACATCGCGATGGGAGACAAGTTCGACGAGTCGAAGGGCACGGCCCTGAAGGCGGGCGGCTTTTTCAAGGCTCCGAAGGGAATGGTGCATTACGCCTGGTTCACCGAGCCGACCGTCTTCCAAGTGCATGGCGTAGGGCCGTGGGGCGTCACTTACGTCAATCCGGCAGATGACCCGCGCAAGCACTGATCGCAGGGCCTGTTGCTGATCGCCGACGAGCAGATCGGAATAGAGCGACTTTGGGCTGCGCCGCTTATGTTTGCTTTTGGCGCATCTTGCCCATCCAGCCATCAACCGGTCTACCGCCGCGACCGGTCCTTCGCTCTATGCCCGCAATCCGGCGCCGACAGCGGCCTCCAACTCCGGGTATCGAGTGTCAGGTTGGCGCGGCTAGCCTATGGAGAAGGTCAGGCGCGGTCCCGCGTCGCTGTTTTCGACTTTGCGGTAAAAACAGGATTTGCGTCCGGTATGGCAGGCCTTGCCGTCGCCGCCGGCGTTCACCCGCAACAGCAGGGCGTCCTGATCGCAATCGACGCGCATTTCCACCACTTCCTGCACCTGCCCGGAGGTGTCGCCCTTGCGCCATAATTCCCCTCGTGAACGCGACCAGTAATGCGCCACGCC
>JBKQNN010000183.1:0-10206 GCA_052145975.1 Rhodomicrobium sp. | reverse complement strand
TGCCGCGATGGATCACGAACTTCGGAAACAGAGCACTGGTGGGCTAAAATAGCTCTGTTAATCGATAGAATCGTACAATAAAACCCCCATGCCCGTCACTGCAATGATTTGGTTTCCCCAAGCGGTCCCGACGGGAGCAACAAGGAGCAGGCGCGATCCATGACGGCCCGCATCTACAAACCCGCCAAGAATGCCATGCAGTCCGGCAAGGCCAAGTCCCGGGAATGGCAGCTCGATTACGAGCCCGAGCAGCCCCGCGCGATCGAGCCGCTGATGGGCTGGACCAGCTCGGGCGACATGAAGCAGCAGCTCACTTTGCGGTTTCACACCCGGGAAGACGCGGTGGCCTATTGCGAGCGTGAAGGCATTCCCTACCAGATTATCGAACCGAAGGAGCCGGTACGGCGCATTGCCGCCTATTCCGACAATTTCGCGTTCCGACGCGGCGAGCCCTGGACCCATTGAAGACCGCGCCAGCGGCCGGCCCCGCGCGGCCGTTCCGCGCCCGCCAGGGTGTGTCGCCCGGGGGACAGTCGCCGTAGGGCCGAGCGTGTAGCGCTGGACACCGGCGCCGGGACGGCTTTAGCTCACGCTGTTGCCGAAAACCCGTGATCACCGCGTGATCGCGGGGAGGCAGCCGCGACAAAAACACGTTCCAGTGACGTCAACGACACGTCGACGCAACGACATTGGGGAGGCTATGGCGCTTCATTCCGGCATCGAACCGACTTCACCCGAATTCGCGCGGAATTCTGAGGCCATGCGGGCGCTGGCGGCGGATCTGCGCCAGAAGCTCGACCAGGTTGCGGGTGGCGGCGGCGAAACGTCACGGGCACGTCATACCGCGCGTGGCAAGATGCTGGCGCGGGACCGCGTCGACCTGTTGATCGATCCGGGCACCGCCTTCCTGGAGCTGTCGCCGCTTGCCGCCTACGGGCTTTACGGCGGCGAAGTCCATTCCGCGAGCATCGTGACCGGCATCGGCCGGGTGGCCGGGCGCGAATGCGTGATCGTGGCCAATGACGCCACCATCTTCGGCGGCACCTACTATCCCATGACGGTCAAGAAGCATCTGCGCGCCCAGGATATCGCGCGCCAGAACAACCTGCCGTGCATCTACATGGTCGACTCCGGCGGCGCGTTCCTGCCGCTGCAGGACGAGGTGTTTCCGGACGAGCGTCACTTCGGCCGCATCTTCTACAATCAGGCGCAACTGTCGTCCCAGCGGATACCGCAGATCGCCATCGTGATGGGGTCATGCACTGCCGGCGGCGCCTATGTGCCGGCGATGTCGGACGAAAGCATCATCGTCCGCAACCAGGGCACGATCTTTCTCGGCGGGCCGCCGCTGGTGAAGGCCGCGACCGGCGAGGTGGTGACCGCGGAGGAACTGGGTGGCGCCGACGTTCACAGCCGGCAGTCCGGCGTGACCGACCACTATGCCCAGAATGACGCCCACGCCATCGGCATCGCGCGCCGGATCATCGGCAACCTCAATCCCGCCGTCAGCGCTGCGACCGGCCGCCGACCGCCGCGCGAGCCGTTGTATCCGGCCGAGGAGATCTACGGCGTGGTGCCGGCCGACAACCGTAAGCCGTACGATGTGCGCGACATCATCGCGCGGCTGGTCGACGGCTCCGAGTTCGAAGAATTCAAGAAGCTCTACGGCCAGACTCTGGTCTGCGGCTTCGCCCATGTCTGGGGCTATCCGGTCGGCATCATCGCCAACAACGGCATCCTGTTCAGCGAGAGCTCGCTGAAGGGCGCGCATTTCATCGAGCTGTGCTGCCAGCGCAGGATCCCGCTGGTGTTCCTGCAGAACATCACCGGCTTCATGGTCGGCAAGAAATACGAGGCCGGCGGCATCGCCCGCGACGGCGCCAAGCTGGTGACGGCGGTGGCGACCGCGAACGTGCCGAAATTCACGGTGGTGATCGGCGGCTCGTACGGCGCCGGCAATTACGGCATGTGCGGCCGCGCCTACAGCCCCCGCTTCCTGTGGATGTGGCCCAACGCCCGGATCTCTGTGATGGGCGGCGAGCAGGCCGCCATGGTGCTCAGCCAGTTGCGCCGCGACAATATCGAAGCCAAGGGCGGTACCTGGTCGGCCGAGGAGGAGGACCAGTTCAGGGCGCCGCTGCGCGCCCAGTACGAGCAGCAGGGGCACCCGTATTACGCCACCGCGCGGCTGTGGGACGACGGCGTGATCGATCCGGCGGATACCCGCCTGGTGCTCGGTCTTGGGCTCTCGGCGGCGGCCAATGCCCCGATCGAGCCGACCACCTTCGGCGTGTTCAGGATGTGATCATGACCGAAACCCGTCCGCTGTATCGTCCGTTTCGCACCCTGCTGATCGCCAACCGCGGCGAGATCGCCTGTCGCGTCATCCGCACCGCCAAGAGCCTCGGCCTGCGCACCGTCGCGGTGTTTTCCGAAGCCGATCGCAACGCGCTGCACGTCGCCGAGGCCGACGATGCCGTCCTGCTCGGGCCAGCCCGCGCGCGCGACAGCTATCTCAACATCGACCGCGTGATTGCCGCCGCCAAAAAGGCCGGCGCCGAAGCCATCCATCCGGGCTACGGCTTCCTGTCCGAGAGCGCGGAGTTCGCCGAGCGCTGCCAGGCCGAGGGCCTGATCTTCGTCGGGCCGACCGCCGACATGATCCGCGCCATGGGCTCGAAGTCCGGCTCCAAGGCGCTGATGGAGGCGGCCGGCGTGCCGCTGGTGCCGGGCTATCACGGCGAGGCCCAGGACGAAGCCACGCTCAGGGGTGCTGCGGAAGTCATCGGTTTTCCGGTGCTGATCAAGGCCTCCGCCGGCGGCGGCGGCCGCGGCATGCGGGTCGTCCGCGCCGCCGGCGAGCTGCAGGCCGCGATCGCCAGCGCCAAGCGCGAGGCGCTTGCCGCCTTCGCCGACGACCGCGTGCTGATTGAAAAATACGTCGACAACCCGCGCCACATCGAGGTGCAGGTCATCGGCGACAGCCACGGCAACCTGGTGTCGCTGTTCGAGCGCGAATGCACACTGCAGCGGCGCCACCAGAAGGTCATCGAGGAGGCGCCGTCGCCGATGCTGAACGACGCCCAGCGCGAGGCAGTTTGCGCGGCGGCGCGCAAGGCCGCCGGCGCGGTGAACTATGTCGGCGCCGGCACCATCGAGTTCGTGTCCGATGGCCGCGACGTGTTTTTCATCGAGATGAACACGCGCCTGCAGGTCGAACATCCGGTCACGGAGTTGACGACGGGACTCGATCTCGTGCATCTGCAGATACGAATCGCCGCCGGCGAAAGGCTGCCTTTTACCCAAGCCGACGTGGCCATTCGCGGACACGCCATCGAGTGCCGCATCTACGCCGAAGATCCGGACAATAACTATTTTCCCAGTCCCGGCAAGATTACGGTGCTGCTCCAGCCCTCCGGACCGGGAGTTCGCCGCGACAGTGGCATGTACGAAGGCTGGAATGTTCCCATGGATTACGATCCTCTGCTCGCCAAGCTGATCGGCTACGGAACCGACCGGCAGCAGGCCATCATGCGGCTCGAGCGGGCGCTCTATGAATACTTCGTGGCCGGGATCAAGACCAACATTTCGCTCTTCCAACGCATCCTGGGAGACGCCGATTTCCAGGCGGGAAAACTCGATACCGGATATCTCGATCGCTTGCTCGCAAAAGCCAATCCGGGGGTAGCGTCGTTTGTACCAAAGCCTGAGATCAAGGACCTGGAGAAAATTGCCGCCATTGCCGCTGGAATGTTTGCCGTCCTCGACCCGGCTTCGCCCGTCAAGAATGGGAACGGCAGTGGAACGAGCTCAGTACCATCCCCCTGGAAACAGCGGGGACGCGAGGAAACCCTGCGCTGAGTTTTCGGCGGCTCGCAGCGCGAGGGAGATTCGTATCAGGGCATGCCTTCAGGCATGCCGCAACCGCGTTAGAGGTAAGCGCCTTCAGGCGCTGGATTTCAAAATTTGAATTTCACAACAGGTTCTTAATGGTTTACGAAATCATCGTAGGCGGGAAGCCACATCGGCTGGAGCTGGAAAAGGCCGCCGGCGGATGGGAATGCCGCCTGGACGGACAACCCGTTCCCATCGACGCGGTGATTCCGCGCCGTGACGTTTTGTCGCTCTTGGTCGACGGCCAGTCCTACGAGATCAAGCGCGAGCAAACTGCCACTGACCTCCATATGTGGGTAGGTAGTACCCGGTTCGCAGTCGAATTGCACGATCCTCGATCCCTGCGTTCGCGTCAAAAATCCGCGGGGGACGAAAAAGGCCCGAAAAAGATTGTTGCTCCCATGCCCGGCCGGGTGGTGCGCGTGTTAGTAGCGGAAAATTCCGAGGTAGAGGCCGGACAAGGAATCGTCGTTGTCGAAGCCATGAAAATGCAGAACGAGATCAAGTCGCCAAAAAAGGGAGTAGTCAAGAAAATATCGGCAGTCGCGGGCGCGGCCGTGAACCCAGGCGACGTGCTGGCCATCGTGGAATGATCGCGCTGGCAAAGCGAGCGGCTTGCCTCTCCGCCAAAACCACGCCCCAGACTATCCTCCGCCCCAGCACTAAGGTCATTCCATATCAGCCTTCCTCCAAGCATAAGATAGAACGAAGCTGAAGACGGCAATAGCGGAGGTCTCTTCGTGAAGCTGCAACGCATCATAAGCTTTGCAACCCTGGGCATCTCGATCCTAACGCTCATCCTCGTGTTAAAGCGCCCTGCGCCGGTTGCGCCGGTTGCCGCGCCCGCCGCGGCTGCCGCCAACGCGCAGTCGTTTCAGGAGAAGGTGAACCAACTGGCGCAACCTAAAACGCCGGGACAAGAGCCAGGCGAAGTCCGCATGACTTCCGCGGAATTGTCGGGAGCACTCACAGAAGCTGCCGGCCTGTTGCCCTCCGCCGCGCCGGCGAACGCTGCCACCAGCTCGCCGTCCGGCTCTTCCTCCGGTACCGCAAGCCCTGCCACGGAGTTCCCCGGCGCGGTTCCCAGCATCAAGGATTATCAGGTCTCCATGGAGGGAGACATCGTTCGCGGCCAATTTCTCACTCAGATCGCCGGCAAGGACGTCTACCTAACGCTTGCCGGACATCTCGGCGCGAAAGACGGTTACGCCACCTTCGATGCTACCGAGGTAAAAATTGGAGATCTCCCGGTACCCGTAGCGCTGGTTAACGAGGCGTTGCAGAAGAAACTTACCGAGCAACGCGATCAGCTCAAGCTCCCCAACAACGTCAAAGACATCAAAGTAGAAAACGGCGAGCTCGTGTTCGTCGAGAAATGACCGCGACGAGCTTCGACATGCGGGCGAACCAGGGCTGACGTTGCCCGAAGCATGCAGTTCGAAACCCAGCCAAGCACAGAGGACTTCCTTAGAAACCCCACCCGGCAGAAAATGCCCGATGCCTACTACCCTCCGCTTGTAAAGCAAAACTTGCCGCTCTCGCTACACGATGGTTTGCTTTCGACAGAATCTTCTAATCTCCATCTAATCGGTTTCTAACCGCCGCCGCTTCAAATCACTGCTATGACGACTTTTCCAATCCCATCCAACTACCCCGATCACGTTCTAGTAGCCAGCCCCAGTACTCGCGTGCGGCAGCGCGTTCTCGAAAGTCTACGTTCTCCCGTTCGCCGCTTCGAGCAGGCCCGCGGCGGCGCCGAAGCGCTAGCGCATTTGGAGAGCGGCTTCTGGCAGGTGCTCTTTCTCGATCGGCGCTTGCCCGACCTCGACGCCGAAGAACTGAGCGCTACCGTTCGCCAGCGTTTTCCCGGAATCGCGGTTGTGCTGCTCGATCCAGACCTCAATGCACAAGACGACGCGGAACCCACGCCGGAGCACATCGTGCCAGACCCATGCCTTCCACTCCGCTCAGGACCCGCGCCCGCCGAGCGCAACGCGGCGGAGTCAACCGCAGCGGCTCAGAATAGCAACAACGCCGAAGGCGAACTCCCATTTGCGGTTCCAACTACGATCGCGGCTCCCCTGCCCGGGCTGCCCGGAATGATCGGCAATTCGCGCATCATGCAGCCGGTATACCGTCTGGCGCGCCTGCTGGCGCCGCGCAACACCAGCGTATTGATCAGCGGGCCGACCGGCTGCGGCAAAGAAGTCTTGGCCCGCGCCATTCATCAACTGAGCCCGCGCGCCGCGCGCACGTTCGCGGTAGTCAATTGTGCCGCCATTCCCGAGACCCTGCTCGAAGCTGAGCTCTTCGGATACGCTCGCGGCGCGTTTACCGGAGCCACACAAACCTATGCGGGAAGAATCCAGGCGGCGCAGGGCGGCACGCTTTTCCTCGACGAAATCGGCGAAATGCCCTTGAGCCTGCAGCCCAAGTTGCTGCGTTTTCTGGAGCAGAAAGAACTGCAGCGCCTGGGCAGCTCGGAAGTCGTGCGCGTCGATGCCCGCGTCATCTCCGCTACCAACGCCCACCTGCTGTCGTTGGTACGCGAGGGAAAATTCCGCGAAGACTTGTACTACCGTCTTTGCGGCTTCCCCATTGAGATCCCGCCATTGCGCGACCGTAGTGAAGATATTGTGCAACTGTCCGCGCATTTCCTCGAGAAATATGCCGCGCCCCTACCCGCGCCGCAGCTCTCGCTTCCAGCTCTTCAACTGCTGAAAAACCATCCTTGGGCGGGCAACATTCGAGAACTGCAGAGCGTGATTGAGCGCGCCCTGATCCTCTCCGCTGACCAGGCCGTGATTGGTCCCGAGCACCTCTTGCTAGGCGACACAGCGTTCCGCACTTCCCACTAGTGGTGTGACCGCGTGATTCGCGAAGGGTAGCGCCGCCGTCCCGGCGGCTGTCCGGCGGGCGTCCTCGCCCGCCGCGCCGAGGGCGAGCCGCTCTCGGGACAGCCAGCAAGATGCCGGTGCAACTCGTTTCCCCCGCCGTCATCACCATGCGGTCACGGCACTAGTAACCACTGCCAACGCGCAATTGATCGTCTGCAAATGTACTCGACATAAGCCTGTTCTAAGGCAATTTATGCCGGGCTGGCATCGCCGTTGCAATGTAATTTTCCATGTCCACCATTTTTCCAAATCCGCGAGACCCGGCGCGCGATCCCGAGCATCCCCTGGCCCGCGCCTTTGCCTCGTTCACGGAAGCGGCGGGTTCGCTCGAGCGCACCTATGGGCAACTGCAAGGGCAGGTGGCTCATCTCCGCCAGGAACTCGAAATCACCAATCGCGACTTGGCAACCAGTCTGGAGGAAAACCACCGCATCCGCGAACGGCTGCGCCGCATTCTGGAAGGCTTGCCGTGCGGCGTGCTGGTTATCGAAGATGGAGCCCGCATCTCAACGCTCAATCCCGAAGCCGCGCGCCTCGCCGGAGGAAGCTTCGAAGCAGCGGACATGTTGCCTGCCGCGCTGCGGGCGGCGCTCGAGCGGGCGCGCCAGACGGGCGAAGAGCCCGAGTTGCAACTTACGAATGAGTCTCACGACAAACCGTCTTCCGTCGACCAATCTCTCGTCAATCAATCCCCCGTCAATCAATCTCCCGTCTGGGTTGCGATCCGCCACGCCTGGCTGGAGCAGACGCCGGCCCATGCTACTTCGGTTTTTATTTTGCGCGACGTCAGCGAGGCGAAGAAGCTCGAACAAGATCGCGAGCATCTCCGGCGGCAGCAGGCGCTGGTCGAAATGTCGGCCCTGCTGGCGCATGAAATCCGCAACCCCCTGGGCAGCCTCGAACTCTTCGCCGGACTCTTGGCCGAGGCTAATCTCGAAGGCGAGAGCCGCCGCTGGATCGAGCACGTGCAGGCGGGCCTGCGCACGCTTTCCGCGACCGTCAACAATGTGCTGCATCTGCACAACACGCCCCAGCCCGAACTCGCTCCGACCGATGCCGGCCAGCTGCTTGACTGGGCCTACGACTTTCTTTTGCCGCTTGCCAAACAGGCGCGCGTCGAAATGCAAATCATCAACGGCCTCAACGGAGTCACCATTCATGCCGACCGTCACCGGCTCGAACAGGTGCTGCTCAATCTGGCGCTCAATGCGTTTCGCTTCATGCCGGGCGGCGGATGGCTCTCGATCCGCGGCGTCGACGGCGCATTGTCACCGGGTTTTCAGAACGGTTCTCAGAACAATAACAACAACAACGACGGCGTAGAGATCTCGGTGCGCGACACCGGGCCGGGCATTGCGCCAGTCGATCTGCCCCGCATCTTTGATGCCGGATTCAGCACGCGTCCCGGTAGTTCCGGACTCGGACTTGCCGTCTGCCGCCGCATTCTCGAACAGCACGGGGGCTCGATCGCAGTCGAGAGCCGTCCCGGTTATGGCGCCACCTTCCGGCTTCGCCTGCCCCGCCATGCGGAGGATACGAGAACGGACGCCGTGCCGGGCAGCGAACTATCCCTGGTTGGGGCCCCACCGGCCGCTGGAGTGCAACTATGAAGCGGCTGCTCATCGCCGACGACGATGCCGGCATGCGCGCCGCGCTCGAAGCCCGCTTCCAGCGCCGCGGATGGCTGGTCGACGTCGCGGTCAACGCCACCGAAGCGCTGCAGAAGTTTCGCGCCGGCTTGCATTCGCTGGTGATCACGGACGTGCGCATGCCGGGCCGCGACGGCTTCGAGCTGATGCGCGAGGTGCAAACCTCGTCGGCGCGCACGGCGGTGATCCTGCTGACCGCCTATGGTTGCGTGCCCGACGCGGTCGAAGCCATGCGCAACGGAGCCTGCGATTACCTGGTCAAACCGGTTTGCTTCGAGAAACTCGAACTCGCCGTCGAGCAGGTGCTGCGCCGCGCCGAGGAATTTGGCAAAGACACGGAAACGCTCATCGGCCACTCCGCGGCCTGGGAGCAGGCGCTCGATCGGGCGCGGCAAGCGGCTTCGACCGATGCCGACATTCTGATCGAGGCGGAAAGCGGCACCGGCAAAGAGCTGATCGCCCGCCTCATTCACCGCCTCAGCCGCCGCCGGCCGGGACCGTTTGTCGCGCTGAACTGCTCCGCGTTTCCCGAAACCCTGCTCGAAAGTGAATTGTTTGGACACGCCCGGGGCGCGTTCACCGGGGCCGTCGGCGCCCGGCCCGGCAAGTTTGAGACGGCGAACGGCGGCACTCTGCTGCTCGATGAGGTTGGGGAGATGCCGCTGGCGCTGCAGCCGAAACTGCTGCGCGTCCTGCAGGAGCGCGAGTTCGACCGCCTGGGATCGAACCAGACCGTACACGCCGATATCCGCGTCATCGCGACCAGCAACCGTCCGCTCGAAGCCGCCGTCGCCGAAGGCCGCTTTCGCGCCGATCTTTATTACCGCCTGAATGTCATTCCCATTTCTCTGCCGCCGCTGCGCGACCGCGCTGGCGACATTCGGGAACTGGCCGAGTATTTCGCCGGGCTCTATGCCGCCTCGGGCAACCCCGGCACAAATATTCGCTTGTCCCGGGAACTGCTGGCCGGTCTCGAAGAGCGCGCCTGGCCGGGCAATGTGCGCGAGCTTGGGAACTTCGTGCGGCGGGCGGTAGCTTTGTCGCGCGGCGGCGAGATTGGCGTCGAGGCCTTCGAGCACGGAAAAAGTCTGCACGGAAAACTTCCGCCCGCTCGCCCGCCGCACCCGGAGTGGAAGCCGGGCCTCTCGCTCGGCGAAATGGAGCGCCAGCTTTTTGCCATGACCCTGGAGTCCACCGGCGGCAACCGGGCGCGGGCGGCCGAGTTGCTGGGCGTGAGCCTGCGTACGGTGCGCAACAAAGTCCGCGAGTTTGGGCTGCCGCCGCGGGACGACTATCGCAACGGCCTTCGCAATAACGATCTTCCAAACAACGATCTCCGAAGCAGCGATCTTCGGAATAACAACAACAAGGAGCAACCATGTCCATGATCGATACTCCGCTGCTGCGTGGTCTGGAACACGTGCTCGACCTGAGCGCGTTCCGCCATCAGGTGATTGCCACGAACCTCGCCAACGTCGATACCCCGGGCTACCGCACCCGCGACCTGCGCCCGTTCGCCGGCGAAATCGAGCAGGCCATTGCGGGCGAGGAGGCGTCGTTTACCCCGGTCGCGTATGAAATCCACGGACTGCTCGAGCGTCCCGACGGCAACAATGTTTCGGTCGAGCGCGAGTCGCTGTTGCTTGCCCAAAACCAGTTGCGCTTTACGGTGGCCGTGCAGTTTCTGAAGGCCGAGTTTCACCGGCTATCCACCGCCATCAATGGAGGGAGTACGTCATGAATTTATTTGGGATGTTGGAAGTCAG
>JBKQNN010000182.1:0-4601 GCA_052145975.1 Rhodomicrobium sp. | reverse complement strand
ACCTACGAAGCTATCGTCGATGCGTGTTGTGACGCATGGAACGGCTTGATGCGTACCCCAGAAATCATCCGCTCAATCGCTACCCGGGAGTGGGCACAGGTCGAGACTTAGGGCCGTTGGTATAAGTTATCTGGCTTCGCCAGCGTTTGCGGTTCCCGCCGGTCCTTCACGCGGATGACATATGCCGGTTCCAGGCGGCGTTATTGGACCTTGTGTAATAAAACCAGGCAAATCGTTCTTGCGCTTAGCCTAAGCAATTGTTATAATTGCTTCATCGGGGCTTGATAACATCGCTTACTAAAGTTAACCGGCGCGAGTTCGCCATTAAGCTTGCCATTGGCTGCCATGACACCGAAACTTGATGACGATAGAGCCCTGCGCGAGGTGAAAGCGGTTCTGCTGCACCTGCAACGGCTTGGGGAGGAGCCGCTGCCGGCCGCTAACAGAGCTCCGGGGAGCCCTGGCGGAATAGTTGCATCCAAAACCCGCCGTAAATTTCCTGGTACAAATTCGCTCATGCAATTCGCCGGCTTGGCTTTGCTTGCTGCCTGGGCGTCGATTGCTCTCGCGAATGACCCGCACTTCAAATATTGGACGGCCGGCTTGCTTGGTACGCCTCATAGCGTGGTTGCCTCCGGCGATGCGTCGACGCGGTTTGGGGTAGTGGCTTCCGCTGTCGAATCGCCCGGAGACTTTATCGGGCTGGCGGGCCGGATAAGCAGAATCTCTAGTGAGCTTTTGCCCCCTGCCTACAGCGCCAGAGTATCGTCAACCGATTACGCCATTGGCAATGCACACGCGCTCATGGAGGCTGGCCGCATTATGGCAGCTCGCAGGTTGCTGTCGCAGCCAGCCGTGGCTTCCACGCAAGATGGCGCTTGGAAGCTCGCGCGCTCCTACGATCCCAACTATCTCGCCAGCATTGCCTCGTCCGATGCCTCGTCCGATAAGGCGCAAGCAGCGGAATGGTACAGGCGCTGGCGCGACATCGGCGTGCGCAACGGCATGGTCATGGATGACGCGCGGCTTGGACGCCTTATCAATTCCATGCGTTAGCCGCATAAGCCTCATGTCCGCCCAGCCATCCATGGCGGCCAAAAACACTGCCCTTTCATACGCTCACCATAGGTCCCCGCCTTCGCGGGACCTGCGGCTGGCGGGGCGGCTACGGCGCGCTCTATTCTAGCGTGACGATCTTGGCCGTTGGCAGAGCTGCGGCGCCGGGCTGCAGATGCCAATTCCTGGAATTCAGCACCTCGCCGTCCGCGCGGATGCGGGCAAGAGCTTCAAGGTCAAGGTCCGCGAATAGCCATTGAGGGACGTTCAGGACGCCTTGCGCGATGACGCCGTCAGCGGAAAATTGCCGCTCGGGCGGCGCGAACACCCCCGCGGCGCCGATGTTCACGTCGAGCGCGGCCGACCATGGCGCCTCGCCAACGGTGGCCGAATGGATCGCAAAAATCTGGTTTTCGAGCGCCCGCGCCGCGCAGGCGGACCTTACGCGGTGGTAGCCCGCTAGCGTGTCCGTACAGGAGGGCACGAGCAGGACTGCGGCCCCGGCCTCGGCAAGCGCCCTGGCAATCAGAGGAAATTCAACGTCGTAGCAGATCGCAATTCCGAGCTTGCCCAGCGCGGTGTCGAAAACGCAAAACCCGGTGCTTGGCGCAATTCCCCATTCCTCCGCCTCAAAGCGCGTCATGACGCACTTTTGCTGATAGCCGCTCGCCCCGCTGGGCGCGAACAACCGCGCCCGGTTGACGTAGCGGGCGTCCACAAGCTTCACCGGCGCGCTGCCGGCCAGTATGTGCACGCCGCACTCCTTGGCGAGGGCTGCATAGACCGCGTCGTAGTCGCCGAGATAGAATTGCAGGGCCTCGATGGACCCGCTGAGGTCGCGGCTGACGTGGCGGCCCGCCAGCCGGGTTAGCTCCAGCGCGGCATATTCGGGAAACACCAGAAGCTGCGCGCCGTGGCTCGCTGCCTCGCGTACCCAGCGTGTGAGCTTGGTTTGGAACGCCGCGAAAGACGCGAGCTCCTCGATGGGGTATTGCGCCGCCGCGACGCGAATGGGCGCCGCGCTCATGCAAGTTCCCGCAGCCAGAATTGCATGGGATGCTCGCTTTCTTGGGGCTGATCGATATCCTTCCAGCGGAATGTAGCCACCAGGCCTGGAACTTTCCGGTAGCCGCGTTTCTCCCAAAACGCATCCAGCGGCAAATAGTTCGAGGGCTTAAGTGGATGATCCGCGGGCCGCATGATCGCGCAGAAGGCAGAGTATTTGTAGCCGCGCTCCCCGGCATGGGCTTCGCGGAGGTCGAAGAATTTGTGGCCGAGCCCGCGCCCGCGATAGGCGGGGAGCAGCACCGATTCGGCGCAATAGAACACCTCGGCCGGATCGTAGCCATGGGCGGCGAAGGGCGCGGCGAATTCCTCGTGGTGGCTCGCCAGCGCCGAGCCAGTGGCGCAGCCAACGACGCGGCCGCCGTCCTCTGCTGCGGCGATGAGGCAATCCTTGGCCCCCGCGAGCACGGCCATGTACTCTTCCTCGTAGGCGGGCGAGCCCTCGTAAAGGTAGGGGAAATCGCGGAACACCTCGATCCTGAGTCGCGCCAAGTCATGGAACGCGCTCTGTAATTCGGCGCCGATCAGCTTATGTACCCGCAATCCTGGCTCCCTCACGCGTTAGGCGATTGCCTGATAGATGCACCTGGCATTATATCTGGGCAAGGAGCAGCCATGATCCGCGTTCAAACACAAGATTTCGACATCGGCGCAGAGATCGCAGCCTTGCGCAACGGCCGCACCGACGCCGGCGCCATCGCCGCCTTCATCGGGACCGTGCGCGAGCAGGCCAAGAACGGCGCCATAACCGCGATGACGCTCGAACATTACCCCGGCATGACCGAGAAGGAGCTGGCCCGCATCGAGGCGGAGGCGCGCGAACGCTGGCCGCTCTTGGACGTGCTGGCCGTGCACCGCATTGGCAGGCTCGCGCCCGGCGACAACATCGTGCTGGTGGTGACGCTGTCCACGCACCGGCAGGCGGCCTTCGAGGCGGCGCAGTTTCTGATGGATTACCTCAAGACCAGCGCTCCGTTCTGGAAGACCGAGGAGACGGCCGAAGGCAGCCATTGGGTGCCGGCGCGCGAAAGCGACGAGGCCGATGCCGCGCGCTGGGCCAAGCGCTGACCCCCGCGCCGAGGGTGCCCCCGCGCGTTTGGCTGCCGTATTTTTTACCCGCCGGGCGTTAATGCCTTCCGGGCGGTTTTTCGCCGGCCGGTATCGCCTTGCGGATTTGAAACAATATAGCAGATGCGCCTTAAGAAAATGCTAGGCCGTAGACGGAGCAATAAGAATTTGATGTTGCACGGATAATATTGGCGCAATATTCTGGAGGTGCGCGAACTTAACGTTTTCTTGAGGTTAATCCGCAAGTTGCGAATATATTTTATAGTATTTTGCAAACGCAGAAATCGGCCAAAAAGGGGAAAATAATTCGCAGAATGACGGCGGCGGAAAATATGCCGGGCCGGCGTTTACCATCTGCGCATTAAGCATACTGCGCCGCCTAGCCGGTTTTACGATCTATTAAGTTTCCGCCGGCGCGCAGTGAGGGCGGCGGCCTTGGCGGTCTGGGCCTTCGCCCCGGCGCGGGCGGCTTGCGCGCTCTCGAAGGCGGCGGGCACATCGAGGGCGAGGCGGGCGCGCTCAAGCGCCAGGTGGAGGGCTTCGGGCTAGACGTTTGGCGTGCGGCTGGCGCATGTGATACAGTGCCTACACGTATTCAATAAGGGTTCCATCATGGCTACTTCAATCCGGCTTGACCCCGTAACCGAACAACGGCTCGACCGCTTGGCCGCACGGACTGGGCGCACCAAGGCTTACTACCTCCGGGAATTGATCGAGAACGGCCTGGATGACCTCGAAGACTATTATCTAGCCGACGCGACAATGGAGCGCGTCCGCAAGGGCGAAGAGAAGGTCTATTCCACCAGGGAAGTAAGGAAAGACCTTGGCCTGGACGATTGACTACACCGAGACAGCGAGAAAGCAGCTTCGCAAGATCGACAAGCAGACTGCGCGGCGCATCCTCGCTTTCATGGAAGAGCGTGTCGCCGGCCAGGAAGACCCCCGCCGCACCGGCAAGGCGCTGACGGGGCCGTCGCCTGGCGCATATTGGCGCTACCGGATCGGCGACTATCGCATCGTCTGCGATATTCAGGACGGCGCGCTTCGTATCCTCGTGATCGAGATCGGCAACCGGCGCGATATCTATCGCTAGAATTGACGCTCATCGATATTCCATCACCCGCGCGCTTTCAGAGATGGCACGACCGCAAAATCGTTCACAGGGAAGCTAGGACTTTCGATCGCCGCCCAGCAGCGGCGGCATGGATGAAGAAAAGGGAAGCGGAACTGTCGAAGCCCGGAGCATTGCCGGGAGCGAAGGCTGGCAAACGGAATCCCACTTTGGCGGATGCGATTGATCGGTACCATAATTGAAATCTGGGCCATATATGCGATAGAGCCATCTCTACATTTCCGTTCAACGATCGTCCCATGGATTTACAACATGCCCATTTGGTTTAAGGCATTTGTTG
>JBKQNN010000181.1:0-2509 GCA_052145975.1 Rhodomicrobium sp. | reverse complement strand
ATCCTGGCAAGCGGCTTTGCGATGGTGCCTCTTGCCTTTGGCAGCTTCGCCGTGGCGCCCGCCTATGTTAACGCGATGATGGCGCTCGGGATCGTAATGGCCGCGATCTTTTTGTATATCTATTTCAGCCCGTGGCCGCGCTTCCGCGATGCGGTCGCAGCGGCAGATTGGGACGCGGCGGAGGTTGCCATCGCGGCGATCCGCAAGATGGTTCGCTTCAATCTGGCGTTTGGCCTGATTACGGCGATCATCGGCGCCGGTGGACGTTATCTCCCCTAGTACGACTCGCCGGAAGTTCGGACCCGTCATTGCGAGGGGCTTTAGCCCCGAAGCAATCCGGCGGCGGCATTCGCGTCCCCTGGATTGCCGCGGCGCGTTCGGCGCCTCGCAATGACGGCCAAGCGGGCTAGAACTTCCTGCGGCCTGTACTAGTGTGGCGCGCTCGCGGCTAAAAGTAAACGCGTGGCGCCGCGCTCAGCCCCCGGAAATCGCAAGACTTGGGAGACGCTAACAAATTGCTAATAAGCTTATGGCGGTTGGCAGCGGATCCGGTATGATTCCGGCTTCGCTGGCGCCGGTCAGCGGCGGGTCACGCCTGCCCGTTCGAGGTGCCGCCTGAGCGAGGCTTCCGCGTTCACGTAGGGCTCCTGATAGGCCACGCTCCAATAGCGCAAGTCCTCGATCCGGATCGGCTCGCCCGTCACCGCGCAGCGCACATAGGCGCCGTTCTTGAGCACCTGGAATTCCCCGTCGAGATACCGGATTTTCGCCTCTTGGCCGAATACAAAGGAACGCTCTATGCGATTCATGCTTTTTCCGCGCCTTACAGCAGACTGCCCTGGCTGCCATCGTCCTTGTTTACGGGGGCGGCCCGGCGGGGGGTTGCGGAGCTTCTGCGCTCTAGGGCGGGCCGCTCCCCGGCATCCTCGCCAGGCTTTGTTGAAACGTGACCGTCCGCAAACTCGATGTCAAGCCGGACTGCGGATTTTGCCGCGGCAGCGCGCCGTATTACGTGCCCATCCGGGTCCCGCACAAGCGCAAATCCCCTGTCGAGCACGCTTTTGTGGCTCAGGCTCCTTAGGATCTGCGAAAGCGAGCCTGCCTCGAACGCCTTGCGCTTCAGCGTATTCCTAACCCCCTGCTCCGCCCGCAGGATGAGGGACTGGAGCCGCTCGCGCTGGCGGGCCGCTGGAGCGCCTAATAACCCCGGATGAAGCCGGGCGGCCCGGTCGGAAAGCCGGTCGCGATTTTTGGCCACGTTCAGGCAGACCCCCTGCCCAGCCCGCAGGATGAGGGACTGAAGCCGCTCGCGCTGCCTTGCCGCGGGTCCGGCCAGCAGGCCCGGCTGCAGCCGGGCGGCCCGGTCGTCGAGACGGTCGCGCTTCTTGGCCACGCTCAGGCGAAAGGCACGTGCGGCGCCATCCCTGGCTCGCGCCAGCCTTTCGGCGGATCGCTCCAAGGGCGTGGAAATGAGGCGAGGATTGAGCCGGACGGCGCAGCGCTCGAACTTCCCGCGCGAGCGGTCGCTGAAATGGCGGAGAGACTGGCCCAGCCGGGCGCCAGCCGTGTCGAGGCGCTGGCGCGGAATGGCGAGAAGGTTCTGAGGGCGCGGCAGGCCACGCTCCGCACCCCGGAACTCGGCGCGCAGGCCTTCGAGCTGACGCCGGACGCTGTGCCGCGCGCGGCCGATGCACTCGGAAAGGCGTAAGATCAGCTCGGAATGCTTCGGCACCGCCCATTCCGCCGCTTTGGTGGGCGTCGGCGCGCGCGCATCCGCAACGAGGTCGATCAGCGTCCAGTCGGTTTCGTGCCCAACCGCGGAGATAAGCGGTATCGCGCTTTCCGCCGCCGCGCGCACAACCGCCTCCTCGTTGAAGCCCCAGAGGTCTTCCAGGCTGCCGCCGCCGCGCGCCACGATCAGCAGCTCCGGCTTCGGAAAGGGGCTTAGGCCATCGGCGGCATTGAAACCGCGGATGGCGGCTGCCACCTCCGCGGCGCAAGTCTCGCCTTGGACGCGCACCGGCCACACGATCGCATGCGTGGGGCAGCGCTCGGTAAAGCCGTGCAGCATGTCGCGGATCACAGCGCCCGTGGGCGACGTTACGATGCCCACCACCTGCGGCCAGAACGGCAACGGACGCTTGCGCGCCTCGTCGAACAGCCCTTCGGCGGCAAAGCGCTTCTTGCGCTCCTCAAGCAGCGCCATGAGTGCGCCGGCACCCGCCGGTTCGAGCTGCTCGATGACGATTTGATAGCTCGATTTGCCGGGAAAGGTCGTGACCCGCCCGGTAACGATGACCTCCAGCCCTTCCTCCGGCTTGAACTTCAGGCCGGAAAACACACCGCGCCAGATCACGCCGTCGATGCGCGCCCGTTCGTCCTTGAGCGAGAGATAGACGTGGCCGGAGCTATGGGGCCCGCGGTAGCCCGAGATTTCGCCGCGCAGGCGCACGAGGCCATACGCGTCCTCCACCGTCCGCTTGATCGCGGAGGAGAGCTCGGACACGGT
>JBKQNN010000180.1:0-14164 GCA_052145975.1 Rhodomicrobium sp. | reverse complement strand
ACTCCCCGTCATCGCGAGGCCGCCTTGGCGGCCGTGGCGATCCAGAAGCAACATCAGTGACTTGCCTGGATTGCTTCGCTTCGCTCGCAATGACGAAAGAGCGGTCAGGACTTTTGGCCGCTGGTATAACCTCAAATGAACTCAGTGCTGAAATCTGTGAGACGATAGCGCTGCGCGCGGCGTTACGATCCGGCGATAGCTTCCGCCAGAGCGCAACAATGAAACTGCCTCACGCTGAGTACGCTTTTGTCGAGCCCCGCAAGGTCACTGCCTATCTGCTCAATCCGCAGCACCCCGATGGCGGGCCGAAAGCCGCGTTCTTCCTCCGCTTCGGTTTCGACGCCAGCCAGCCCGATACCATGATCGCGGCACTCTTGGCCCACGCCCGCTCGAATCCCGTTACGCGCTTGCAAAAAAGCAAAATTGGCACAAGCTATGTTATCGAAGGCCCGCTGCAATCGCCGGACGGCCGGAACCCAAGCGTGCGCACGGTTTGGCTGATCGAGGCGGGTGAAACCGCGCCACGGCTGGTGACGGCGATACCTTTGAAAGGCAAAAGACCATGATCGAGGAATTGGACCGCGTGGTGCTGACCCGTGATGTGCCGGAGAAGCAGCTCAAGGCGGGCGACGTTGGCACCGTGGTTGCCGTCTACAAGGGCGGCGAGGATTACGAGGTCGAGTTCATGACCCTCGATGGCGAGACCTTCGCGCTGGAAACCTTGCATTCCGGCGACGTGCGCCCCGCCCGCGGCCGCGAAATTACGCATGCGCGCGAGGTGGCGTAACCCAGGGTATTGCAGCGCGGCAGGGCGCTTAATCCAGGTCCGCGGCGCGCAGGAGCAGGCGCAGTGAGGTTTCGACAGATTTCGCGCGCACCTCCGCCCGGCCGATGCCGCCGAAGCGCTCCTCGTGATGGATCGCGGCGAAATCCACGGCATCGCCCTCCCGGGATAGCGCCTTGGCGGCGGCGAAGTGGACGAGGCCCACGGGCTTCTCAGCGCTGCCACCGTCCGGCCCTGCGATGCCAGTAACGGCGACGGAGAGCTGCGCCCGCGACTGCCGCAGCGCGCACGCCGCCATGGCGATGGCCACCTCGGGCGAAACCGCGCCATTCGCCGCGATGAGCGCCGGGTCGATGCCGAGCATCTCCTCCTTGGCCTCGTTCGAGTAGGTCACGAAGCCGCGCTCGAACACATCGGACGAGCCCGCGATGGAGGTGAGTGCCGCGGCCACGAGCCCGCCGGTGCAGGATTCGGCGGTCGCGATCATGAGGCTTAAGGCCCGCGCGCGCTCCAGGACTTGTTCCGCAAGGCTTTCGATAGCAGTGGGCATTGGCAATGAGTCTGCGTTCATGGCGGGAAAAGACCCCCTCACTCTGTCTCTCTCCCCAAGGGGAGAGAGGACCCTCGAATTGTCCTCTTCCCTCGATCAAAGGCCGCAGCGGGCTCCCTCTCCCCCTGGGGAGAGGGCTGGGGTGAGGGGGTCTTCGCCCGGATTCAAACCCGCCCGAAAACCACAGTCGCCGTCGCAAGCGCGGCGATGCCTTCCTGGCGGCCGGTGAAGCCCAGCCCCTCGCTGGTGGTCGCCTTCACGCTGACGCGTTCGCGCTCGACGCCGAGCAACTGCGCCACCTTCACGCACATGACCTCGCGGTGCGGGCCGATCTTAGGCCGCTCGCAGACGATGGTGATGTCGGCGTTGGTGACGCGCCCGCCGCGCTCCGCGACGAGTCTCAGCGCATGGGTGAGGAAAATGCCGGACTCGGCGCCGCGCCATTGCGGGTCCGAGGGCGGGAAATGATCGCCGATATCGCCAGCACCTATGGTGCCAAGCAGCGCGTCCGTGAGCGCGTGCAAGGCGGCGTCGCCGTCGGAATGCGCTTTGAAGCCGTGGGCGTGCGGAATCTCGATGCCGCACAGCGTCACGTGATCCCCCTCGCCGAAAGCGTGCACATCGAACCCAGTCCCGCAGCGCACGTCAGCGGCGCCCCGGCTTGCGATCAAATCCGCCATGGCCAAATCCCCGGCTGTGGTGATCTTCATATTTTCCGCTGTGTTCTCGACGAGGCCAACCGTGAGCCCGGCCCATTCGGCGAGACCCGCGTCGTCGGTGAAATCCGTACGCCCCGCCTGCACGGCCGCGCGGTGAGCGTCGAGGATTTTCTTATAGTGGAAGGTTTGGGGCGTTTGCGCGCGCCAAAGACCATCGCGCGAGACGGTGCCCGCGATGGCGCCGCCTTCGCCGCGCTTCAAGGTGTCGGTGACGGGGGCGGCGGCGATGGCGCCGTCGAACAGCTCAAGGGCTGCGATGGTGCCGGCGATGCACTCCGCGCCGATGAAGGGCCGCGCCGCGTCGTGGATCAGCACGGCATCGGGCAAAACCGCCGCCAGCGCCTCAAGCCCCGCCGCGACAGAAAGCTGCCGCGTAGCACCTCCGGGCACCGGGCGCAGCAGCTTGGGGGGCGAAAGGCCGGCGAGGGCTTCCTCGTAGAGCGCTTCGTCGCCCGCACGCAGGGCAACGATCACATGATTGATGTCAGGGTGCTTAAGAAATGCGCAAACGGTGCGGCGCAAGACTGCTTCTCCACCGATGCTGCAATATTGCTTGGGGCGGCCTTGGCTAAGCCCAGCGCGCACGCCGCTACCGCCGGCCACGATCAACGCGGCATTGGAACGCTGATTTTGGTCTTGTTTTTGCATAGAGTTTGTGCGGGTGCCGTTGCAAAGGTTCAGGCCGTTCACCGGCCGGGACTTTATCTGGCGCGATTAAAACCTCCAAGCGCTTTTGCACAAGGCCGTAATTCGTTTGCTGAAACGGGGATCGCTTTGATAGTATGCCTCCAAATTAACCGCCCTGCGCCGCCGCCTAATCCTTGGGCAATCAGAGCCGCGGGGCCATATTCCAAAGCCCAGAGCCTGGCGCCGGATGAGGTTGTTGTTTTGCTAACCCGCATGAATAAGAATGAAAAGGGCAGGAAGAAAGCGGCGCTGCGCGCGATTACGCTTAATTTCGAGGCACTCGTACAGGCCCTTCCCCATGCCCTCGTGGTGGTCGACGGCGAAAATCGCATCGCTTCCGCAAACCTTGCCGCCGAGGAGTTCTTTGGCATGAGCGAGGCCGTGCTCAAAAAACGGGCACTGCACTCTGTGCTGGCGTTCGCGCATCCCTTGACGGCGCTCGCCGGCCAGGTGCGCCAGACGCGCCAGACCGTGAACGAATACGAGCTCGAACTCTCCATGCCGGACCGGCAGAATGAGGTGATCGACGTGTTCGCCTCGCTGTTTTCGGAGGATGGAGACCTGGTCATGCTCATGCTGCAGCGGCGCAGCATGGCCAACATGATCGAACGGCAATTGACCCACCGGGGTGCCGCGCGGTCCGTATCGGCGATGGCGGCGGTACTCGCCCATGAGATCAAGAACCCGCTCTCCGGCATCCGCGGCGCGGCCCAGCTCCTGGAAGCCGGAGCCGCCGAGGAAGACCGGCCGCTCGCGCAGCTCATCGTCGACGAAACGGGCCGCATCCGCGATCTTGTCGACCGCATGGAAGTGTTCGGCGACGAAAGGCCATTGAACAAGGAGCCGGTGAACATTCACACCGTGCTCGACCACGTAAGAAGGATCGCGCATGCCGGCTTTGCCCGGAACATCGCCATTGCCCAAGCTTACGATCCGAGCCTGCCCGAAGTTCCCGGCAATCGCGACAAGCTCATTCAGGCTTTCCTGAACCTTGTGAAGAACAGCGCGGAGGCGATCGGCGACCGGCCCGATGGGCAAATTACGCTGTCGACGGCGTTCCGGCCCGGCTTGCGCATGCGCCCGGCAAATTCCGAGTCGAGCGTGGGGCTGCCGCTCGAAATCGCTGTGTCGGATAATGGGGGTGGCGTTCCGCCCGATGTGAAGCAGAACCTTTTCGAACCGTTCGTAACGTCCAAAACCAAGGGCACAGGGCTCGGGCTTGCGCTCGTCGCAAAGATTATTGGGGATCATGGAGGAGTGATCGAGTGCGAATCGCGCTCGCGCCATACAACCTTCCGGACGCTCTTGCCGATGTATCAACCAGCGGCGCGTAAGACGGGGGAGAAGTGACATGGGCCGCGGCAACATCCTTATAGCCGACGACGATGCGGCGATCCGCACCGTGGTCAATCAGGCGCTGGCGCGGGCCGGCTATAGCGCACGGGCAACCAGCAACGCGGCCACGCTCTGGAATTGGGTCGCGCAAGGCGAGGGCGACGTGGTCATCACCGACGTGATCATGCCGGACGAGAATGCCTTCGACCTCATTCCGCGGATCAAGAAGATCAGGCCCGAACTGCCGATCATCGTGATGAGCGCGCAGAACACATTCATGACCGCCATCACGGCGGCGGAGCGCGGCGCTTACGAATATCTGCCGAAGCCCTTCGATCTCAAGGAACTCGTCGCGGTGGTTGGCCGGGCCTTACGCGAGCCGAAGCTCGCGAAATCGGCCCTGGCCGCCGGCGAGGATACCGACAACCTGCCGCTGATAGGCCGCTCCGCGTCCATGCAGGATGTCTACCGCGTCATGGCGAGGCTGATGCACACCGATCTCACGGTGCTGATCTCCGGCGAATCCGGCACCGGCAAGGAGCTGGTTGCGCGCGCGCTGCACGATTACGGCCAGCGGCGCAAAGGGCCGTTCATTGCCATCAACATGGCCGCGATCCCGCGAGAGCTGATCGAGTCCGAGCTGTTCGGCCACGAGAAGGGCGCCTTCACGGGTGCGGCCGCGCGTTCCATCGGGCGCTTCGAGCAGGCCGATGGCGGCACGCTGTTTCTGGATGAAATCGGCGACATGCCGATGGAGGCGCAAACCCGGCTCCTGCGCGTGCTCCAGGAAGGCGAGTATATGACGGTCGGCGGCCGCGTGCCGATCAAAACCGACGTGCGCATCGTCGCCGCCACCAACAAGAGCCTGGAGCACCAGATATCGCTGGGCCTGTTCCGCGAGGATCTCTATTACCGCCTGAATGTGGTTCCGCTGCGCATGCCGCCGCTCAGGGAGCGCCTGGAGGACATTCCGGATCTGGTACGGCATTTCTTGAAGCTCGCGGAAAAGAGCGGGCTGCCCTCCAAAGTGCTCACAAAAGAGGCGTTCGACCGGCTCAAGCGGCACAGCTGGCCCGGTAACGTGCGCGAACTCGAAAACCTCGTCCGGCGTCTGAGCGCGCTCTACTCCCAGGAGTTGATCTCCGCCGACCTTATCGATAACGAGCTGTCGTCAAGCTCCGGGGTTGCGCCGGAGGCGCCGCCGTCGGGTAGGGCAAGGCTAAACGAGTGGATGGAGACTTATCTCTCCGACTATTTCGGCTCCTATGGGGATCAGCTTCCGCCGCCTGGGCTCTACGACCGGATTTTGCGCGACGTCGAGGCCCCGCTGATCACGGCGGCGCTGACGGCGACGCGGGGAAATCAGATCAAAGCCGCGGAGTTGTTAGGTCTCAACCGCAATACGCTCCGCAAGAAGGTCCGGGATCAGAAAATCCGCGTGGTCCGCAGCCCGGCCTAGCTATGCCACATCCGGGCGATTGCTTTGCGAGGCGTGTCCGGCGCCGCGGCCGCAAACCGCAGCTGGCCGGCCAGCCAAAGGCTTCAGGGCGAAAGGGAATAGTCATACGCGTGGCCGGTTTGGCTTTCCCTATATTTTCCTTTATACTTGACGCGGAAAACCAGGCGGCCCTGCATGGGTTGCGCGACTTGGCCAACGGTGACGACGACCATGGCACCCTTAATCTTTTCCGGACATCTCTGCTCTGGGACCTCGATCATCCGGTCTTCGACGGTCAGCGTCAACTCCGGCGGACCCTGCAAGACCTCGACCACGGGCGTCGCCAGGAGAGTGCCGCGGCAGTTTACCTGGCGGAACACCGGTCTGAGATCGATTACCTGGCCGCTTTTCGCCGTCAGACTTCCGTCTTGGGCGAAGGCGGGTCCGCACGCAGCCAGAAATAGCAAAAGGAGACTCGCGCGACAAAATGGCGGTTTCATGCCGTTGAATTCTCTCACCGCTCCAGGTTTGCAGCTTTTATTGTTTTGGGAAAAGCGTTATATTGTAGGCTTGGCTAAATTGCTTAACCCCGTCTTTAGTATGGTATGTAATTCTAACCGTTAGCTTGCTGGTACTATAGTCTTCGACGTCCTTTGCGGTAAATACAAGCTTCCCACCCTTGACAGGCTTATCGCAGTTTTGCTTGCGAGGAATGACCATTGCTTCTTTAATGCTTACGACCACCTCGGAGGGTCCTTCCATGACCTCTGCGACGGGCGTCTCCGTCATGATGGACCGGCAATTGATCGCCATCCCAACTTCGGTTACCTCGACAGTCTCTCCACTTTTTAGCGCGATGGTGGGGAGATTTGGCGTGATCTGAGCGCGAGCGCCCTGTTGAAGCGCGCCGCCCATAACGCCCAGCATTACCCCTAGCAAAACGGCGAGACGATGCATGTCTTTATCTCCTTGTGGATGACAGATCCGGTATTACGATACTATCGGCGCCGAAGGAAGCACAGCAACAGTCTCATGGGAATAAAGAGTAGAGGTAAACGTGCGCAACCTGGTTATTGACGGTTTTTGTTTTGTACTTTACGCGAAAGGTGAGTTTTCCTTCAATTGGATGGCTAACCTGACCTATAGTCGCAAGTATCATCCCACCCTTAACTTTATCATGGCAATCTGCTTTGGCTACGGGCACCATTTGCTCCCTAATACTTAACGTAATTTCAGGCGGCCCCTCCAATACCTCGACCTCAGGCGTCGCCAAGAGAATAGAGCGGCAATTCACTTGAGCAAATACGGAGGATAGCTCGATGGTCTCACCGCTTTTTGCAGCAATTCTTTGAATTTGGTTCTGCTGCGCCTGAGCAGAACCCGGCGCCATCGACGCCAGCACCGCTACCCAAGCCGCAGCGGCTATTCCAACCATTCTGAGATTCATGAGTCCTGCTCCAGCCAGGGGATTAGTCCTTAGGGAAAAGGGCGACGTTATAGGACTGGCTCAGTTTCCGCTCGCCGTCTTTGGTGTCGTAGGTAATTCTTATAGTTAGTTTAGACGTGCTGTAATCGGCGATATCTTTCGCGGAAACAAACAGCTTCGCCCCTTTAACAGGCTTGCTGCAGTTTTGCTGGCGCGGAACGACCATTGCTTCCTTGACATCTACGGTGACTTCAGAGGGACCCTCCATGATTTCCGCGATGGGGGTGCTCTTCAACTGAGACTTGCAGTTGACCGAAAACCAGAGATCCATGACCTCTACAGTCTCGCCGCTCTTTAACGAGAGAGAAGGCAGATTTGGCGTGATTTGAGCAGCCGCTTCCTGGTGTGCGGCAACGATCAAACCCGCTAAGAGCAGACTCACCCTTGCGGCAGGACGAAACATAGGCTCCCCTCGATTTGACAGAACCAGACTAACTAAATCCCACATGACAGCTTTAGCCGGTGCGTTCGCGACGGTCAAGGCAGCTTTGGCCTGCCTGATTCGCGTGGCAGGGTTGCTCGCGTTCCTGAACGGGTAGGGGGCTTCCATCGAGGAAACAAATTTCGCGCGCGAGTACGCCAAAGTGCATGCCAATGTGGTTTCCGGAAGCCGCTCGCACGCTCCGAAACACTTTTGACACAGAGTGCACAGCGAAATGTGTTGCCTATGCCACAATTTTCACAAACTCGCCGTACACTGATGCTGCTTGGCAACAGGGGTGAGGCGCTGCTTGGCCTATTTCGATCAGCAGATCAGGGAACGCCTGAAGGAGCGGCTTATGACCGCATGGCGGGCTGCGCGCGGTGCATGCGCCTTGGCCGCCAGCCGCGCCCGGACGTTTTCCGCCGCCATACCGGTCCCATCCATCGCGGTCCCCCCGATTCCAATTCCAGGGCCCGTCCGCTCCGCCGGCAAAGTCATCGGCGATACTTGGTTGATGCGCTCGTTCCGCAAGCAGCCGCGCTTTTGGGTGAGCCTCGCGATTGTCGTTGCCGCGCTGCTATCGAGCGTCGCGACGTTCCTGATCCTGAGCAATCTTACCCCCATCGTCCCCACGCAGCGCGTTGTCTTGGGCGCGCTGGGGCTGACAGCCGCTCTGGTACTCGTCATTATCGGCATCGTCAGCTTTCAAATCGCTAAGCTGCTTAGAGCGCGCCGCCGGCAAACGGCGGGCGCTGGACTTCACTTCCAGATCGCAGGCGTCTTCAGCCTCGTTGCGCTGTTCCCCGTTATTCTTATGGCGACATTTGCAACGGTTTCTATCGAACGTACTTTGGACGCGGTTTTCTCGACCCGCGTCAATGGCATTGTGAACAATTCCGTCGAGGTCGCCAGGGCGTACCTCGCGGAGAGCGGGCAGGTCATCCGCTCCGATATGCTGGGCATAGCGCGCGAGATTGAAGAGAACACCGCCGCTTTTCGAGACGACAAGCAGAGCTTCGACCGGCTTTTCTCCGCAGTCGTATCGATGCGCAACCTCCCCAGCGCCTTCCTTATCGATTCCCGCGGGAACCTTTTGGCATCGGCTGCAAGCGACGGCTCGGACTTTCGCGCTCCTCCGCCGCCCTACATCGCGCGCGCCCTGGACGGCCGGATCGTTCCCGTGAGCTGGGATTTGTCGAATGGTTTGGCGGCCCTCAAGAAGCTGCCCGCCTTCGACGATGTTTACCTTTACGTCATCCGGCCCGCAAATCCGAACGTATATCACCTGCTGGAACGGACTCAGAATAACATCCTGGAGTTTAAATACCTGGAGCAGGCGCGCGGCTATATGCAGTTCGACTTCACTATGATGTATGTGCTGCTGGCGCTAACCCTGCTCAGTTCGGCAGTTTGGACGGGCCTTGCCTTCGCCAACCGCCTGGTGATGCCGATCCGCAAGCTGATCGCCGCCGCGCAAGAGGTGAGCCAGGGAAATCTCAACGTTCAGCTCGACGGCGGCTTTGCGCGCGACGATATCGGCAGGCTGGGCGCGACCTTCAAAAAGATGACGGTCGATCTCGCAACGCAACGCGCGGGGCTCATGGACGCCAACGCCAAGCTCGACGAGCGCTGGCGTTTTATCGAAGCGGTCCTGTCTGGCGTCACCGCAGGCGTCATCGGGCTCGATTCGGAAGGCTGCGTTACGCTGATCAACAGGTCCGCGCGCAAGCTTCTGCGGCTCAAGGAGCCGCAACTTACCGGTAAGCCCTTGAAGTCCGCCGTTCCGGAATTCGCCGAAATCATCGAAAAATCGCGCAGGCTAAGCCGCGCCAAGCCCGTACAAAGCCAGATTACGCTCGTGCGCGAAAGCGGCGAGCGCAACTTCGCCGTGCAGGTCACGCGCGAGGAGGAGGATAAATCCGGCTTTGGCGTGGTGGTCACGTTCGACGACGTAACCGAGCTTACCGTGGCGCAGCGCACTTCGGCTTGGGCGGACATCGCCCGGCGCATTGCACACGAGATCAAGAATCCGCTGACGCCGATCCAGCTTTCCGCCGAGCGCATCCGGCGCAAATACGGCGATTCGATCACCACCGATCGCGAGGTCTTCGACAAATGCATTGCGACCATCGTCCGCCATGTCGGCGATATCGGCCGCATGGTGGATGAGTTCTCGTCCTTTGCCCGCATGCCGAACGCGGTGTTCGAGCAGCAGGACATCCGCGAAATCGTCCGCGAAGCCGTCATCCTATTTCAGATGAGCCGGCCGGAAATCGAATATAAGATAGACATAACGGCCGAGCCCGTTCTAGCGCTGTGCGACCGCAGGCTTTTGACCCAGGCGGTGACGAATCTCGTTAAGAATGCGAGCGAAGCCGTCGACGCCTATCAGGCTGCCAACGGCAAAGAGCCGGAGAAGGGACGTATCGTCATACGCCTGCGGACTGGCGATCATCGCTTTGTCATCGGCGTGATCGATAATGGCTGTGGGTTGCCCAAGGAAAACCGGCACCGGCTGGTTGAGCCTTACGTCACCACACGGCAAAAAGGTACGGGGCTGGGCCTCGCCATCGTGCAACGTATCACGGAGCAGCATGGCGGCGTGCTCGAGCTTGAAGATGCGCCGGCGGACGAAGGTTACGCGCACGGCGCATGGATAAAAATGTCGATTCCGATAGCGCTCGCTGCCAGCGGCCCGGAAGCGGAAACTGACGAACAAAAGCTTGATGGCACGGAGCGCGTAAGCGAGTCCGGCCCATCGGCCAAGCGCGGGAAAGAGGGAGTTAGCCATGGCGTCTGACATTTTGATTGTCGACGACGAAGCGGACATTCGAGAGCTCGTCTCCGGCATTCTTGAGGACGAAGGCCATAAGACGCGGCTCGCCAAGGATAGCGACGAGGCGCTGCGTGCCATCGAGGAAAGGCGGCCATCGCTCGTCATCCTCGACATCTGGCTGCAGGGCTCCAAGCTCGACGGCCTTGACGTGCTCGCCCGCGCCAAGAAGCTGCACCCGGAGCTGCCAATCGTCATCATCAGCGGCCACGGCAATATCGAAACGGCGGTCCAAGCGATCAAGCGCGGCGCCTACGATTATATCGAGAAGCCCTTCAAGGCAGACCGCCCTGTACTCGTTGTGGCGCGTGCGCTCGAAGCCTCGAAACTACGCCGCGAAAACAAAGAGCTGAAAGAGAAAAGCTATTACAGCTCCGATCTCATCGGCAAATCGGCGGTCATGAACCACCTGCGGCAAAGCATCCAAAAGGTCGCGCCGACGAACAGCCGCGTGATGATCACGGGGCCGCAAGGCTCTGGCAAGGAGCTGGCAGCGCGCTATCTCCATGCCACTTCGCAGCGGGAAAACGGCCCCTTCGTCGCGGTCAATGCCGCCTCGATGGCGCCCGACCGGGTCGAGATCGAGTTTTTCGGCGTCGAGGAAACCGGCCAGACCGCGCGCAAGGTCGGCGCCCTCGAAGAAGCGCATAATGGCACGCTCTATATCGACGAAGTCGCCGATATGCCCGTGGATACACAAGGCAAGCTGTTGCGCGTGCTCGTCGAGCAGAAGTTCCAGCGAGTGGGCGGCGGGCCGAAAGTGGCCGTGGATGTGCGCATCGTTTCCTCCACCAGCCGCGATCTCGACCGCGAGATGACGGCGGGCCGCTTCCGGCAGGATTTGTTCCACCGCCTGAACGTGGTTCCGCTGCGAGTGCCCTCGCTCGTCGAGCGGCGCGAGGACATCCCCGAGCTGGTCGAGCACTTCGTCAAGCAAGTAGCAGCTTCCTCGGGCCTCCCGCCCCGGATCATCGGCGACGACGCCATGGCGGTTTTGCAGTCGCACGAGTGGCAGGGCAACGTCCGTCAGCTTCGCAATATCGTCGAGCGGGTGATGATCATGTCGACTGGCGAGCCGGACACCGTCATCACGGCCGACATGCTGCCCGACGACATCGGTGCCAACGTCCCTTTATCGTCAAACGGTTCGGGGGGTGAGCACCTCATGTCGCTCCCTCTCCGCGACGCGCGCGAGATTTTCGAGCGGGAATATCTCATGGCGCAGATCAACCGTTTCGGCGGCAATATTTCCCGCACCGCCGAGTTCGTCGGCATGGAGCGCTCGGCGCTGCACCGGAAACTCCGCGCGCTCGGCGTCAATTCGAACGAACGCACCGGCGACCTGCGGCATTAAGGCCCGAAGCCGGCGATCCACACAACCGTCACGCCCCTCACCCTGTCCCTCTCCCCATGGGAGAGGGGACGCCTTCTCAATGGCTGCGAGCGAGCTCCCTCTCCCATGGGGAGAGGGTTGGGGTGAGGGGCGTGACCTCTGACTATGGCACATCCTTCAGCGGAAAATGGATACCAGCTTCGCGTGTCCGCGCGGTTGACATCCGCCCCGAATGCCGCATCTAAAACGCACGCAGAGGGCACAGAGCGATTCAGGGAGACGGCATGGCGCGGGTTATTTATGTCAACGGGGTTTACACCCCTTACGCGGACGCGGCCGTGCATGCCGAGGACCGGGGCTTCCAGTTCGGCGACGGCGTCTACGAGGTATGCGAGGTGCGCGACGGTTGCCTCGTCGACGAGCGCCGGCATATGCTGCGGCTGCAGCGCTCGCTTTCGGAACTGCGCATGGCCCTGCCGATGGATTTACGCTCCCTCCGCGTGATCTTGAGGGAAACCGTCCGGCGCAACCGGGTCAAGAACGGCCTCGTCTATCTTCAAGTCACGCGCGGTGTCTCCCGGCGCGATTTTGCCTTCCCCCCGGCGGACGTTGCTCCAACCGTCGTTTGCCTGGCGCGCTCCTTGGCACGCGCGAAGGGCGAGAAACGGGCCGCGGCCGGCATCTCCGTAATCACGCTGCCGGATATCCGCTGGACCCGCGTCGATATCAAAACCACTGGGCTCCTCGCCCAGTCGCTGGCGCGCCAGCAGGCAAAAGACGCCGGCGCCGATGAGGCTTGGATGGTGGACGGGGCCGGCTTCGTCACCGAGGGCGCATCCTGCAATGCCTGGATCGTGACCGGCGCCGGGGACAGCAATCTGGTGACGCGGCCAGCGGATTTTGGTATCCTGCGGGGCATCACCCGGGAGGTGGTGATGGACCTCGCACACCGGAACGGCCTTCGCGTAGAGGAGCGCGCCTTCACGGTCAGCGAAGCGAAAGCGGCGAAGGAGGCGTTCCAAACCTCGGCTTCGGGCCTCGTCATGCCGGTCGTCAGGATCGATGGCCAGCCTATCGGGGACGGCAAGCCGGGCGAAATGGCACTGGGATTAAGGCAAGCTTACCACACCCTGGCCGAAATCTCGTCACCACGCGAGCTTTTAACATAAACGGCAAAATTCCGCTTTACGAAGGAAGGAGACCGGGATAGGCGGCGCCGATCGTGTAGCTGCGCCCGGTTGGCTGGGCGCGGTTTTGGGGCAAAACTGCGAGTGCGACAAGCGGCCGCGAGTGCCGCGAGAGAAGAACGGACAGGTTATGGCTGCTACAGAAAAACAACAAAACTCCACCGTCTTCCCCGACAAGTCCACGTCGTTCTACTCCGTCGACAAGTGCACCTGCAGCTTCGACGGACTGAGCGGAGGGGTGGTGATCCTGGCCGTCGGGACGACGACCGCGCAGGGTCTGACCACCGGCATGTTCCAGATCGTCAGTGCCTCCGGCGGCCTCGACACGCTGGCGGGCTACGGGTCGTTCTCCAGCTTCGGCCAGGCGGACCATGACGTGCACATCGTCGAGCACCTCGAGATCACCTGATCGGACGTCCTGCCGCCGGGACCCCAGCCGCCGGGACCGGCCGGGCCGCGGCTACGACACCGGCGACCCGCCCAGGCGCTCTTCGAGCGCCCGGACCAGCCGGCGCGGAGCCATGCAGGCCCATGCGTCGAGGAGCAGGTCCTCCAGGTCTCCAGTCTCGACGGCACCCAGTCGCACCAGCACCGCGGGGTAGCCGTGGTAGTGGGGCTCGGTGAAGAACCTGCGCGGATCTGACCCGAGCAGCAGCGCCTTCACGCCCCCGTCGGCCACGCGCAGCACCAGGACGTCGGGGTTCTCGACCCTCGGCTTGCCGGGCTCGATCCGCTCCCGCCACGCCCACGCGAACCCCCGCAGCTTGGTGCCGTTCAGCACGGAGAAGGCGAAGCGGTCCGTCGCCTCCACCACCTCGGGTAGCGCCCGCGCCACTCGGCGCACATCGTCCTGCGTGGACACGCGGCTCTCCTCTCCGCCCGGTCGGGCCCGCCGCCCCGGTCGTTCCCGCTCCGGGGCGTGCCGGTGGATCCCGGGCGATCAGTTGGCCGGCGGCATGGTCTTGTAGGTGAACGTGTTGAACAGGTTGACCTGGTCGCAGAAGTGGGGGCTGGGCACTCCCTTGAAGCTGATGTAGCCGCTCTGGCCCGGCGGGAGCACGTTCTGGCCGGTCACCCGGGAGTTCATGTCGATGGCCTGCATGTACGTCGACCGGTTCTGGCTGGCGCTCGTCCCGCAGTTGGTCGTCACCCCGATGGCCAGCGGGTCGAGGTCGTTCCAGTTGGTGTCCTGCGCCGGCTTGTAGCCCCAGTCGGCGATGTCGGGGGTCCCGAAGCCGGGGACGTCCTGGCCGAGCTGGGTGCCGGTGCCCGACAGGATGGTGATGGCGTCGTTCACGCTCTCGATCAGGATGCGGTCCTCGTTGCCGGCGAAGTAGTCGCCCGTGTAGCACAGCGTGCCGCACGGCACGATGCCCGGCTCGTGCGAC
>JBKQNN010000179.1:0-4383 GCA_052145975.1 Rhodomicrobium sp. | reverse complement strand
ATAGGGCAATCCGGGTCTTCGAGCAGCGCGCGATCTGCCCAGGCCGCCGCCTCCGCAACGGTTCTAAGCTCGATCTCGCGGCGCTCGCGGTTCAGCCGGTCCAGCGTTTGCGCGATCTGCGCCGCCTCGAGATCGTCCGCCGTAGCAAGCAGCCGCGCGCCAAGCCCAGCATCGCCAATACGCCCGCCCGCGTTGATCCGGGGGCCGAGAATGAAACCGAGCGTATAGGGCGTTGGCGGCTTGTTGACGCCAGCCGCGTCGCACAGCGCTTTCAGGCCGGCGTTCTGGCGGTTGCGGAGCATCTTAAGCCCCTGTACGACGAAGGCCCGGTTGACGCCCTTCAGCGGCACCACATCGCAAACCGTGGCAAGCGCCACCATGTCGAGCCAGCCCAGGAGGTCCGGCGCCTTTTTCTTTCCGTAGAAGCCGCTAGCGCGCAGCCGGCGCTGGAGCGCGATGCACAGGAGGAAGGTCACGCCTGCCGCGCAGAGATGGCCCTGGCCGCTCAGGCAATCCTGGCGGTTGGGATTGACAATGGCATGCGCGGGGGGCAGTTCCTCGCCCACCTGGTGGTGGTCCACGACAATAACATCGGCGCCGCACTTCGCCGCAACTTCAAGCGGCTCGAAACCGGTCGAGCCGCAATCCACCGTGACGATCAGGCTGGCGCCATCGCCGATGAGCGAAGCGATGGCTTCGGAGTTCGGCCCATAACCTTCGGTGATGCGGTCCGGAATGTAGATGCGCGGCGTAAGCCCGTGGCTCGCCAGAAAGCGGTAGAGCAGGGCGGATGAAGCGGCGCCGTCTACGTCGTAATCGCCGAAAATCGCGATGTTCTCGCCAGCGGCGATGGCCCTTGCCAGGCGCTCCGCCGCCTTGTCCATGTCGGTCAGCGTGGCGGGGTCGGGGCAAAGCGCCCGGATGGTCGGATTGAGCACATCGGGGACCTCATCGAGCGAAACGTCGCGCGCGGCAAGCAGGCGGCCGATGATCTCCGGAAGATTGTGCCGCTGCGCTATGGCCGCGCCGAGATAGGCTTGAGAGGCCGGAAGCCGCTCCACCCATTTGAGCCCGCGCGCGGAGCGCTCGACGCCGAGAAACGGCGCATCCTTCCGCGGCGGCTGTTGCAGGGACAGGGATAGGGAACGCAATCGGCGGGCTCCATAATTGACTGGAGCCCGAGCTTATCTGATTCGCCGGTCTTGCAACGAAACGCGGCGGTGGATGGCTAGCGCCTATCCGGAAAAGGCCGCCGGCGCGCGGCCTTTTCATTGCGCGCTAAGTAGAGTTTCATAGGCCCACCTACGGACGAGCGCCCATGCCGGGGTTGAGGCCGGCACCTGATATCACAGGGGAAAATTGGGTTCGTTCGGCAAAAATGCCCATTCTATGTAAATAACTATAATCAAGAAAAGGCTCTATTGTTTCCTTCCGTTCAAGGCCGAAACCGGACTTTCCGGCCACTGGCGGCACCGTCTCTTACCGGGGACATGGCGGCCATCGCGAACTGGCTTTTCATGTCCCGGAACGGCGCACGCGTATGCCCCGCTGTGCATGGCGCTGTCCTATGACCAACTTTTCAAACAGCTCCGCAGGTATCCCGCCGCTATATACGGCTGCGTTGACACGTTCCGCAGATGGCCCAAGGATTGCGCCGGACCGGCCGGAACACAACCAGAACGGGAAAGTTTTGCACAACTTTGACGGAACCAGTGGAAAAGATTCGCGCCCGGCTGGCAGAATACGGCACACCAAGGTCCACGCAAGCTCCGCTGGAATAATGCAAGAACACAGACAAGCATGCGTCCCAGGCGATGGGGCGTCCAGTTTTTTGGCAGATGTGGAAGCAGGTATAGAGTTATGAAATTCAGTCATGCGCGATTACGGCTCTCGATACGCGGCTCAGCAAAACGCCGGCGCGCCCGCGCCGATGCGGCCGTCCGTCAGGCTCGGCTTTGCCTCTCACCAGCCTGAAAGGCCGAGACCGGACGAGACACGTTTCTCAGTTCTTGACGCGATAGAGGGGCAAAGCAGACAGAAACAAAAGCAGATCAGAGTGTTAAGGGGTAGTTGGATAAGTTATTACTTCCGGATTCTGGGGCATGGTGGCACACAAGTTCTCCGCCACAATTTTCGCTTACTGCCCTCTGAGGAGGATGCCGTAATCCTCAATGAACTAACATCTTAAACTACCTGGTGCCTTGGTTGAGCAACCATTTTAATAATGGTTCACTCTGGGATTCTCTTAGATTCTATTGCTCGATCCAGCAGTCTTTCGAAGTTTTCAAGATCAACCAACTTCCTTCCAAAAGAGGCGTCTATCGCCAACGTTCCCGGTCCAGCAGCGTAGTAAATAAACTCATAGGCGCATTCAGAGAAATCGGCATGCAATCGTTGTACTTTCTTCAAGTTTTGCTTTAAGCTGGACAGAAACTTCTGTTCTCTGGGGTCATCGCTGCGCCCATCCAGAAACTTACTAATTCTCTCCAGTTTTTGCTGGATGCGGAAGCTAGTTTCGTTGATCGCCCTTCCTGTTTCGCCACGTGGGGTATTGAGTTCAGGAAATTCGCCAGAAAACCGTTCCAGTTTCAACGCCTGTGTCCAAATAAGAAACAAATATACGTTACGAATACTTGCCGTAATTCTGTCAGCCCTTTTGCCTGAGTCGATATCAGACGCGGTGAAATCGAACAGTTCATGAATAAACCTATTGCGGAATGATAGCGTTATGGCAATCGCCTCATAGAGGTCCTTTAGGGTAAGTTTGGGGTTCGATTCCCCTTCGATGGAACTACCTAAAAATATTTCTTCATTCGGTCCTACCCCAAAGCAAAAATCAATGGGATTGACTACTTGCGATACTGTTGAAATGTTGGAATTCATCACGAAAAACTCTCCAAGGCTAAACTTATGCCCCCTGAGCGATGCAAACAATGGTAGATCGATGGTAAGCTCATCGCGAAATATCTCGTGCTCAAAATTTGGAAGAACGCGAGCGTCGTCGATTCGTAACCGTATGCAGTCCCTAATTTGAGCCTCCAGAAGGGAAGAAGAAAGTATAGCAGCTTGCACGTGATTAATAGTTAGCACCTCTGGTCGCAACTCCTGAAACGCGCTATCAAGTAACATTATAGTAGACTCGGACAATAGGAATTTTGACGGAGGAATATCATCCCAAAACTTTATTGCTCGCTCAATTCTTTCGCGCTTGTTAGTTTTGGCCATAGTGGCATCCCAAATGTGTCTGTTGCTGTTTGCCAAATACGACGGATTCGCCACGTGCGAGGTAAATCTTCTCGCGTCATGAGGTGCTGCCGGAAGGAAAGATGCGCAGGCTTCTAATCTTTGGCCTGTGTCGCGGCACCGCCCCCGGTCCTGTTGCGGGCACGAAATAAAATCCGCTGGGAAATCGTCATCGGCGCCATCCCGAAAACACAGAATCAATATGCTGTAGCCCATGCTAAGATTGAGGCACGGAAGTGGCCGACGCGACAGCAGGTATTGACAGAAGAGTAGCCGTTAGTTCCACAATCAGGAACGACCAATTTCAACCCGGAGCAGGCATGCTGCGCATTCGTTGGGCAAGCCAGGAACGTTTGCTTAGGGCTTCGCGACCATCACATAGAGGTTGGCGAGCGGAATTACGGTTGCGAGAACGCCCCAGATGTACCAATGCCGGTTGAGCCGCCAGTAAAGCGGCGGGACCGGGCCGCCGTTTTCGAAGGCGTGCGCCAGGCGGGCTTGGCGAATCTGGACGGGAATGAGGATCGCGACCCAGATCAAGCCGGATGCGCCGAACAGGATTTGCGCCAAGAGCAGCCAGCCCGATCTCAGGTCGTATCCCGCGGCCGCCGCCATGCCAAAGCCGCCGGCGAGCACCAGGATCGCGCCGCCGAAGGTAAACACCCAGTCCGTTAGCGTCACAAGCCGCTGCGCGAAGCCTATTACCGCTGGATTCTTAGTCCGGTCAGCCATGGCCTTCCATACGCCGGTGACGATGATGTTGCCGAGGAAGAGAACGATTCCCAGCATGTGGACGATCTTGAAAGCGGTGTATGGCGCCATGTTTAGCCTCGTCAGTCGCTCCGATATTGTTTACAGTGTATACTGCAATTTGTTTACAGTGTCAACAAGACCCGCGGGGAACCTCGCATGGACTTGAAATCGCAAAATGCGGCATCGCCGCCCCGCGCCAGGAAAGGGCTTAAGCTCCGGCTCGTCGGCATGGCCCGCCGGCTGCTTGAGCGCGATGGCCTGGATGCGCTGACGCTGCGTGCCGCCGCGCGCGAGGCCGGCGTCTCGCACATGGCGCCCTACCGGCACTTCAAGGATAAGGACGAGCTTCTGGCCGCCGTCGCCGAGCAGGGGTTTCGCGAATTGACG
>JBKQNN010000178.1:0-27897 GCA_052145975.1 Rhodomicrobium sp. | reverse complement strand
CGCGATTGGCCGTAAGCGGCACGCTCGATTAGCTCCCGCGCGCTGGTGGGAGCCTTGCACTGAACCGCGTCACGCCCCTCACCCCAGCCCTCTCCCCATGGGAGAGGGAGTCCGCTCGCAGCCGTTGTTAGGGCGTCCCCTCTCCCATGGGGAGAGGGACAGGGTGAGGGGTAATGCGGCTAGTTATATAGTACGCCCCCAGCAACGGAGAGCTAGCTGCAATTCGCCCGTTTCTTCTCCGCTTCCGCTCGTTGCAGCACCGTTTGCGGTGCCCTCGGATAGCGCTGCGCAAGCTCGGAGAATGTTGCGCAAGCATCGTTGTTGTTGCCAAGCCGCCTGAGCGAAATCGCCAGTTTCAAAAGCGCTTCCGGAGCCCGCTCGTGCGATGGGTAATTCGTGAACGTCTTGAGGAAACGGTCGGCGGCGGTTTTGTATTCTCCGCTGACGAATGCCGTTTCTCCCAGCCAATATTGTGCGCTGCCTGCGAGCGGATCGGACGGATATTGCTCAAGAAACTGCTGGAAGTAGCCCTCGGCTGCCGTGTATTCGCGGCGGTTAAGTGCGCCATAGCCCTGGTCGAAAAGCGCCCGCGCCGAACCCCCCGCGGCAGCCGGCAGTGCCGCCGTCGCGCCTGGCGCAGGAGCCTCGTAGCCGTAACCCCTGGGTGCCGGCGCCACCGCGCCCTGCTGCTGCCTGGGCGCATAGGCCGGGGCCGGCGGCGCTCCTAAGGGCGGAAGCTGCTGCTTATCCTCGAAACCGCCGGCAGGGGCGGTTCCGTAACTCTGTTCTTGTTTGGGTGGCGCCTGAGGCGCTGGACTGCCGCCGCCTTCGCCCAAACGAGCCTCGATGCGCTCAATCCGCTGGGTGAGATCGGCGATCTGCTCCGATAGCTGGCGAACCTGCTCGGGGCTGGCGCCGCCGCCCGCTGCAGCGGCGTATCCCGTGCCGCCGCCGGCTTCTTTTTTGGCAAGGGTCTCGACCGCGGCGACTACGCCTTGCAAATCCGCTATTTGCTGTTCCAGGCGCTCAAGGCGCCCGCTAGCCGCGCCGCTATCGGCGGGAGCCCGCGATCCGGGCATCTGCGCCGCCGCGGGTACAGCGGCAACTGCCATGACGAGAGAAATCGAGGCTGCAGCGAAGATTCTCATGGACGCGCCCTGTGTGATCGACCGTGCCCCGTTTTCGGCCGCCCGGAGGCGGCTGTCAACCGCTTTGCTCGCGTCCAAATCAGTTGTACGCGACCGCGCCGCCGCCGTTCAGAACAGTTACCGCCCGCCTGTTTTGCGACCAGCAAGAGATGTTGTCGCAAACCGCAACGGGGCGCTCCTTGCCGTAGGGGACCGTCCGCAAGCGGCGCGGGTCGACGCCCTGCGAGATCAGGGAGTTCTTGACCGTTTCGGCGCGCTTTGCGCTGAGCGCGATATTATATTCGCGTGTGCCACGCTCGTCGGCATGGCCCTCGATGGTGACGGGAAAGTTCGAATACTGCCGCAGCCAAACCGCCTGCCCGTTCACGATGGAGCGGCCTTCAGGCGTAAGCTCCGGGCTGTCCGTCTCGAAGTGAACCGTGTCGCCAATCCGGTTATTGAACTCCGCCACGCTGCCGGCAGGATAATTTCCCCCGTTGCCGAGGCCGAAATTCGCCGCCGGGGCATTCTTCTCGCAAGAGGCCAGAACCAGGGTCATCAAACCAGCGATGAGCACTGGAAGAATTGTTTGTAAGCGCATTCGTGTTGCCTCCTGTTCCACGCAACTAGTGCGTGCAGATTGACCAGGAAATCGTAACGGAATGCCTACCAAGAAACCGATTCCTCGGGCCGATTTGTGGCACTTAAGACGAAGCTGGCAAGATCGCAACACGAAATGCACCTCAAAACGTAAGAAATTGTAACGGCTGCGCTACGGCTTGCGCGAGTAGAACTGGCCGTTCTGCGGCTCCGTCCGTCATCGCCAGGCCGCTCTGGCGGCGGTGGCGATCCAGATACTTGCCCCGCATTTACGGCCTCTGGATTGCTTCAGGGCTGAAGCCCCCCGCAATGACGCGGAGCAGGCAGCCCGGTGTGCGAAAGGCGCCGCGGGGCTTGGTGTCAGCTCAGGACGCGGCTCGCCTCGCTGACGACGCTCAGCGCTTTGACACCGTTCAGGATGTCGGTCAGATGCTTGAGGTCCATCACCTCGATATCGATGAGCATTTCGGTATAATCGCGGGCGCGCGTCACCATCTGCAGCTTGTCGATATTGGCACCCTCCGCGCCGGCGATGCTCGCGATCCGGCCGAGGGTTCCGGGCTCGTTGAGGGCTACGACCCGGACGCGCGCCGGGAAAAGGTCGGTTGCGTTCTCGCCGATGTCCCAGGTAACGTCGATCCAGCGGTCGAGCTGATTTTCGAAGGCCTGCAATTGCGGCGAGTGGATGGGATAGATTGTGATCCCCTCGCCGGGGCCCAGAATGCCCACGATGCGTTCGCCGGGAACGGCGCCGCCCTCCGCAAAGTGAATGACTGAACTGCCGTTCACGCCACGGATTGGGATCGCCGGGCCATGCTCTTCGGGAGCGGAGCCGCCCATCAAGGCGGGGATGCGGAACTTGAAGTTCTTCACACGCCGCAGATTGAACCAGCCTTCTTCGTTGCGCGTGATTGTGCGCCGCTTGGGCGGGGCTTCCTTGACGGCATCCGGATCGATGGCGGAAACGACGTCGCCCGCCGCGGTCTCGCCCCGGCCGACAGCGGTCAGCAAGTCGTCCACGGTCTTCTGCCCAAGCTTGGGAAGAATGGCCGCAAGTCCGCTTTCGGAGTAAGTGTGCCCCATGCGCTCGACGGCTGCTTTCACAATGTCGCGGCCAAGTCCTAGATACTGCTTGCGGACCGCTTCTTTGGTCGCGCGCCGGATGGCGGAGCGGGCCTTGCCGGTGATGACCGCGGCTTCCCAGGCCGCCGGCGGCGTCTGGGCGTCGGAGAGGATGATCTCGACCTCGTCGCCGTTCTTGAGCTCGTTCATCAGCGGCATGTGCCGGCCGTTGATCTTGGTCCCGACGCAGCGGTTGCCGACATCTGTATGGACGGCGTAGGCGAAATCGATGGCGTTCGCGCCCCGCGGCAGTGCAATGAGGCGGCCCTTGGGCGTGAAGCAGAACACCTGATCGAGAAAGAGCTCAAGCTTGGTGTGCTCCAGGAATTCCTCAGGATTGTCCCCTTCGAGAAGATTATCGACCAGCTTGCGAAGCCACTGATAGGCGGCACTTTCAGGAGCCGCGCCGTTTTCCGCTGCCCCAGGCCCCTTGCCGTTTAGCTTTTCCTTGGCTGCAATCTTGTAGCCGGTATGCGCAGCCACGCCGTATTCGGCAATCCGATGCATCTCGGCGGTGCGGATCTGCAGCTCGGCGCGCTGATGCCTTGGCCCCACGATCGTGGTGTGGATGGACCTGTAATCGTTGTACTTCGGCGTTGAGATGTAGTCCTTGAAGCGGCCGGGCACGACGGGCCAGGTTGTGTGCACAGCTCCGAGCGCCGCATAGCAATCCTTGACAGTGGGCACGATAACCCTGAAGCCGTAAACGTCGGAAAGCTGCTCCAGGCTTACCTGCTTGTTCTGCATTTTCAGCCAGATCGAGTAAGGCTTCTTCTCGCGGCTGAAGACCTCGGCGTGGATGGATACCGCTTCGAGCCTGGCCTTAAGCTCGGTAGCGATCTCCCCGGTAAGGCCGCGGTTCCTGTCGCGCAAAACATGCAGCCGCGACATCAGCGTTTCGTAAGCCGCTGGGTGCAGCCAGCGGAAGGAAAGCTCCTCAAGCTCGTCGCGAATCTCCTGGATGCCCATGCGGCCTGCCAGCGGCGCATAGATGTCCATAGTCTCCTGGGCGATGAGGCGCCGCTTCTCGGGCTTCATATGCTCGAGCGTGCGCATATTGTGCAGCCGGTCGGCGAGCTTGACCAGCAGCACGCGCACATCGCTCGATATGGCGATCAGGAGTTTGCGGAAGTTCTCGGCCTGCTCCGTCTTCTTGGAGGTGAGATTGAGCTTTTCGATTTTAGTCAGGCCGTCGACCAGCGCGGCGATGTTGGGGCCGAACAGCTTCTCGATCTCATCCAGCGTGGCGGGCGTGTCTTCGATGGTATCGTGAAGCAGCGCCGCTGCGATGGTCTCGTCGTCGAGCTTGAGCGTAGTAAGGATCGACGCAACTTCGATGGGGTGGGAGATAAAGGGGTCGCCCGAGGCCCGTTTCTGCTGGCCGTGAGCTTTCATCGCGTAAACATATGCGCGATTCAACAGGGCCTCGTCGGCCCTTGGATTATAGCTCTGAACCTTTTCGACGAGATCGTAGTGCCGCACAACTGGCTGCGGTCTCGCCTGTGTTTCAACTTGCACGGCCTCGACAGCCCTTCGACAACGCGGTGTAACAATAAATCAAACTCACACGCAAGCAAGCGTCAAGGCGTATGTTTTTGGTGGTAAATGTTGCTTTGTCCCTCGTCCATCATGGTTTGCGGCGATTATCCACAATCCCGCGCAGCCGCCGCAAATGTTACGGCGGACTTTCCGCGGAAAGCAAAGCGGCCTACGGTCGCGGATTAAATCCGCGTCAGCCCTTCGAGCGGCTGCTTGGGGCCTCGGCCGGTATGCTGCGTGCCAGGCCCTGCAGCAGCTCCTCTTCGGTAATACGGTCGATGATCGCATCGGAGAACGGATCGTCCGGCGCAAGCACGTTCACCTGGCGCGCGCTGGGCAGGGCGGGAGCGGCCTCGGGCTCGGGCTCGTCCACCTCGACATGGGCCTGCAGCGAGTGGATCAGGTCTTCCTTCAGGTCCTCCGGGGAGACCGTCTGCTCCGCGATCTCGCGCAGCGCGACGACCGGGTTCTTGTCGTTATCCCGCTCGATGCTGATCGGCGCGCCCGATGAGACCGCGCGCGCGCGGTGCGCGGCAAGGAGCACAAGCTCAAAACGGTTTTGGACCTTGTCGACGCAATCTTCGACGGTGACGCGAGCCATGTATGACCTCGATTGTTGGGATCGCGCTCAAAATAGGCGGGAAGCCCGCGCATTGCAAGCCGATGTTGCGGAACCTCCACAGCGCCGCCCGCTGCTGCTTATAAAGCCGCGATACCGGCGTCCTTGGCGGGCAGCGCGGCGATGGCCGACCAGTCGAGCCGGTCGCCGTCCTGCGCAAGCAGCGTCAGAAAACGGTCGCGCAGCAAGCTGGCGAGTGGCAGCGGTACCCGCAACTCCTCGGCGGCGGCAAGTGCCAAGCGTATATCCTTCTGGCCCAGCGGCGCCGCAAAGCCCGCCGGCTCGAAGGCGCGGTCCGCGATCAGCGTGCCATAAGTCTTATAGACCAGGGCATTAAAGAGCGTGGAGGTCAGGATTTCCAAATATTGGCGTTTGTCGATCCCGGCCTTCTCAACAAGCGCCATGGCCTCGCCGAGCGACTCGATAACCGCAGCGATCAGGAAATTCCCGCTAAGTTTCACGAGATTGGCGTCTTTCGGGGTCTTGGAGATGTGGAACGTATTCTGCCCTATCGCCTCGAATAGCGGCTGCGCGGCCTTAACCGCCTCATCCTCGCCGCCCGCCACGATAAAGAGCAATCGTTTCGCTGCAGCCTCCGGCCGGCCGAACACCGGCGCGGCCACGAAGCGCTGGCCCGCCTTGGCGTGCGCCGCGGTGAGCTTTTCCGACAGCGCAACGCTGATCGTACTCGATGAAATGTGCATCGCTCCGGCTGGCGAACTCGCGATTATCCCGCCCTCGCCAAAGGCCACGCCCGAGACGGCCTCGTCATTTGCGAGCATGGTGATAATCGCATCGCCCCGGCAGGCTCCGGCGACCTCGTCCGCGATCTTCGCCCCTTGCGCGGCCAGCGGCTCGGCCTTCGCGCGGGTACGGTTGTAAACCGTCACCTCATGGCCGGCCTCCAGCAGGTTTGCGGCCATGGCCTCACCCATGCGGCCCAGCCCGATAAATCCCACCTTCATAAGCTTTCTCCTTCTTGCACTACCCAGTTTACGCAACGCGCCGGAAAGGCAAATGTTGCGCAAGCGGCTCGTCATCGCGAGGCCGCTCTTGCCGCCGCGAGCGTCTAGAAGCAACTGGCGCAGTGGATGTTGCTGGCTTCGGAAAGCTACCGCAGTCTACACGGTCTGGGCTTCCTCGGCTGGCTTTCCGGCTCCAGCACCGCCGTTGTCCCCGAGAAAGAGCAGGCGAAGCGCTGGCACAACGATCAACAGCATCAAGGGGCCGATCGACATGCCCCCTACCACAACGGTGGCGAGCGGGCGCTGCACTTGGCTGCCGATGTCTGTCGAAAGTGCTGCGGGGAACAAGCCGATGGCTGCGGAAAGCGCAGTCATCAGCATCGGACGCATTCTCTGGGTTGCGGCGTCGAACATGGCCTTCAGGCTGCTGGCGCCGGTTTTTTGCATCTCGTTGTAAAACGTCATCATCAAGATGCCGTCCATGACCGAGACGCCGAAGAGCGAGACAAAGCCAATCGCGGCCGAGATGCCGAAGTCCTGGCCCGATAGCGCGAGCGCGACGATGCCGCCGGCCACGGCGAAGGGGATGCCAGTAAGCACGAGCAGGCTGTCGCGGATGGAATTGAACTGCGTGTAAAGTAGAGCTAAAATATATAAAATGCTTAAAGGCACGGTTATGAAGAGCCGCTTCTGGGCCTCCTCAAGCTCTTCGAATTCGCCCACCCACACCAGGCGATAACCGTTCGGCAGAGCGATCGCTTTTGCGATCTTCTCCTTGGCCTCTGCCACGGCGCCGCCGAGATCTCGATCGCGCACACTAAAGGCGACCGGTATCGCGCGCTGGTTTTTCTCATGGAATATAAAGGAAGCCCCAGTGTTTAGCGCGATATCGGCAACGTCAGCCAACGGTACGTAGGCATTACCGGCCGGCGTTGCGACGTTGATCTTCGCATTTTTGATGGCCTCGATTGAGCTTCTGAACGCCGGGGCGGCGCGGACGTTCACGCCGAATTGCCGGTCCGCCTCATAGACGGTGGTGGCGATGGTGCCGCCAAAGGCGGTTTGTACGAAGCTATTGATGTCGCCGGGATTCAAGCCGTAGCGGGCAGCTTTTTCGCGGTTGGTTTTTATATCGAGGTTCGGCTGGCCAAGCACGCGGTATATGCTGAGATCGCTAATGCCTCTGACTTCGCTCATAACCCGTTTGATTCGGTCCGCGAACTCTTCGAGCTTGAAAAAGTCGGGGCCGATAACCTTGACCGCGTTGGCGCCGCTCTCTCCTGACAGGCCTTCCTCCACGTTTTCTTGGATAAACTGGGAGAAGGCAAAGTCTATGCCCGTAAACTCTTTGGCGAACTCGTCTTGGAGTTCTTTAATGAGGTGCTCCCTGAGGCGGCCGGGTGCCCATTCGCCGTAGGGCTTCAAGATCGCGAACAACTCCACGGTAAAAAAGCCGGTTGGGTCGCTGCCATCGTCGGGGCGGCCGTGCTGGGACACCACCGTAACGACCTCCGGATGGCTTTTGATAATCTCCCGTATCCTGTTGACGGCGGGCATGCCGGCCTCAAGCGAGATGGAGGGCGGCATGGCCGCCCGGATAAAGAGGTTACTCTCCTCAAGAGCGGGCAAGAACTCGGTACCAAGCTGAGTGGCCAAGAGACCGCTGCCCGCAAGAAAAACAAGGGCTAGCAAGACGGTTAGCCACCGGGCGCGAAGTGCAGCGGTCAGGAGCGGCGTATAAGCAGCGCGAATGGCGCGCACCGTGACGGTCTCGTCACGCCGGACATGCTTGGGCAAAAGGAAGGAGGCAAGCACGGGTGTGACGGTGAAGGTTGCGAGCAGTGCGCCGGCGAGAGCATAGGCATAGGTCTTTGCCATGGGACCGAAAATCTGCCCTTCCACCCCCTGCATGGTGAACAGCGGCAGGAACGCGGCAAGCGTGATGGCGGTCGAGAACAAGACTTCGGAGCCGACCTGCATCGTGCCGATGTAGATGAACCTTACACTCTGGAGCTGGCTATCCCTGCCCGTGCTCCGGTCTTTCCCGCCGGCCGGCACCCGGCTTATTAAGCTCCCTTCCTGTTCTCTTGCCTGAAAGACGCGGAAAATGTTTTCTACGACAATAACAGCGGAGTCGACGATGATGCCGAAGTCGACCGCTCCGAGCGAAAGGAGATTGGCATCCTCGCCGCGAAGTACGAGGATGATGATACTGAAGAAAAGCGCGAATGGAATATTAAGTGCAACAACGGTGGCGCTGCGCAAATCGCCTAGAAAGACCCACTGGATGAAGAATACCAACAGGCAGCCGAAGATGAGGTTGTGCAGCACCGTGGCCGTCGTGATGTTAACGAGGCCTGTGCGGTCGTAATAGGGGACGAGCTTTACGCCGGGCGGCAGGGTGCCGTCGCTGTTGATTTTCTCCACCTCGGCTTTGATCCGGGGCACGACATCGTTGGTGTGGAGCGTGCGGTTCATCACCAGGATCGCGGCGACCACATCCTCCTTATGGTCGCGCCCGGCTTTGCCAAGCCTTGGCACATTCCCCACGTACACTCGCGCCACGTCCTTGATTTGCACTGGCACACCGTTGAACTGGGCCAGTGTGACGTTCTCGATATCCTGGACTTTCCAGCCTTGTGTCAGATCCGTATTGCCGCCCGTGTCCATGAGGCCAACGCCCCGGATATTCACGGACTGCTTGCCGATATTGAGGGTGCGGGCGCCAACATTGACGTTGGCGTTGGCAACCGCGTTGACGAGCTGCGGCAGGGTGACGTTGTAGGCTTCGAGCTTGTTGAGATCGGCTTCGACCTCGTACTCTTTGGTGGTGCCGCCATAGGTGTTGACCTGCACCACGCCGGGGACGGTTAGCAAACGGCGCTGTACGATCCAATCCTGGATCGTGCGCAGATTGCTAAGGCCTATGTGTTCCGGCCCCGTGAGCTGATAGCGGTAGACTTCGCCCACAAGGCTCGATTGCTGGATCTGCGGCTGCACGCCGTTTGGAAGCGAGACGTTCTGCAGAAGGCTGATTTGAGCCTGCTGAAGTGCGAAATAAAAGTCGACGCCATAGTTGAACGTCACGCGCACGAAGGAAAGGCCGTAAAACGAGGTCGAGCGGATGTTGTTGACGCCGGGCGTTGGTGCGAGCCCCACTTCCATGGGGATGGTGTAAAGCCGCTCCATCTCCTCGGCGGAAAGTCCGGCCGATTGCGCGGTGATTTCGAGGATCACCGGCGCCGGGTTGGGATAGGCTTCGATATTGAGCTTCGCGAAGGCAATGGCCCCCGCCAAGCTGAAGGCAAGCAACGCGAGCACAACAACCGGCCGCCGCGTGAGCCCTAACGTGACGAGGGCCTTCAACACCACTCTTCCCCCTGCCGCGCCCCCCGGCGCGCCCCGTTAACGTGCCCTAGAGCCTATCCGCTTTTGTTGGAATCAAAAGCGGATAGGCTCTGGGTCTTTGTTTAACCATGCGTCTTATCGGTAAAACCGCTCACACCTCCTGGTCAAGCCCGAAGGCATGCTTTTTCCGGACGCACTCTATTGTCCGGCATTGCTGAATTGGTTGGCGATGAACAGCGAGCCTTCGGTCGCAACCAGCTCGCCGGGCTTAAGCCCATCGAGGATCTCGGCAAAGCCATCGTGCACGAGCCCGGTCTTGACGGCGCGCTTGACAAATTTTCGGCGGTCTTCGGTGACCCACACCGTCATGGTGCCGTCGCCCTCGCGCACGACGCCGTCTTGCGGGACTGCGAGCGCGCGCTTCGGCGGCGCTAACGTGATCGTGAAATTCGCAAACATGCCGGCCCTCAGCTCCCCGTCTGGGTTGGCGATCTCCGAGCGCACCAGCACGCGCCGCGTGTTCGGATCGACCATCGCGCCAATCGTCACGATCTTGCCCCGGAAGGTTTTGCCCGGAAGAGATGCCACCGAAGCCTGCACCTCTTGGCCAACTTTCAATTCGGGGGCTTCCCTTTCCGGCACATTCGCCAGCATCCACATCGTGGAGGTGTCGGCGACGATATAAACGGGCGGTGGATTGGCGGGCTGGACGAACAGGCCAGGGGAAGCGTTTCTTGCCGTGATGAGGCCCGCGATCGGAGACGGCACGACGAGGGCAGGGTCGATCTTGCGGTCCGCGACGATCTTGTCGATCTCGGCGTCCGTCTTGCCGAACACTTTGACGGCTGCGCGCGCGGCCCTATAGCCGCCTTCGGCCGCCTGCTGATCGGAGACCGACTGCTCAAAATCTTTCTGCGCGGCGGCGCTTTGCTTATAAAGGTTTCTCAGCCGCTCCAGGGCTTTCGACGTGAGTTCCAGCACGCCGGCGGTGGCAATCAGCGTCGATTCCGCTTGCAACAGGTCGGGGCTGTCGATGGTGAAAAGCGTCTTGTCCTTTTTCACGGTCTCGCCCACGCTCGCGAACGCCTTCAGGATGCGTCCCTGATAGGGCGTAAAGACCTGGGTGAGAAGCTCCTGATTGAAGTCGATGCTGCCAACGGCATGCTGCTGTTGCGGAAATGTGTGCTCGCCCGCAGGTTCAATCTTGATCGCCTTGGCTTGCGTTTCGGAAATCGTCACCGCTGGGACGGATGAAGCTTGCGCCGGCTCATCCGAGACCGCGTTAATATGGGCGGAGGCGGCAGCAAGGAGCATGCCTGCAACGCCCAAGGCCGCCAATCTTAGTTTCATTACCCGGAAGCACATCCTCGAACTCATCCTAATTCGCGCCCGGCCGGCAACATCTCGCTTCGTTCTGGGCCGCACCTGGATACTCCACTGCAACAGGGTTTGGCGCCACGTTGGTGACGCTTACGAGCCACGCCTGCGGCTGCGGCACATGCGGCAGAGCCGGCCGGTTCCACCAGCCGCCGCCCAGGGCTTGGAATAGCGCAACCGTATCGCTGTACCGGTTCGTCTGCGCCACAATCACCGTCAGCGAGGCTTGCAGATAGGTTGTCTGCGCTGCGAGCAATTGCGGAGCTGAAACTTGACCCTCCTCCAGTTGCAATCTGGTTAACCGCAGACTTTTCGCTGCCGCCGTCTCGGAAAGAAGGGCTTTTTGCAGCCCCACGGTATCGTGCCGGATGGCATAGAGGGCGTCGGCGACATTCTGAAATGCGGTCAGCACGGTCAAGCGGTATTGCGCGGCTATCTGATCGAATCCCGCCTCCGCGGCGCGCTGCCTTTGCTGCAATGTGAAGCCGTCGAAAAGGGTCTGCGACGCATTTGCAAGCCCAGTGTAGAAATAGAATGCGGGGTTGTTGCTGAACAAATTCGCAAACTGCGTCCCTTGGCGGCCGATATCGCCGGTTAGCGAAAATTGCGGAAGCCGGTTGGCGATGGCGACGCCGACCAGGGCGCAGGCTGCGTGCATGTTCTCCTCGGCCGCGCGCACGTCCGGCCGCTGCGCGATCAGGTCCGAGGGCAGGCTGACCGGCAGTTCGCGCGGCAGCTTGAGGCCCGCGAACTCGAAACGCTCCGGCAAACCCTCTCCCGGTAAATGACCGGATAGCACGGTCAAGGCATCGCGCTGAACGGCGAGAGCTTTGCGCAGGGGCGGCAAGGTTGCCTCGGTTTGAGCGACAAGAGCCTCCTGCGTGGCGACATCCAGTTGTGAAACTTGGCCTTGGTTGAATTGGTAACGGACTTTCTCAAGGATTTCCTTGGCAATTTTGATCAATCGCTCCGTGACGGCGATTTGGCCGCGCAGCGAGGCTTCCTGGATCGCGCCCAGGGCGACGCTCGATGTCAGCGTCAGAAACGTCGCCTCGTTCATAAAGCGCTGGTTGTCCTTCAGCGCGTCGAGGTTTTCGATCTGCCGCCTCGTGCCGCCCCAGACATCGGGCACATAAGACACCGTGAGCTGCGCTGTGTGCAGTGTGTAATAGTTGGCGCCGGAGGCAAGGACCGATGACACTGGGCTCGCAGTTTTTCCACCCGTGGCCGAGTATTCGCCCGTCGCCAGCGGAAACAGCTGCCCAACCTCGGCGTACACATTCGCCTGCGCCACGCGCAGTGCGGCCTGCGCGGCATCCACATTGGGATTGTCCCGGAGAGCGCGCTCAACAAGCGCGTTCAAAGCGGGTGAGCGGAAGAGGGTCCAATAATCCGCCGGAAGCTGGCGGCCGGTCTCCAGCCGCTGCGTTTTGCCGCCGGCCGTGTTGGATGCAGGCAGACGCTCCGCTGTGAATGCGGCTATTTCGGGCGGCTTCGGAAGCTCGAAATCCGGCCCCACGCAGGACCCTAGCCCGAAGCAGCAGACGAGGCCCGCGGCCCAGCCCGTCGCGGCCGCAGCCCTCCGCAAGGCCGCTGCACATGTTCTGGTTCTGGCCATGGTCACCTCTGCTCCATGCAGATTCCTCTGTCGATGGAATGTCAGCCTTACGATAGCCTTACAACCGGACTGAGTTGAGGACCGCACTGCAGGATAAGAAGGCGAACCGGAACTTCGCGCCTGCTTACAGTAGCTTACTTTATTGCAGACGATTCGGTGGGGTATTGTGCCGGATTACTTAACAGCGATGTGAAATCCGCAAACAAGCTGCGGTTTATTTGAATCGGTGATGCAAATATGCTGCGCCGTTAAGCCGGATCGCCCTGGATGCCGGCGCGCTCTAGGCCGCGAGGATGGCGGCCGAGCGCGCGGCGGCCGCGGTGGCGATCCGCGTTTGGGCGCCGTCCGAAAATTGCGCGATAATGCTGCGATCTGGATAGAGCCAGAGGCTTAACAGTTCGCGTTTGGCCCAGCCGTCAGCCGAAATCCGCGTGACCTTGACCCTTCCGGAGTGTGAAGGGAAGCAGGTAAGCTTTCCGCCGGGGTGAGTGAGTTTGAACCAGCAACCGCCGAGCCTAACATTCAGGCTTCCCGGTTCGTTGACGAGGAAGCCACTCGCGGCCTCGAAAACATAATCGTGCCCAACCGGCGTCCAAGGGCTCGCAGCGGATGGCGCGCTAAGCTTCAAAAAGCAGCGCCAGACCGCGCCGATGGAAGCGCTCGCGGTTACGCAAGCCCAGCGAAATTGGATCGAGCCGCGCCTGCCGCCCGTGCTAACGATGGCAACCTGCCCCCCTGGAAGCGATGCGGCCGGCAATGGCGTCTCCGTCTCGAAGCCGGCCGCATGGGGCATTGGCGGCAGGCTGCGTTCCGGCTGAGCGCGCGGCGCCGGAGCCGGCAGATTGCAGGCGTAGGCGACGGTTTCGGATGCGCGCGGCTCAAGCAGCCACCGGGGAAAGACGAGGGCTTGAGCGGTGCGGGCGCTCTCGTTCCCGATCCAGCCCAGGACCGGGTCCAATCCAGGCATGACGATACGCTGCCCAGCGGCCAGGCTGAGCGGGACCGGCGGTTCCTTTGGCGGTGAGGCACGCTCGAACATGGCCCAGTCGATCCAGACTTACGGTTTCCCTGCCAGTTTCCCATCAAGCCGTCACCAAAGGGTGAACGAATCGGAACCGGGAAGTTGCGGATTTGGCGCTTGTCCCTTGAAAACTGCCGTGTATTCCCCAGATTCCTGGTCTGCGGAAACATTTCCCAGCATTCGGGCAAATGCCAGTTGCGATCCTCGCCGGATCGGCATATGTCAACTGTGTGACGCGGGGTGGAGCAGCCCGGTAGCTCGTCAGGCTCATAACCTGAAGGCCGCAGGTTCAAATCCTGCCCCCGCAACCAATGTTCTAGCTAATTCGCCTAAGCCCTTGATTTTCAAGGGCTTTTTTGTTGCTCTTTTCGCCTTTTTGAAGCCCGCAACCATTATCCTGCTGCGAACGGTTTAGAGCACTGCTTCGTGCTGTGTCGGAACTGGCATGGACTTTCGGGGCCGAAGGCGAATTAGCATTAAGGCCCACCGTGGTCAGCCTCTTCCGAACTGCTTACGGCTGTGGATAACACCAGCATTCCGCCTAAGCGCGGCGGGCAAGTCTCAGCTCAACGAAGTTCTCCTATGAAGCGGCAGAAGCGAAAACGAAGTTGCAGATGGTGATTGTATCTTCGTTTTGCGTTTCGTTCAGGGGTTGCAATCAGTTTCGATATAGCTACTTATTTCGTCAAGCCGTCATTGGCGGTGGCATCAGAATTGGAGAACTCAATGCACTACACCTTGGAAAAGCTCCTGAATGGCAACTCGGAACTTATTCCTTGCTATCAAGCTGCAAAGCAAAAATGGGATGAGCTCTTCGTGGAGCGTCGAAATGGGTCGGTGTCTGAGTGGGCAGAATGGCTTGAGGGAAACCAGATTTCATTTTTCGAGCATCAATGCGGTGGTCGCTGCTTTGGCCAGGAGGTAATGGCCTGGAGCGGCTTCGGGGCACTATACAGTACCCAGAACGGTTTTGGAAATAACCAGCCCCTGGCGGAAAAGCTTGCCGAAGCATTTAAGGAAAGCGGTTGCAGCGTTGAGGTGATAAGCATGGCCCGGAATGCTGCCGCCTCATATTTATAATCGGTGCGATTGTACCCAGCCAAAAGCTCAATGCTTTCGCTTCGAATAAAGGCAGTCAACGCTCAGAACTCATCGGAGCCGGGGGCATGCCGCAGCTTCGCTCTTCAATCGCCCTTCCGTTAGCAGTCTGCCGGACGTGGCGGCAGGCGCGCAGCGATTTCGCGTACTTGGGTTGCTGCGATGGTGCACAGCGAGCCGGACACTTCGCCTTCGCTGCCACCGTTCAGATTACACTGGGCGAGAACGGCGGCCTAAATGGCTCCGTCCTTGAGCATCCGGGAGAGCGACTCGAGTTCCTCCTTCAGCACGCCGTCTTGCTGCATCAGGCCATCGATCTTCCGGATGGCGTGAAGGACGGTGGTGTGGTCCCTCCCGCCGAAGCGGCGGCCGATCTCTGGCAGCGAGCGGGAAGTAAGCGTTTTCGCGAGATACATCCCGATCTGCCGCGGCCGCACGATGGATTGATTGCGCCGGCTGGAAAGGAGATCGCCGCGCTGTACACCGTAATGTTTGGCGACAATGCGCAGGATATCGTCGATCTTGACGCGCTTCGGTTCCTTCGAGCGGATAAGATCGCCGATGGTGTTCTCGGCCGCGTCGCACGTCACCTTTTCACCGGTAAGCTGATAAGCGGCATGGAGGCGCGTGATGGCGCCCTCAAGTTCCCTGCCGTTCTCGGTCAGCTGTGTGGCCAGGTAATCGAGGACATCTGCCGGAACTTCGAAACCCGGCGAAACCGCGCTTTTCTCCGTAGCGCGCTTCCCCAGGATTTTCAGCCGCAGCTCGTAATCGAGGGGGGCCAACTCCGCGACCAAGCCGCCGGAGAGCCTGGAGCGCATCCGTGCATCGAAGCTTTCGAGCAGGAGCGGAGCGCAATCCGCAGCGACGACGACCTGTTTGCCGCCGTCGATCAAAGAATTGAGCGTGTGGCAGAATTCCTGCTGGAAGGTCTTGCCCTGCAGGAACTCCATGTCGTCGATCAGCAAGAGATCGATCGTGCGCAGCTTTTCCTTGAAAGCCGGCCCCTCGCGGGTCTGCAGCGCGTCGGCAAAGCTGTACATGAACCGTTCGGCGGTGAGGTATAGCACCTTAGCCCCCGGATTGCGGCTCTTCACCTCCCAGGCGATTGCGTGAAGAAGATGGGTCTTGCCCATCCCGACCCGTGCGTGGATGTAAAGCGGATTGTACCTAAGTGGCTGATCGGGCGTGCTTTCCGCGACCTGCAAGGCCGCTGCATGCGCAAGCCGGTTTGGGGCACCGACCACGAAGGACTGGAACGTGTAGCGCGAGTCGAGCGGCGAGCCTTCAAACCCGTCGAGGCCGGTTCTTCCGTCCCGCGCGGGCTGAGGCACGACCCTGAGCGGCACCGGGGCCACGGGGACGGGCTGCGGCCTCGGAGCTACCGCCTCTCTTGCAACAGGTGCCGCCTTCAACTTTTCAACCGCTGCCAAATGGGGCTGGCGCACCCGGAACTCGAGCTTGTTTGCGCCGGAAAGCTCAGTGCCGCAGCAGGCGAGCAGCCTGTCCGAATAGTGGGCCTGTAACCAATTTCGCAAAAACTTGGTTGGCACCGAAACATGCACGACGCGGCCGTCGTAGGCCTCTAATTCCACCCGTCCGAACCAGCTCGTGAATACGTCCTCGCCAAGCTCGGCGCGAAGACGGCTCTGAATACGGCGCCACTTATATTCGATTGAAGATGTCGAGAGCTCCAAAGCTTCCATAATAATATACCTCACCGCCCAAATGGGCGTTCATCGGAAGGGGGCAAATGTAGGGTGCTACGCTGCTATGGGAAGAGCGGCCAGCGAATCGGCTGGTTCGGGCTCCGGCGTGGCGGCAGCATCTTGGGATAGCACTGAGGCCAGCAAACCCTTGCGGGGCCGGTCCGCATCGACGGGCGGATTGGACATCAGGATCGAGGGCCTGACGGCGCTTTGAGGCGCTACCCCCCGCGGAGCGGAGAAGAAGCCCTCAACCACATCCGACGCCAGGTGCTGCCGCTCGCGCGATGCGAGATAGGCCTTCCAAGGGATGGAAGGATGCACAGCCTCGGAAAGATCGGGGCCGTGGCTTTCACCGGCGCGGGAAAGTAGCTTCTGGGCGCGCTGAAATATGGCGGGCCGGACGGGCGGTTGTTTCCACGCATATGAACATATAAATTGCGGCGTAATCGCCGTGCATTCGCTTTGCATCCACTATCCTCCTGCCCAATGCGTTACGGACAGAAAGTGCGCCGGACACCACGAAATAATGGGGCACGCGCACCAGCTCTCCGCCGCCTGATGTACAGACAGAGGGTCACACCCGGGGCGGCCACGCCCCACAAAATGACCCGGTACGCATTACACAGAAAACTAATCAGGAGGAGACTTCCCCCCGTTCGGAAGTCTTACAATACAAAACCAGGCGGCCATACGCAAGCCCAGACACGGCGCCTCAGGCAGGCAGAGCTTAGGCGGAACGGTTAGAATTGCGCGCTTGGAAGCCTGCCAAGCCTTTGAAGAAATTAAGGATTTGTTAACGATTCAACCCAAAGGCGTCCTCGCGCTAAGGTTGCGTATTTTTATTGACACGCGCCAAGGCTCAAGCTTCGAAAAAAGGGAAGCGCTGACGGTGCGGCTTGTTAAATCACTGAAAATATGGGGATTTTGCTGCGAGGCCAATTGCACCAGCTTTCGGTGTGAAAGCGAGCTGATGCAAATCGGCATCACCTATAGTGAATCTAAGCAGCAGCAGCAGCAGCGCCGAGCGCCTTGATGCGGGCGGACAGGCGGGAGAGCTTCCGCGACGCCGTGTTCTTATGGATGATGCCTTTCGCGGCCGAGCGCTGGATTTCCGGCTGCGCCTCGCGGAGAGCCAGATTCGCGGCGTTCTTGTCGCCCGTGGCGATGGCCTCTTCGACCTTGCGCATGAAGGTCTTCAGCCGGCTGCGGCGGGCCTTGTTGACGAGAGTGCGGCGCTCGGCTTGCCGGGCTGCCTTCTTTGCCGATGTCGTATTTGCCATGTCATATATTCCTTCGCGGGCGGCGGCCCGCGCATAAAGAGCCGATGCTGGGGGAAAAGTTGCCTTTAGGGCCGCCACTGGCGGCCGGTCTGCGATTGCATATACATTTGATGCGTTTGAGCGTCAATCTTGGCGGCAGCCGGCATTGCAAACCCTCGGGGGACAAGCAGTCCCCGAAGGCGCGCCAAACGCTAATGGCCCTGGTCGAAGGGGAGCAAAGCTTGATAAAGGGCGGCTTGAGGCGAGTGCGTTTGAGACGGCGACATTTCCTCACTCTGCAGCTTTTCTAGCGTCACGAAAAGGAGCCCTAAGCAGATAAGAAAGATATAGAACAGCCCAACCGTACCGGCCAGTTCGGAGACGCTGCCGCAAGCATCCTGCTTATCCCCATCGTCTCCTTCCCATTTCAATTTATAGATCACGTCAAACTCCGTGCTACTGCGCCGCAACACGCAAACCGCGCATTAGACGAAAGTCTAGTCAAAATGGGAGCTTCCCGCAAGGCTTGCGTTGTGCCGCACTACTCCGTTGTGTTGTGCGGATCGGGCGGCGGCGAGGCAAAGGCCTCCGTTCCGCGCCAAAGCCTCCCATAGGCCGCCCATTTGCGCTCGTCCGCACTGAAGGATGCATAGATTGCCACGCCGCGGAATCCGGTGCGCGTTCCAATCCCCTGTAAGCCCGCCAGAATGCCTTTGAGGCTGTGCTCAACCGTCTCCACATCGGGGCGGTGATAATCCTTGTCGTCGTCGTAGGCGGGGACGCCCATCAGCCACTCGCAACCCTTTGCCTCTGGACGCGGCAGCGCTGCAGCGAGTTCGCGCGTCCAGCGTGAGACAAGCGCCTCGTAGGCCGGCGCGGATCTCAGTCCGGTATCGTAGGCCATCACCGCCAGCTCGCCCGCGCTCTGGCAGACCTCGCGCATGAACGGCAGATCCCAATGGGTATCGCGATCCGACTCGGCGTCGTCCGGCGGCGGATAGGCCGCGACCGACAGCGTGCGGTCCCCGATGGCGGCCTTGACCTCGCGCAGCAGGTCCAGATAAGCCGCGGTTCCGCTGGGAAGCGGCTCGACGTTAAGCTGTATCCCATCCGCGCCAAGCGCCACCAGGCGGCGTGCATGCTCCGCAAACGCCCGGCGCTGCGCCGCATCTTCAAGATGCACGTCGCGGCCCAGATTGCCGCCGCTCCAAGGGATCACCCGGATTTCGGGCGCGATGCGGTGGATTTCCGTGAGAAAAGCGCCCGCGCGCTCCGGCACATAGCGGACGTGCCCCGCCTTCGACCGCCAGCCTGGCCAGCCCTCCCCGTCCATCGGCCCCAGAAAAGGATAGACGCGCCGGATGCCGCGCTCTCGCAAGGCTGCCACCAGGGCGGCGATTTCCTCGCTGCTTGGCGCTTCGTGCAGCCAATGCCGGCGCATCCAGAGGCCGTTATCGCCCCGGTCCAAGAAGCCGGGCTTCTGCGGGTCTGCAAGGGCGCAGGGAGCCGCAAGGAAAATTCCGGCGATGGCGCAAAGGGCTAAGACTCTAGGGCTCATGGGTCTCTCCGGGAGGGCGCTGGCGGTTAGCCTTAAAGCCAAGGCGAAAATCGAGCTGGGGCTGCGAAAAGTTTGTTATCCTGTTCCGGGTAAGGTTAAAACCATTCAGGGCCTCGAATTTGCCCAAAGATGCTATAAAGCTGGCTTAGCCGTGAGGGCGGCGGTTTCGATAGGATGCGGGTAGTTCGTGGATGCGGGTTGGTAGGCCGGCAAAGGCCTTGTTAGTTGCTTGCGAGTACAAAAAATGTGCACGATTCTGCTTGCAGAAGACGACGACTCCATGCGCCGGTTCCTCGCCCGGGCCCTTGAGCGCGCTGGCTACGACGTGGTTTCCTACGGTAATGGCGCGGAGGCTTTCGAGGGCTTGAAGGTAAACCCCGTAACGCTGCTCCTCACCGATATTGTGATGCCCGAGATGGACGGCATCGAGCTGGCCAAGCGGGCCGCGGAGCTGCAGCCAGGCATGAAGATCATGTTCATCACCGGCTTCGCCGCGGTGGCCCTGGAGGAATATCCGGAGGCGCCGAGGCAGGCGCGCATTCTCTCGAAGCCCATTCATCTCAAGGACTTGGTTCGCGAGGTGGACCGGATGCTGGCGGCATGACGCTTGCTCTTTCCGTCTCTCTGCAGTTGCGTGCAACGGTATGAACCGGTTACGTTGCAGGCAAAACGCCATAGCAGGAGACTTCGATGATTGGACGCTTGAACCATGTCGCCATCGCCGTGAAGGACCTGGCCGCGGCCGCCGCCATCTATCGCGATACGCTGGGAGCCAGCGTCTCCGAAGCCGTGCCTCAGCTTGAACATGGCGTCTCCACAATCTTCGTCACCCTGCCGAACACCAAGATCGAGCTCCTGGAACCGCTCGGGGCGGACTCCCCCATCGCTAAATTCCTGGAGCGGAACCCGGACGGCGGCATCCACCACATCTGCTACGAGGTCGCCGACATCCTCGCCGCCCGCGACCGCCTCGTGGCCCAAGGCGCGCGCGTTCTGGGCTCCGGCGAACCCAAGACCGGCGCCCACGGCAAGCCCGTGCTGTTCCTGCACCCGAAGGACTTTTGCGGTACGCTCGTGGAGCTGGAGCAGGCATAAGGCAGCGCGCGCGATTCGCACACCGTGATAGGTCCCTACGCGAAACGAACGGTCCATTAAGCTGGAGCGAGCCCGCCGAAGCCGCGAAGCGGATGGCACCGCCGGCCGGCACGCGCCCTAGTGGTGCTCCTCTTCACGCGGGCGGCCTTCCTCTTCCACGCGCTGCTGGTCCGCACTGGGCGGCGTGAGACATGGGGCAGCGGTAATCACGCAGCGCTTCAGGTCGAGAAGGTTGCTTTCGCCGACGCGGGCTGGGTCGCAGTGCTCATCGATCTTGTAGGCCGCGGCGTAATTCAGGAACCTTTCGCCATGCTCGTTTATGACCTGCTCCTGCCAAGCTTTAATGGCCATATTCAGGGCGTTCTCTTTCCGGGCGTCTGCGTCACCGGCGGCGTGCATCGGCGGACGGCACCGCCGGGGACCCTCGCGTAATTCAGAGTCCGGCCAGCCCGCTTCGGGGTGCCACCAGCCGCGGTCCTCCTCACCTTTACCGGAGTGCCGCCAACCGCGGCCGTCCTCGTCTCTTTTGTAATGCCACGAGTAGTGACGGTAACGCTTCACGTAGTGCCGCCGCCGAAACTCGCGTCCGTCTTCATCGCGCCGGCAGCATACGGATCTTCGATGCCAGCCACCGCCTTCATCTCCTTCGAACGGCTGTGCCTGTGCGAAGCCAGCGAACGCGAGAAATATTATAAGCAAATATCCCATTTATAGCCCCGTTTTTTTGATTGCAAGGTTATTTGATACAACCTCGCCGAGCTTATTGACGATGGTCCATATTTGCTTTTGTTCTCTTCCAGTTTTCCAAAGGAATTTCCGTGCCGATCCCGTTCGCGCAACAAAGTTCTATTTTGGCGGCAGCGTGCGCACGAAAGCGAGCGCGGCGGCAAGGACGATCCCACCAGCCTGTATTTCGAGGCCGCCCATCGCGGCAAGAAGGTCTATGAGTGCGGATAGACGGATCGCGGCGTTCCCGCCCTTGGCCGGCGAGGAGCTTCACGCCACGAAAATGCTGGCGCAAGGCGCGCCGCGCCAGGCCGTCCTCGCTGGGCATTTGTAGATCTTGATCGCTAGCGCAGCACGCCGATGCCGCCGCGCTTGACGACATGCAGCAGCTTCAGCGCGGCACCCGATGGCCGGCGCTCGCCGCGCTCCCACTGGCTCACCGTGCTCACGGCCACATTCATGAGCGCGGCCAGCACGGCCTGGCTTACCTTCGCCTCCTGCCGCACCTTCACGATTTCCGCCGGCGGCATCGCGGCGATCTTCGGCATGGCGTCCTTGCCGAGCATCTTGAGCGTGGTCATCTCCAGCTCTTCGCCGCTCACAACGCCAATCTTGTGCAACCCCTGCGTCGCCTCGACAATCTCGGCGCGCATACGCGTATTGCCGCGCAGCTGGGGCTTACTCCTGTTCTGTTGCGCCATGTTCCACCTCGACCAATTCCTTCGCCTCAACGGCCGCTTCAATTCCATCCGTATCGAGCCCAGAATATAGCTGCCCGATCCGCCGCCAGACTTTTAGTTCGCCGTCATCGATATTTTCCCGGTCGCTCTTGGCAAATCCGTAGAGAAATATGGCCCTGTCTCCACGCCGGAAAGCAATCAGGGTGCGATAGCCTCCGCTCTTTCCCTGTCCTTTGCGGGCGACGCGCTGCTTAATCAAGCCACCGCCGAGTTCGCATCGATAAGTCCTGAATCGGCGTCGCGTACAGCTTCCGCGAGCGCCTCATCTGCAATCCGCGCGCCGCGCTGAAATCTTGCAAAGCCTTTCAGCTTATATACCCTCACGCCAGCACCCACTCACAGCACTATAGCACCGTGAGCGACAGATAGCAAATTTGCCTTTCGGCAACCTGATGCTGGCAATGCGGCTGAGGCGGGCGCGGTGCGGCACGGGCGTGTGCCGCTCAAGCACAATATGGAGAGATTGGCCGGCTCGGCATTATCGGCGGAACATCCGCTCAAGCAGCGGATCGCCTAGCTTCGCGCCTAAACCACAGCCTACCGCTTGGTAACGGCCCGCTTACGACGAAAAGCGAAACTTTAGGAGATTCTAGCCCTCAATCTAGACAAAGGTCGAATTACAGCTCAAGGTTAAGTGGTCTTTTGCGCCCCAACCGTCCCCTTTTTAGGGGGACGGTGATGCAGTCAGAGCAAAAGACAGACCGATGAGAGGTCAAAGAATCCCGTTTGCGTGCTGTATCACGTTCAACGGGACGGTGACGACGATCTGCGTAGGGGTCGACACTTACGCTTATCGTCTTCGGCTCGATTAGGGTTCGTAGCCCTATCGATCTCTGGGAAAAGGCCGGGGCGCAGGCCAAAGACCTGCATCATGGCCTCGGTTCTTTCATATCCTGGACCGGCCGACCTTTGGGCCGGCTTCTTTTTTTGAAGCACTCCACCTTAGTCGCCGATTCCAGAAGTTCCACAGACCCAGAACCTGTCTATAAACGTATTACGCATTGTGATTGCGGGCAACGTCCTTTTTTGCGCCGTCCACGCCGGACAACACAAAAGAGCGAGGAATTACGGCGGGCAGGATTTCGCTCACCCCCGGTCTTTCGGCTCATTATCGATAAGCCGCGTCTGATCGAGTTCGAAGATCTGCGAACCCTCGCCGCTCGATAGCAGGCCTGCCCCAGCGTAGATGTTCAGCTTGGCGCGGGTATCGGCGATGTCGAGGTTGCGCATCGTCAGCTGGCCGATGCGGTCGGCCGGCATGAACGCCGCGTCTTCCACCTTCTCCATGCTCAGCCGCTCCGGCTGATAGGTCAGGTTGGGGCTCTCGGTGTTCAGGATCGAATAGTCGTTGCCGCGGCGCAGTTCGAGCGTCACCTCGCCCGTGACCGCGCGCGCCACCCAGCGCTGGGCGGTTTCGCGCAGCATCAGCGCCTGGGAGTCGAACCACCGGCCCTGGTAGAGCAGCCGGCCGAGGCGCATACCGTTGATACGGTATTGCTCGATAGTGTCTTCGTTGTGGATGCCGGTGACCAGACGCTCATAGGCGATGTGCAGGAGCGCCATGCCTGGCGCTTCGTAAATGCCGCGGCTCTTGGCTTCGATGATCCGGTTCTCGATCTGGTCGCTCATGCCAAGGCCGTGCCGGCCGGCAAGGACGTTGGCCTCAAGAAACAGCGCGACAGGATCGGCGAAGCTCTGACCGTTCAGCGCTACGGGCAGGCCCTCGCTGAAACGCACGGCGACGGTTTCGGCCTTGACGGCGCAGTCGTCGCGCCAGAACGGCACGCCCATGATGGGATTGACGATCTTGATGCCGCTGTCCAGGTGCTCCAGATCCTTGGCCTCGTGGGTTGCGCCCAGCATGTTGCTATCGGTCGAATAGGCCTTTTCGGCGCTCATCTTGTAGCCGAAGCCATTGGCGGTCATGAACGCCGACATTTCGGCGCGGCCGCCCAGTTCGTCGATGAACTGCTGGTCGAGCCAGGGTTTGTAGATCTTGAGGTGCGGATTGGTTAAGAGACCGTAGCGGTAGAAGCGCTCGATATCGTTGCCTTTGAAGGTCGAGCCGTCGCCCCAGATATCGACGCCGTCTTCCTTCATCGCCGCGACCAGCATCGTGCCGGTTACGGCGCGGCCAAGCGGCGTGGTGTTGAAGTAGGCGATGCCGCCGGTGCTGATGTGGAAGGCGCACGCTTGGATGGCGGCAATACCTTCGTGGGCAAGTTGCTTGCGGCAATCCACGAGCCGCGCATTTTCGGCGCCATATTCCATGGCCTTGCGTGGGATCTCGTTGTAATCGGCCTCGTCGGGCTGGCCGAGATTGGCGGTATAGGCAAAGACGCGTGCGCCTTTCTGCTTCATCCACAGGAGTGCTGCGCTGGTGTCGAGACCGCCCGAGAAAGCGATGCCGACTTTTTCCCCTTTGGGCAGGCTTTGCAGGATCGTACTCATAGAGCTTCCATTCGGTGAAGTGCCAGATGCCGTTTGCGGATTGGGTGCGTGAATATCAAATTTCGCGCCGGTGGGCACGCATTCAATGGCGGCTGCCGTCATGAAATCGCGCGGCATTTACGAGACGTCGGGCGGCACTATCCTGCTGACTGCCCATCGCGGCATCGAAAGCATCGCGCTCGACCGCGGCGCCGCCCGCCTCAAGGACGAGCTGATGCCGCGCTACGCCGAGACGATCTACAACGGCTTTTGGTTCTCGCCGGAGCGCGAAATGCTGCAGGCGGCGATCGGCAAGAGCCAGGAGTTCGTCACCGGCAAAGTGCGCGTGAAGCTTTACAAAGGTTCGGCCAGCCGCCGCGAGGCTTGACCGTCCCATATTCAAACCTTACGCAATGGCGGAATGGCTAAATGACGGCACTTGCCGCAATCGTTGAGAGGAGAATGCCGTGTCACCTACAAGCACACCCACTCCCCGCCGTCATCGTTATGGCTGGTGGATCGCGGGTGCAGTCTCCGCCATCCTTGCTGGCTCAGTCATCTTTGTTGCTGTCAGATATAACGATTCCATCCAATGGGGCTATCGATTCGCCTATGGCTGGGCCACCGGCAATCCCGTTATCTCGGGATGCACGGCGACGGATGTGCATGAAGCCACCGCCGGTCAGCTATGGTACCGCATAATCAACATGCGCTGCATTAACAACGGTTCGGTGAACGTCGTATATGCGAATCGGCAAGGGCGCTGGGCGTTGCCGGCCTTCATGAGTATCAACGGCCCTGCTGCAGACTTGGTGCGTGAAACACCAAACAATGGTTTCGAAATTGTTCTGACAAAACCGCTTGCCGATGGGAGTACGACCGTACCAATTCGATATAACATTTTCGGCGATATCGACGAAGTCAAGACTTTCAACCAAGGCCGTCCCTTGGAAACTTCTTCGCAATCGCGTCGAGAGTAACACCGCACGCAAGGCCGAGGGCCGGCGCGAAATAAATATCGAGGGACGCGACAAGAAACCATGCGAGTGCTTGTTCCGATTAGCAGGATCGTTCTCGGCATGGCGATTGCCGGTGCGCTTGCCTTTGCGGTGGCGATGCTGCTGTGGCTTGGGTACACAGGGCGCGGCGAGGAGGGGACGGGCCGCATCCGCCTTGCCATTCACGACGCCCAGCGCCTTCTCTATGCGCAACTTGGCTGGCCCCTTCCCGGCACGCCGGACCTCAGCCGGCTCAGTGAGCGGCTGGCCGCAAAAGGCCTCGCGCGGGGCACCCCCGTGTTCATCCGGATCTTCAAGCGGGAACAGGAGCTTGAGCTATGGATGAAGAACGGAAGCGGCTTTGTGCTGTTCGCGGCCTATCCCATTTGCCGCTATTCGGGAGAGCTTGGGCCGAAGCGCTATGAGGGCGATTTCCAGGCGCCCGAGGGCTTCTACACTGTGGGCCGCGGCCAGCTCAATCCGCACAGCAGCTACCGCCGGTCGTTCAATCTCGGCTTCCCTAATCTCTACGACGCAGCCAACGGCCGCACCGGCTCGTTTGTCATGGTGCACGGTGCCTGCATGTCGGCTGGCTGCTACGCGATGACCGATCCTGTGATCGATGAGATCTGGGAGCTCATTGTTGCCGCTTTAGACGGAGGCCAAAAGCGCTTTAGCGTCCATGTCTTTCCATTCCGGATGACGGAGCCGCAATTTGCCATGCTGGGTGGCGGCCGGTGGAACGGGTTTTGGCGCGATCTGAAGACTGCCTACGATCTCTTCGACGCATCCCATACGCCGCCGAAGATCAGCGTCTGTGCCAAGCGCTATGCCGCGGAAAGCGGGGCGCCGGGAAGCCTGGGGGATGAGGAATTGACGGAGCGTTGTTTGCCGGAACGCCTCCTGCGCCTGTAATGCCGGCCGCCGTCATCGCCGCTAGTGTATCGTCTCCCAAAAAGCCGTGCAGCGTTCAAACCTTCGGGACTGCGTCGCAAGCGAATCACGCCGAGCCGTGTTAAGGAAGCTCCAATGCCTGCCGGAAGGTAGCGAGCCTGGCCGGTTCTGCAAGGCGGACACCCACCGCGGCGGGCCCTGTGGAGCGGTTTAAACTTGTCACAAAAGCGAATTGATCCTGTGCTAGTTGCATGACAAGTTGCGGAACAAGCGACTTGCCCGCCGGGTTAGTTTTTGCCGCGCACGAAAACCCGGACTTCGAGCCGGATTGCGAACGGTAAGTCATCCAGTAAAAATTTGTTCGACGGCCACCATGCTGGGGGAAGGATTTTGATGGAACCGCTTGTTTTGGGCTGGCGCGAATGGGTAGCACTTCCGCAGCTCGGTTTACCGGCATTGAAGGCAAAGATCGACACTGGCGCCAAGACGTCGGCGTTGCATGCATTTTCAATCGAAACCTTTGGACCCGCGGAGGCGCCTCGCGTCCGCTTCGCCGTGCACCCCGTCGATTACAATTCGGATGTGGAAGTGTGGTGTACCGCTAAGGCCGTCGACCGCCGCTATGTGCGCAGCTCCAACGGACAGGCCGAGCATCGCTATATCATCGAAACGCCGATCCGGATCGGCGGGCGGGAATGGCCTATCGAGGTATCGCTTTCCAACAGGCACACCATGGCGCACCGGATGCTGCTTGGCCGCAGCGCGCTCGAGGCGCAATCGATCAATATCCACCCCTGGTCCGAATACTTGCAGGAAAAGCTCGACTTCGACGTTTATGCGGAGCAGGCGCTGACCGCGCCCTTGCGCCGGTCGCTGCGGATCGCGCTGCTAACGATGGAGCCCGGCAACATTTCGAACCGCCGCTTAATCGAGGCGGCGGAGGCACGCGATCACGTTATCGAGCCGATCGACACACTTCGCTGCTATATGGACATCAAGTCCATCGCGAGCGCGGTGCATTACGAAGGCAAGGCGCTTCCCTATTACGATTTCGTCATACCGCGGATTGGGGTTTCCGTTACCGCCTACGGCACCGCGGTTGTGCGGCAATTCGAGATGACGGGCGCGAAGGTTTTGAATTCGGCGCAAGCCATTTTGCAGAGCCGCGACAAACTCTTCGCCCACCAGCTGATGGCGATGCATAAGCTGCCTACGCCCAATACCGCCTTCGCCAGCTCGCACAACGATACCGAGGACCTCATAAAGATGGTCGGCGGGACGCCGCTGGTGGTAAAATTCCTGCACAGCACGCAGGGCAAGGGCGTGGTCCTGGCCGAAAACCGCAAAGCCGCCGTGGCACTTATCGAAGCCCTGCGAAATGCCGAGGCGAGCTTTCTCGTTCAGCAGTTCATTTCCGAGTCCGCCGGGCAAGACCTGCGCTGCATCGTGCTCGACGGCAAGGTGATCGCCGCCATGGTCAGGCGCTCGGTCAACGGCGACTTCCGCGCCAATTTGCACAAAGGCGGCATCGCCTTGGAGACCAAGATCTCGCCGGAAGAGCGCAAGCTTGCCATCAAGGCCGCGAACAAGCTCGGCTTGAAATTTGCCGGTGTCGATATTTTGCGGTCGGCGAATGGGCCGTTGCTGCTTGAGGTCAACTCTTCGCCCGGGCTGGAAGGCATCGAGCGGACCACAAACATCGACGTTGCCGGGCAGGTGCTGGATTACATCGAGCAGCGGACCTTCCGCACCAAACCGCGCCTGAAAAAGGCAGCTTGAAACTCTCTGCTACGCCCCGGCTGGAATTGTCCAAGGAGCACTCGATACCGGCTGTTTGAAAACCAGCCGGGCATCGCTGCCGGGCGCAATATCGGGATTTTACCGAATCCGGCTGATTGCTTCCGCCGCTGTCATCCCGGAAACGCCTGAGGCGTTATCTACCGTCTTGGCTGTCAAGCGGTTTGGGCGTGGCGCCAGGGCTCGCCGGAGCGGAGGATGGCGTTGAGCGTGACGATGAGTTTCCGCATAACGGCTGTGATAACCACTTTGGCAGG
>JBKQNN010000177.1:0-9029 GCA_052145975.1 Rhodomicrobium sp. | reverse complement strand
TGCGAGCGAAGCGAAGCAATCCAGTCAAGTCACTGACGGTGCTCCTGGATCGCCACGGCGGCAAGGGCCGCCTCGCGATGACGGGGTGTGTTCCAAAGCGGTCAGGACTTTTGACCGTTGGTATTATAGCGTCCGCATTCGCAAGCGAATGCGGATGGGGGAGAGGGGACGCCTGAATAACCGTGACGGCAGTTCGAGGGTTCCCTCTCCCATGGGGAGAGGGACAGGGTGAGGGGAGCTTCCCTCTGCGTAATCCGTTACTTAGCGTTATTTTAGCGCATATGCGCGGAGGCGGGGACCCATCCAAGGTCTTGTTCCGGCATCGGAAATGGATTCCCGCCTTCGCGGGAATGACGGTCTGCAATCCGTGCCCCGCCTTTTCACCCTTTGGGTGAAAAGGCAACATCCAGCTGCGCGCTGTTTCGCCAGGCATTTCCGCAGCCAGATCAATTGCAACTGCCGGATCTAGGATTAAGGCGGAGACAGGGTTTGGCCAAATTCCGCAACTATCCATTGTCTCACTTTAGTGGCCTGAAGGCTTTGCATGAACGATCGCGAAATCCGGCCTGATACGGGCAGCCCCCTGGATGATGCGCGTGTTGCTTGCCGCGGAGGCTATATCACATCGCTGCACGAGGCCTGTCACGCCGGTATGACGTATGGAAACGTGTCCGCGCGTTGCTGCTTGGTGATGGACGGCTTCAGCCCTGAGGGCACAGCTGTGCCCGCGACGAGGGACAGCATTGCTTCCGGTGCGTTGTCGGCCATCGACCGGCCGTTGCGGGCAGCGAAGCTGTAAATCGCAGGCGTACCTACCACGTAGGGCAGGACATCGGGGAAGAGTTCCTGGGCCACAGTTTGACCGTAGCCCTGGGGGTCGCCTGATGTCCCGCTTGCCGCTACGACAGCGGAGACCTTGTCACTGAGCCACTTGCCAACGGCATTGACGTCTTGCGAAGGGTGCCGCGTGTCGGCGGGATTGTTGAAGTAAATGTCGTCTGGCCAGAAGATCGGCCACATCATGGGGTGCCCAGCGCGGTTAATCTGCCGCCAGCCGCCAGAGTCTGTGGCGAGTTTAGTGGCGCACCAGACGCCGATGCGCGCGCCCGGTTTCAATCGGGGATGCCGATGGGAGACCTCAAGTACAATCGATTCGACAGTCGTGCCAGCGAAACTATTCTTAGCCTCTTCCGGGCGCCATGCCGGCAGGTCCACTGCTGTCCCGTCTCTTATTGCGCCGTTGACCTTCGCGAGTAGCGACAGGTCGATGTAGAACGAGTCCGCGGCGCGTCCCGCCCATAGCCGGATGCCACCCGCGCTGGCTGGCTCGCCTGTCCAGCCTTCCAAAACGAGATCGCCGGCGGAGGCGTCTTCGCGCGCGTCCCTGCCAGTGAGAGCGTGCAATCTCATTGCCTGCCGTCCATCCGAGTCCGCTTGGCCGAAGGACACGCGGTACGTCAGGGCTTCGAAATCGGCTCCGTCGAAGTGCACCTTGAACTCATAGCGCGCCTCCGGGTGGAAACCTGGTTTCGCATAGACCCCTGTAATGTTCGAGTTGACGTCCATGATGAACACGGTGCTGCCATCGCCTGAGAAGACGTACAGGTCGTCGATATAAAGCTGGCCGTTCTTGGCTGCGAGAGGGGTATCGAGGTGATGGGACATGGGGACATTTCCTTCCTTCTGGTTATCCAGCAGGCCATCGGCGCGCAGCGGCCGCAGACTTAGTGCCGAAAGGGCAGCACCGAATCCGGCTTTCATGGCGACGCGACGTGTCACATTCATGGAAGCTGCTCCCAGCGTCGTATTGTGATTCGCAAGCTGCCTTGAGGGGATTGCGTGAACCGGGCAATGCCGGCAACTTCCCTGACGTCAAACAGCTTTGCTAATCGAGTTTGGCCACCTTCGCAGGGTACTCGGGCTCGGATTGCCGATCAAAGGCTCCAATGGCGCGAGGTTACCGGACATTGCTTCTGGATGAACGGCTTTTTAAATGTCTTTCTGCGGATGGCCGGTGCGGCCTGTAGCTTTTCTTAGCCGAGGGCGCGGACGAGTTCTTCGATGCCCAAGAGGAAAACGCCGGCGCCGCCGATCAAAAGGTGGGAAAGCGAAGCTGCAAGCAGCGAGTTTGTCCTCAGGAAAATCCAGCCCCAGAAAAGACCGGGGATGAAGCTAACGAGCGCGAAGCCCACGCCGATATGAGCGTGGACGGCGGAGAACACGAGATTGGACACGAGGATCGACAAGCCGCCGCGTTTGAGTTCGCTTCCCTGCAGGAACGCATAGAGCGGCGCCTGAACGCCGCAGCGGGCCACAAATTCCTGCACTGGGACCAGGAGAAGATAAACCGCGGCAGCGACGAGGTACCAGGGCGTGTTCGTGCCGTTCTGGCCATCTACGCGGACATCGGCAAAACTTATTACGTCAAGACCGTGCAACCTGGGTATCGTGGCAATAAAAAGCCATTTGAGCAGAACCACGATGCCGAGGAACGCCAGAGACCAACGGGCCGCGAAAGGCAGCGCTGTTCGCCAATTGTCCAAGCGCAAGCCGAAAAAGGCGTGTGGAAAGCCGCTTTTCTCGATTACCGGGAAGAAAAAGGCCCCGAAGAAAAGAATGACGATGGGGCTCAACACGAAATTGACTTCGAGCGCGCTTTCGAAGCGCGGCAGCAAACTCAGCGTCAATGTATAGAAAGATAGAAGCGCGAGTGTGGTAATGACGACCGCGCCCACGGCGTTGCGGTAGTGGGCATATTCGGCTTCGTGCTGCAGGCTGGTCACGCGAGTTTCGAGCGAACTCCGGACGAAGCAGGCAAGATAGCGCCGCAGCTCGGTAATAAGCACGTTTCTGATGTGGCGCGCAGGCGATCCCATGCTGCCATCATTCAAATCGAGAATGGCGAGGGTCAGCGGCGTTCTCGCCATCACCGTCATGGGCAATGGCTTTCCGTCGAGCACCGATATCCAACCAAAGATTTGGTTCCTTCGCCGGACTTCGAGTTCATAGTTAAGAGCCTCACCAGTAACGGCGCAACGCGCTCTTTTCGATAGCACCGCCTCCCCTTCGATAATTATATAGAGCAGGTAAGAGGAAGCTGTGCCTTCCTGGAACACAGTTTCGCCCGCCTGATAGGCGGCGAGACGCACGAGCCGCTCGACTTGATCGAGATGTGAGGGGCTTAGATGCGAGAAAAGCGGGATGCTGGAGATGGATACGCGGTCTAACATCATCGGTTTTCAAGGTAATCGGCTCTCGGCGCTGCCACAAGCCAGGTCAGCCTGCGTCTCGCGAATGAAAAAGGGTAAGATTAACGTTTGATAAAGTATGCCGCCGGATTTGCCGCTATTACTGTTGCCAGGGTTCTGCCAACGGTTGGGCTTCTCGCTTAAACTCAGGTTCGCTAAATTACGAGCATCATAGTAATTATCCGCTCGCCCCTCGATTAGAATGCCCGCGCCATCGATGTTGAAGACACCATGTCCGCATTCGAAGGCATCGCGGACGGGCTGAAATCCCAACGCGATATCCGGTCCCAACTGCGACCTCGGCGGGCACGTCTTGGGTTTTGACCACTAGAGTGCGTCCGGAAAAAGTGTGAGCGGTTTTTTCCGATAAGACGCACGATTAAACAAAGACTTATACCAACGGTCAAAAGTCCTGACCGCTTTGGAACACTCCCGTCATCGCGAGGCGGCCCTTGCCGCCGTGGCGATCCAGAAGGGCCAAGGAGACTTTGCATCTGCTTCGCTTCGCTAGGAAGAACAAGTTCGGCGCAAAGCCGAAGCGGAGCCGGGCTTTTTCATCCAGAAGGGCCGGCCGCGGCGGCCGGTGCGAAACTCGTAATGACGGCGAAGGGTCAAGACTTATGACCGTTGGTATTAGAGCCCCGCTTTTGATTCCATCAAAAGCGGATAGGCTCTAGCGTAGCCCGGCTGGGCGCGCTCAAAGCTCCTTTTTGAGCTTGTAGAGAATTTCGAGGGCTTCGCGGGGGCTGAGGTTGTCGGTGTCGAGCGCGGCGAGTTGCTCCAGCACGGGATGCGGCGCGGCTACCTCCGCCTCGCTCTTGGCGGGCGCGCAAAACAGCGGCATGTCGGTTGGCAGAGTGAGCGGGCCGTGCGGGCCGGCGCCCTTTTCGAGCTGGGCCAGAACCTGCTTCGCGCGCGCAAGTACGGGCTTCGGGACCCCCGCGAGCCGCGCGGCCTGGACGCCGTAGGAGCGGTTCGCGGGGCCCGACTCGACCGCGTGCAGGAACACGATGCTGTCCTTCCACTCCGTCACCGCCATGCGCACATTGGCGGCGCGCGGCAGGTCGTCCGCGAGCCGCGTCAGCTCGTGGTAATGCGTGGCGACGAGGCCGCGGCAGAAGATGACATCGTGCAGGTGCTCCAGCACCGCCCAGGCGATGGAAAGCCCATCGAACGTTGCCGTGCCGCGCCCGATCTCGTCGAGGATGACGAAGCTGCGCCGCGTCGCCTGGTTGAGGATCGCCGCCGTCTCGGTCATCTCGACCATGAAGGTGGAGCGGCCGCGCGCGAGGTCGTCGGCGGCGCCGATGCGGGCGAACAGCCGGTCGGCCACGCCGATATGCGCCGACGCGGCGGGCACGAAGGAACCGGCCTGCGCGAGCACGGCGATGAGCGCGTTTTGGCGCAGGTAGGTAGATTTGCCGGCCATGTTCGGACCGGTCACGGTCAGGAAGCCGGGGGCGCGCTCGCCCGAGCCATCGAGCTTGCACGCGTTGCCGATGAAGGCGCAGCCTTCGCGCGCGAGCGCCTGCTCCACGGCTGGGTGGCGGCCGCCTTCGACGAGGAAGCAGCGGCTGCCGTCAACGTGCGGCCGGACATAGTTTTGTGCTTGCGCGAGTTCCGCCAGCGCGGCGGTGCAGTCGAGCGCGGCGAGAGCGGCGGCGGCGTTCGCAATTGCTTCCTCGGCTGCGAGCACCGCGCCCACCAACGCGTCGAACAGCGCAAGCTCGCGCGCCAGCGCCTCGCTCGTGGCGTTCAGGATGCGGCTTTCGAGCGCGGAAAGCTCGTCCGTGGTGAAGCGCACGGCGTTGGCGAGCGTCTGCCTATGCCGGAACATCGCCGCATGCGGCTCGGCCTGCAACGCGGCAGCGGTGCCGGGACTTACCTCGACGAAATAGCCGAACACCTGATTGTATTGGATCTTGAGCGTTTTGATGCCGGTCTGCGCCGCATAAGCCGCCTGCAGCTTAGCCAGCACCACCTTAGTGCCGGCCGCGAGCTGCCGCAGCTCGTCGAGTGCGGCGTCGTAGCCCGCCGCGATGAAGCCGCCATCGCGCGTGAAATAGGGAAGGTTGTCGCCAAGCGCCGCCCGCAGCCGGTCCGTGAGCGTGGCGCGATCAGGAAAATTGGCCGGGGCATCCTTTTGTGCAGAGGTAGAAGACCCCCTCACTCTGTCTCTCTCCCCAAGGGGAGAGAGGACGCTGGAATTGTCCTCTCGCCTCAACGAGAGGCCGCAGCCAACTCCCTCTCCCCTGGGGGAGAGGGCTGGGGTGAGGGGGTCTTCTGAACGCGCAGGACCGCTTAATGAGGCGAGGGCTTGAGCGATTTCCTTCAGCTCGGGCGGCAGGGTGGTAGCAGTGGCGAGCATTTCGCTTATGTGTTCCGCCGCGAGGAGGCCGTCGCGAAGGCCGCCCAGATCGCGCGGGCCGCCGCGCTTCAACTTCAGCCGGGACAACGCACGGCTCATATCCGGCGTGCTCTTGAGCACCCTGCGGATGCGCTCACGCGTCGCCCAATCGTCGATGAAGGCGGCGACCGCGTCGAGCCGCCGGTTGATCAGTTCCACATCCGCCGACGGCGAAACCAGCCGGCTCATCAGCTCGCGCGCGCCGGCCGCCGTCACCGTGCGGTCGATGGCAGAAAACACCGTGGGCGCGCCCTCGTTCTTGGGCCGCACCAGCTCCAGGCTCGCCCGCGTCGCCGCGTCGATGAGCATCAGCGCGCCCGGCGCTTCGCGCTTGGGCGCACGCAGGGCCGGCCGCTCGCCCATTTGCGTGAGGTTCACATAGTGGAGGAGCGCGCCGATGGCCGCGAGATCGTCTTCGGTGAAAAAGCCGAGGCCGTCGAGGGCGGCCACCTCGAACGCCTCCTTCAGCTCGCGCTCGCCGCTCGCCTTGGTGAAGCGCGCCCGCGATAGCGGCGACAGCGGCGCGCCGGCCGCTTCGCTGGCCCGCTTGATCGCTGCGTCGCCAAGCTCGTCCTCGGGCAGAAGGACTTCGGCCGGGCGCAGGCGCAAGAGTTCGCCTTCGAGGTCGGCGGCGGCGGTTTCGCTCACCAGAAATTCGCCCGTCGAGATATCGAGCGATGCCAGATGATAGCGCGGCACGGCTTTGCCGGCCTTCGCCACCGCCGTGAGAAAATTGTTCGCGCCCGAGACCAGCAGCGCATCCTCGGTGAGCGTGCCTGGCGTGACCAGCCGCACCACGTCGCGCCGCACCACCGCCCTAGGCCCGCGCTTCTTGGCAAGCTCCGGGTCTTCGAGCTGCTCGGCCACCGCCACGCGGAAGCCCTTGCGGATCAGCTTTTGCAAATATTCGTCCGCGCGCGACACCGGCACGCCGCACATCGCGATGTCCTCGCCCGCATGCTTCCCGCGCTTCGTAAGCTGAATGCCGAGCGCGCCCGACGCCTGCACCGCGTCGTCGAAGAACAGCTCGAAGAAATCGCCCATGCGGTAGAAGAGCAGGAAATCCGGGTGCTTGGCCTTCACCTCAAGATACTGCGCCATCATCGGCGTGGCGTTCGCCGCCCCCGCCGGCTCGGCCGCGCGCTCCTTCTGCTTTAGTGACGGCGCTGACAATATTCGCTCCCTGGCCCGCGATTCTGTTCCGGTGGGCGAAGCTTAATGGCAGGCGCGGGGCGGGGGGAAGGCTTGGCCGAAACTTATCCCCGGCCAGTGTTATACCGGCCGCGCGTTCCCAAGCCCTGGAGCGATCCCGCGCCGGAATGTTTAAGGAGGGGTTGAAATTGGCTTCGTTCGGCAAAATGGCTATATGTATATAAATAAGCAGTTATGTGAAGCTGGAAAACGGTCAGCGCCTGGTCTAGTATAGTCTAGTCCGCTAATGGGAGGCGCCTCATGAACGTAGAACCGCATAAAATATGGACCGTAGCCGAGGCCAAGGCGCGGCTCTCCGAGATCCTGCGGCTTGCGAGCACGGAAGGCCCGCAGCGCATCGGCACCAAGGCGTGCTATGTCATCGTGCCGGAGGAAGAATGGCTCAAGCGCGAGGAGCCGCAAATTCCGCTCGGCCGCTGGCTCGTCGAGAATATGCCGCGCATCGGCGATCTTGAGCTGCCGGACCGGCATGAGCCGGATCGTCCGTCTCCCTTTGAGGGCTGGACCGCTGAAGATTTCGGCGAAGACAATTTTTCCGCGCTACCGCCCGCCGGGCTGCTTGAGCGCAAATGACGCGGCTGCTACTCGACACCAACGTGCTTTCCGAGATTGGCAAGCCGGCACCCGAGCCACGCGTTACGGCCTTTTTGCGGAAACAGGCAGAAGTCTTCGTATCGGTCATCTCCCTGCACGAAATCGAATATGGCATCGCCTTGCTGCCGGTAGGCCGGCGGCGGGCGGAACTTGAGACGGCGATGGCGGCTGTTGTCTCCGCGTTTGGAAACAACGTCTTGGCCGTTGGCGAGCGCGAAGCAAAACTGGCCGCTTCTTTGCGCGCCGATGTCCGCAAGCGCGGGCGTGTGCTGCATTTGCCCGATGCGCTGATCGCCGCTACCGCGAAGGAGAACGGCCTCACGCTCGCCACTCGCAACGTCTCCGATTTCGATTATCTGGGCGTCGCCATCATCGACCCGTGGGCGCTCGTCGACTAACGCAGGCCCTCTATGAGCGCGATCCAATGCGGAATTTCTAGGAAAATAACTCCACAGTTGGGATGCATCGGCTGCTCAAACGTATGCGGTATCGGCGATCAGCGTCCGTGTGCGCTGCATGCGAATTGAGAGGCAAGCCAAGGAAGATCGAAGCAGCTGTTGTCCCAACCGTAATTGTCCCGGTATCGCCACCCTGCTGTTGTGCTTCGCCGCCAATACAGGGGCTGCACGGGCCGGTGATACGTCTTGTGAATGTAGCGCTCGCGATGGACGGTCCTTGCGCCGGCCGCAGGGGCAGCTAGCATTGCCGCGCAAGCGATTAGAATGAGGGGCATGTGAATACGCATATGCGTCTCCGGGAGTTCCCTCCCCGGCAGCGTCAGACATGAATACCGGGGAACAGGGTTGAGAAGGCGATCTGGTCCGGCGTGAGCTGGGGCGCAGGCTCGCCGTCTATTTTGGCGTCTCCGGGAAAACCTGAAACAGCAGATTGTTCACGATCAACCCCAGCTTGGGCGCGGCGGTCTGCCCGCCTGTCCGAAAAGCCCCAGCCCCGTGGCCACGCGCGCCGGCCTGTTATCTCTGGCTTTTCCTCCATTTGACCTTCGAAATTATTTTGGAATACCGCTTCCTTTACCGCGGCCTCAACGAGCTATTGGCGCGGCGCCGCATAATCGAGACGCAATTCCAGGCTATTCTCGCCCGTCAGGTGCAGACGGCTGCGTCAAAGGGCGAGCTGCGCGCAAGCCGGGCGCAGTACCATGCGCTCGCCGAGAGCATGATTATGATTGCAACCTACTGGCTGCCCTACCAATTCGTTCTTCATCCGCGCCGGCAGCCCGATGGCGCTAAGCAGAGTTTCCCAAAAGTGGCCACCGGTTTTGGGATAAAAACTCTGCAAAAACAATGGACTCCAAGCAAACATTCGTTGGGCAGCCAACGAATGTTTGCTTGGGCTTACCCGCGGGATCGTCAATGCGCTCTCGCTGGCGAACCCCTATCTGGCGCCCGATGCACGCGCGCTGTTCGAGCGCCTTTCGCAACAATACCTGGATTCTGGAGGAGGAGACCATGCCAGCCAAGCAGCCGAAATGGAAAAGCTTTCCGGGTAGCGACGAGGACTTCGACTATCCAGGGCCCGCGCTCGAAAAGCACTGGCCGCGCCTCCAC
>JBKQNN010000176.1:0-5703 GCA_052145975.1 Rhodomicrobium sp. | reverse complement strand
AATCGGCGATGGTCTTGAAATCGGGAGCCAGGCAGCCCGTCAGCCACATCGCCTCGACGTTACGCTGGCATTCCCGCTCAAGGCGGCGGCTCGATTGAACGCGGTTGAGGTAGCCGTAAACGTAGATCTTCAACATCACCGCGGGGTGGTAAGCGGGCCTGCCCGTCTCCTTCGGATTGATGCCGCCAAAACCAAGCTTGGCGAGATCGAGCTGATCGACGAAGACATCGATCACCCGTACCGGGTTGTCTTCCGCAACGTAGTCTTCCAGCTGCGCGGGAAACAGCGTTCCCTGGCCGCGGTCTGCGCCGGTCACAAAGCCTGCCATCCATAACCTCGCTCTTGGCAGGAGAGATTCTGAAGTAGAATCACTTTCTTGGAAAGCTGGACTTTTTACACAGCCTCGGCCTGAACCGCCCTACGAGATCGCAATCATAGATATCTAATTAACGTGACCCGGAACACTGGCGAAACGAAGTAGACCGCTCGCCCTCTACGCCGTTTCAAAACAGCCACGAGAAACAATCTTTTAGAGCCTCGCCAAGGCTCGGCCCCGTTTTCTCATTTTTCGTGGTTGGATTGTTAAAATAATCGTACCACTTCTTCATTTCCGGGTTCGCTTTTGAGTCGAACGGATAAAAGGGCAAATCACTGCCTGTTTTCATGCCTGCAACCGCATCGATACTTGGCTTCGGCTGATCTGGCTTTACCGGCGCAACAGGGTTTATTAACTGCGAACCCAATTGACTGAAAAAGGTTTTGTCACTCAAGAACAATGCCAGCAAGATTAAGCTCACTAACCCTATTGAGATAGCCCGTAGCTTCATGATGTATCCTAAAGCTCCTGCGACGATTATTGCAACTGCATACCATAGGAAAGACCCTTTCTGCGGCGTGAAATCTGAGTGTACTTGCCGGCCAAGCTCGACATAAGTATCTTGTGCCGCTGTGTTGACGAGCGGGAGACCGATGATTATTAAGGCGACCGATCTCCAAAAGGATGTGGAAAGATAAGCAAGGCTGCCTGCACTAGGCGAGCTTAAGGCCAGCGATCCCTGGGCCGCCAGTGTGCTCCGGGCGGTAACATGCTCCTCAGCAAGCTTGCCGCTCTCGCCCACGCTTTCCACTTCGCGCCCGGCATCATACCCGCTGCCCTGCTGGGAGTTATTCAACCCAGATTTGGCCCTAGGCATCACTTCCGCGCGGTCTTCGCCTTGATCTCGTATGTCGTCATATGGGGGATATCCAACGCGAAATAGCCGCCACTACCGGCTAGTTTAGGCATGTCATCACATGCAAACGGCTCACGCCCGGTAATCCCGGCATACTTGCCGCTGCCACCAGTGATGATGTGGACACCGCAGTTCAATTTCGGGTCGGAAGCGTCGACATCGCGGGTATCGAAGGTCGACATGATCACATCCCCGTCCTTGTCGGTCAGGGCGCAGAGGCCGTCGATCCATTTCTTGCCGCCCGATTCCACACGGAGAGCCGTGCACCTCGCCGCCATCTTGTCGAGCATGGGCTCACCCTTGAGGTTTTGCGTCGACCCTGTCATTTCATACAATTGGCCCGTGCCCACACCTGGAACCTCAAGAGTTTCCACAGGACGGAAAATGAAGTGCGTCACGTAAGGAGCTATGCCTTTCTTCTCTATTTCCTGGGCCTGGACGGCGCTGGAGATGGCCGTTAAGAGTGCACCAGATAATAGAGCTGTTGAGATGAAGACGCGTATCATTGTTAACCTCCAGTTATATTTCGTCATTTAATGTTATTGGTATTATGAATAGCGCATCGTATCCTTGACGGTTCACAACCAATCAATTATTAGATTATGATGATACTTTTTATTACAAGTGGGTCCCAAGCTTAATGCCGCAGCTCCGCCACTGCGTTCGGCGGCAGAGGGAGACATTGCAGCGCGATGGGGAGAAGGAAGCGCGGGCCCTAGGCTGTGGACCGGCCCCCCAACTTGTCGATCGCCGAGAGCGACGCTCCGAGGAATAACCAAGGAACTACCTGGCACAGCCGGTTAGCTGCCAGTAAGAGAAACTCCAGGCCGATCCCCTAACCGTCCGGAATCGGCCTTCCTGACACGTGGGCCATCCCGAGGCGCCGGATTGCGCGAAAGCACACCCATCTCAAAATTCCCGTCTGGTCGGCCTGAACAGGATCCGGCAAATCGTTGAAGGGCTGGCCGCCGCACTGCGATCCTGATCTGCCCGTCTGTCTCCACAGCAAAGTGCCTGCCGGATCGGAAGGGGCGTTCTTGACGACTGCGAGACCCGAGAGCACGGGGTTTATGCAGCTCTCCTGCGGCACGAGCTTGTAAGGCCAGTTTTCCGTGCCGGCCAGGCGCTTCACGCAATCGAAGAGATGCTCGGCCCGGGCGTGCCCTTTGGACTTTGTGGGCGGGAAAAACTCGCCGGACGGCAGCACGAGGGGCGTTTGCTTCAACCTCCCGGGTCCAAATTCCTCCAGAAGCCAGGCGCACTCTGCGAGCCAATCCTCTTCCTCGGCTTCGAGAGGGCTTTTGCTGCCAGTCCAAAACATCGACGTCCCCCAATGCTATTAGTTAGAACTAGGTTCGGTCTTTGTCGCAACTGTGACGCTGAGCGGCAAAGGTGGTCTGGTTGCTGGTACAGACCGTGGATGGGAAAGCCAAAGAGTGTCGCGGCGGTAATGCGTTGGGCCGCTGGTTTAGGAATGCCGCTTATCCCCCAGGAAGAGCCATTCCTGCCAATACTCAAAAAGGTCGGCTCCCGGCCTAACGCCCCTGGCGCGCCTCCAGGAGTCCCGCGAACCGCTTCGCAAAGGTGTGCACATCCCCCGGCCAGCGCGCCGAAACATAATTTCCATCGCAAACCACCCAAGCCGGCCGCTCATCCACCATGCTATCGCGCGTAAGCCCGCTGGTTTTCATGCGGTAATCCGGCGCGCCCTCTGGCACATCGATGAAATCTGCCGGGCTGGCGAGCGCGCGCGTCACCTCCTGCTGCACCGACATATAGCCCTTGGGCTGGCCCGGCTGATCGGGATAGGTGCGGTAATAATGCGGGTCCCAGAAGCGCGCGATCCGTCCGAAGGCCACGGCGGCTCTTTCTAGCACCCAGGTGAGCGCAACCGTCTTGCGCCCGTAGAGCACCGATTTCCCCGTCTCATTCCGGCTCCGTGCCGCGAGCAGCACGCCATGGCAGATCGCCGCCACGGGTTTGTCCGCCGCGAAAAACTCCACGACAAGGTTTTGAAGCACCGGGCTTTCCAGATATTCGCGCATGCCGCGCGCCCAATGCCCGCCCGGCAGCAGCAGGCCGTCAAATTCCGCCTCAGAGACCTCCTGCCAGCGCAAGGGCTTCTGAAAGGCTTTGCTGGCGGCCATGCTCCGGTAAGCTTGCCGCGCTTCGCGGTTGGCGCGCACGATCAGCCCCAGTGCCTTGATCCGGTTCAGGCCGGGGATGAAGCCCCATGGATCGAGGCCCTGCCCGGTGAGCATTTGCGGATCGGCCTCGGCTTGGTTGCCATCGGGGGTTGCGAAGGCGACGGCGTGTCCGAGGCCCGTGAGCACTTTCCAGCTCACGGCGGCTTCCGAGGGGTCGAAGTCCCGCCGGGGGATCGGGATTATCACCGCTGCCATGCTCATTCCGCAAATCGTTAGCCTTGCCGCTGGCCGGACGCCATCGACGCCACCTGTACCACACCGGCGGTAATCTATGATATGGCGCGCGACGTTGGTGCACCAAGTGTCCAACCCGAAGGGTAAATCGGGGTCGCCTGCGGACTCGCAGCTCCGATAAGATCGGGGCAGCTTAACCTTCAGCTGTAAACGTCGATCAAAATCCCGCGGCGGGCGCCCCGGCTTACAATCCCCAGGCTCACTTGTGACCGCGGCAAGGTTCCCGATTGCCGTGAGACCATAGCGCTCCGGTCCGCGCCGCCATTCATGAAAGGCTCCCTCTTCTTGAAGGCCTGGGCTTCGCCGCTGTGCCGCCAAGTTGCGTGCTTTGTAGCGATGCCGGAAGCTGGGACGCCAAGGCGGTTCCCGGTCAAGCCTTTCGCTCCAAGTTTGCGCCTACTGTCACGCCGTCGAAAAAGGGGATAAATTCTCCCCCGAACCATCTAGCGCCAAGCTTTCAGGATATCGCGAATACACCGGGTATGACGGGTATCAGCCTTGCGGTCATCCTCCACTCCGTTCACGAAAACATGCCCAACTTCGTACTAACCCCAAATGAACGCGATAACATTATCGCCTATATTCTGAGCCTCAAGCATGAACGTTAGTTTCCGGCAAAACCAGAAACGCCAAAGTGCTGAACCGCCGGCTCTCATTTCCGGCGTAGTCCACCAAAGCCTCCTGCGCCTTTGAAGGCTATGTCGCCGTGAGCGTCCGGCTTCCCTTTGCCGTATGGGCTACCCCTTCCCGCTAAGGCTTTTCAGGTATGCGATGAGGGAGCTTACGTCCTCCGCTCCGAACCGCCACTGCGGCATATTCGGATGCCCGACGATCATCCCCTCGCCAAGAACTTCTTTCAAGTTTCTGGCATTGCGATTTGCAGCGATTTGCCGAAAGGGAGGGGCATCTGCGAGGGGACTGTCTCCCACCGGTCCTATGGCATGACAATTGGCGCAGAACTTTTGAGCGATCTGACGTCCTTCCTCTATGGAGGTAGTTTGGGCATGCGCGGCGGGCGGCGTATAGGCAGCAGCTATAGCGGCAAAGAACGGAATGATCGTCCTCATGGCTTCCCCAAAAGGCCGCCAAAATTACGGTGGCTCCTAACCATAGTTCTCGAATGGGTGGTTTGTTTCCGGATCAAGCTGCCGCCCAAAAAAATCGACAACGCCGCCCATTTGCTTTCGTCGGGCATCTGTCGCTGGCCTGGCTGGCAAGTGAAATGGGTCCGGCTGAGGAACACTATCTCGAAGCGTTCCGCCGGGCAGGCCTTGATTAGCTTTTGCCTCGCGGTCCATAAACTGGCCTGTGTTGGGTGTAATGGAATGCCGGCTTACCGTCTGGTATGTCCAACTGCTCTTCGGTGCGCAAGGCCATCTCCCGGAAAGACTTTCCTCTTTATGGCCACTCGCGATGCGGCCGCACGATCACGGTGAATCGAGTTTGACCAGCTCATCGGCTGAGGATTATGGTCCGTTGTTGGCCCACTGCTCCATTCTTCGCAGGTGCAAAAATTCTTTCGGCTACTGGAGGGTGAGCGGCCTGTCATATTTGGCGGCCTCGACCACCGAGCCTGACCCAAACCGGCCCATGTGGCACTCGAGACACATGTGTGCTTTGCTTATTACCCAGCGCATTTCTTGAGGACACGAGCTCCTGTCGTTGCCCGGGTTCGGCGTGCGCCCCTTCGCGCCGCTGGGCATGGTTTTCGCCGCCCAGCTCTATCTTGGCCTTCACACGCATCCGGGCGAGTGGCCATGGAGTTCATTTTCATCCTCGTGATCTGCTGGATGTTCTACGTCTACGCCGCTGGCCGCAGCCTCGATGCGCTTTTGCGGCGCGAGACTAGGGTCGCGAAGGGCGGCAGCCTAATCGCGCGCCTTTATCGCTGGGCTTCCTAGCTTCCGGCTAAAGGGGAGAAGGCGTGGCCTTGGGCTCCTGGCTCGCTTTCTGCATTCCGGGCGGCATTTTCCGGTCCTCAAAAAGCGGAGCGAGGCCCGTTATCAGACGCGCACCCCGCCCGAAGGTGA
>JBKQNN010000175.1:0-12631 GCA_052145975.1 Rhodomicrobium sp. | reverse complement strand
GTGGGCGCCAACTGCATCCTCCACCGCGTCTTATGGCGCCGGCCTGACCGGCAGAGCCTACATCAATAGGTTGAATGGCCGCTTCGAAATTGCGAGGCGCGGAGGTCAACTGCCGTTTTTAGGTTCAGAGATCGAGCCGGGTCTACGCGGAGGGCGAGGGGCAATCCTCGTCTCTACCGCGACCATCTGACTTACCGAGCCGCCAGGGAAAGATCGGAGCCGGTTAATACATCGGGGAAAAAGACACAGCGATTTGCTGCGCCGGCTTCCGAAGCCTTGGTGCCGCCGGAGGGCGAGAATTTCGCTCCGATGCGATGGACAATCTCTTTCCGCAGGCAACGGCGAACTGGAAAGCCGGCGTCCGATTGCCGCACTGCCAAAATGCCGCAAATGCGGTGCTAACACATTGAACATATACAATAATCGCTATTGGCATGGCAATTGCGATAGCGGAAGCATGACCGGCGCTCGATCGCCGGTTCGCCCGAAAAGCATCTTCGCTCAGGAGGAGCGCCGGCTATGCCTGAAACTTTTTACGACGTCTTGCGGCGGCAGGGAGTGTCGCGCCGCAGCTTTATGAAATTCTGTAGCCTCACGGCGGCAGCTTTGGGCCTCGGGCCAGAGATCGCCCCTCAAATGGCCTATGCGCTGGAAACCAAACCGCGCGTGCCCGTACTTTGGCTTCACGGGCTTGAATGCACCTGCTGCTCGGAGTCCTTTATCCGTTCGGCTCACCCGCTCGCGTCCGACGTGGTTCTTTCCATGATCTCGCTCGACTACGACGACACCATCATGGCGTCGGCAGGCCACCAAGCCGAGGCAATCGTGGACGAGATCGTCGAAAAATATAAGGGCCAATACGTCCTCGCCTGCGAAGGAAATCCGCCCCTTAACGAAGACGGCATGTACTGCATCATCGGCGGCAAGCCCTACCTCGACCAGCTTAAGAAGGCCGCCAGCAACTGCATGGCGGTCATCTCCTGGGGCTCCTGCGCATCTTGGGGCTGCGTACAGGCCGCGCGGCCAAACCCGACTCAGGCTGTGCCAATTCACAAGGTGATCCACGACAAGCCGATCATCAAGGTGCCCGGTTGCCCGCCGATCCCCGAGGTCATGACGGCCGTCATCACCTACATCATCACCTTCGGCCGGCTGCCCGAACTCGACCGCCAAGGCCGCCCGAAGATGTTCTACAGCCAGCGCATCCACGACAAATGCTACCGGCGCCCGCATTTCGATGCCGGCCAGTTCGTGGAAGCTTGGGACGACGAAGGCGCCCGCAAAGGCCATTGCCTCTACAAGATGGGCTGCAAGGGACCGACCACCTACAACGCCTGCTCGACCGTGCGCTGGAACGGCGGCGTGTCCTTCCCGATCCAGTCCGGCCATGGCTGCATCGGCTGCTCGGAGGACGGTTTCTGGGACAACGGCTCATTCTATAACCGCCTTACAAACATCAACCAATTCGGGATCGAAGCGAACGCCGACACCATCGGCCTGGCCGCCGCTGGCGCGGTTGGCGCCGCTATCGCCGCGCATGCCGCGGTGACCGCCGTGACGGGCGCGCGCCGTAAGGGAGGAGACCAATAATGACGATTCAAACGCCGAACGGCTTTAGCCTCGACACCAGCGGCAAGCGCGTTGTTGTCGATCCCGTCACGCGCATCGAAGGGCATATGCGCTGCGAGGTCAATATCGACGCCGGAAACACCATCCGCAATGCGGTCTCGACCGGCACCATGTGGCGCGGGCTCGAAGTCATCCTCAAGGGCCGCGACCCGCGCGACGCCTGGGCCTTCACGCAGCGCATTTGCGGCGTCTGCACAGGCACGCACGCATTGACTTCGGTGCGGGCAGTTGAAGACGCGCTCAAGATCGAGATTCCGGAAAACGCCAACATCATCCGCAATATCATGCAGCTCACGCTGCAGACCCATGACCACCTTGTCCACTTCTATCACTTGCACGCGCTCGACTGGGTGAACCCGGTATCCGCGCTGCAGGCGGACCCGAATGCCACGAGCGAGCTGCAGAAGAAGGTTTCGCCGAGGCACCCGAAATCCTCGCCCGGCTATTTCCGGGACGTACAGAACAGGCTCAAGAAGTTCGTGGAAAGCGGTCAGCTTGGGCCGTTCAAGAACGGCTACTGGACGAACCCCGCCTATCTCTTGCCGCCCGAAGCCAATCTGATGGCGGTGACGCACTACCTGGAGGCGCTCGACTTCCAGACGCACATCATGCGCATCCGCACCGTGTTCGGCGGCAAGGACCCGCACCCGAACTGGCTCGTTGGCGGCGTCCCGTGCGCAATCAATGTCGATGGCGTAGGCGCGGTTGGCGCCATCAACATGGAGCGGCTGAATTTGGTCCGGTCCACGATCAATGAATCGATCGAGTTCGTTGAGAATGTCTACATTCCCGACCTACTCGCCATCGCCTCGTTCTATAAGGGCTGGCTCTATGGCGGCGGCCTTTCCGGCAAGAGCGTGCTGGCCTATGGCGACATCCCCGATCACGCGAACGACTATTCGCCCTCGAATCTCTTGATGCCGAGCGGCGCGGTTATAGACGGCAATCTCAAGGAGGTGCACGCGGTCGATCTGCGCGACCCAAACCAGATCCAGGAGTTTGTGCCGCATTCCTGGTACAAATATGCAGACGAGAAAAAGGGTCTGCACCCGTGGGATGGCGTGACGGAGCCGGCTTTCAAGCTCGGCCCGAACGCCAAGGGCACGAAGACGAATATCGAGGAGATCGACGAGGGCGCGAAATACTCCTGGATCAAGGCGCCGCGATGGAAGGGCCATGCGATGGAGGTTGGGCCGCTCGCCCGCTACGTCGTCGGCTACGCCTCGGGCAACAAGGAGATCACCGAGCAGATCACTATGGTCCTGAAGACCCTGGATGTGCCCGTGGACGCCCTGTTCTCCACGCTGGGCCGGACCGCTGCCCGCGGCCTCGAATGCCAATGGTCGGCGCACAAGATGGCCTACTTCATGGATAAGCTCATTGCCAACGTGAAGGCTGGCGACACGGCGACCGCAAATGTGGAGCGCTGGGAGCCGAAGAGCTGGCCCACCGAGGCCAAAGGCGTCGGCTTCACCGAAGCGCCGCGTGGCGCGCTCGCGCATTGGATCAAGATCAAGGACACAAAGATCGATAATTATCAATGCGTTGTGCCGACGACCTGGAACGGCTCACCGCGCGACAACGAAGGCAATATCGGCGCCTTCGAAGCTTCGCTGATGAACACGAAAGTGGAGCGGCCAGAGGAGCCGGTCGAAATCCTGCGCACCTTGCACAGCTTCGATCCGTGCCTTGCCTGCTCGACCCACGTCATGAGCGAGGACGGCCGCGAGCTCGCACATGTAACGGTCCGGTAGGAGGGATAGATGACAACTCCATCGGCTTACCAGCCATCGGTCTACGTCTACGAAGGTCCGCTGCGCCTGTGGCATTGGATCAATGCCCTTGCCATCACTGTGCTCGCGGTAACGGGCTACCTCATCGCTAGCCCCTTGCCCTCGGTTCCGGGCGAAGCAAGCGAGCATTTCCTCATGGGCTATATCCGCTTCGCCCACTTTACTGCCGGTTACTTGCTCATCGTTGGCTTTGCCGGCCGGATATACTGGATGATGGTGGGCAATTGGCACGCGCGGGAAATCTTCTTCCCGCACTTTCTCAGCGGCAAGTGGTGGGCGGAAGTTCTCCATGAAATCAAGTGGTACTTCTTCATCGCGAGAGAACCCAAGAAGTATGAGGGGCATAACCCGCTGGCTACCCTCGTTATGTTCCTCTTGGTATGGGGTATAGTCTTCATGATCTTCACCGGACTTGCCCTCTACGGTGAAGGCGAAGGAATGACTTCCTGGCAATACCGGTTCTTCTCAAGCTGGGTGATCCCACTCTTTGGAAACAGCCAGAATGTTCACACCTACCACCATCTCGTCATGTGGGGGTTCGTCCTGTTCGCGATGGTTCACATCTATGCGGCGTTCCGCGAGGATGTGATGTCCCGGCAGAGCATCATCAGCACCATGATCTCCGGCTGGCGCAACTTCAGGGACACGCGCCCAGCGGAGGACCATCACGACAGCAAGGGCTTCTGAAGGGCTCTCCCCCCGTTCCCTTAGCCCTTCCGGAGAGGCGCGGGCCTACCCCCGCGCCTTTTCCTGTTTAGCGATTAAGCGATAGGCCCCGGCACAAGGCAAAATTAACGCTCCCAGTGCCTCCGCCGGCCCTTTTTTGAAGGCTGGAGGGGCGCGTTTCGACTTTGAAGTAATATAGCAGAAACGTCTTGAGTAAGCGTTAAGCGCCGTTTGGCTCTATGTTATTGATATATCATGCATATTTTGTCGCATGCTGTCCCAGTCCAGCGCGGGGGCGAATAGCGCTTTGGTTAATATCAAATATTCGCTTATATTTAATAGGATTTTGGAGTCGTAGAAATCGACCTAAAGCGGGAAAAGATTCGCAGAAAGACGGCGGCGGAAAATATGCCGGGTGCGCGTTTACTATGTCCGCATTTACCATAGTAGCCGCTTACGTGAAATGAACTGTCTATTAAGGCGGCGGGACAGCGCACGAGCGCGGTTGGGAATGCGATTACCCCGGCGTTCCGGCCCCGCGCCGTTACACGGCGGTGGGCCGCAGCTCCGGTGGAAACGTGGCTGCCACTTCGGTGCAACCGATGGCGACTGTCTTGCCACCCCGTTAGGAATGCGCGCCTCCAATGCCATGTTTCCGGGGGCTTTCCACGGCGGAGCTTTGGCCCGGAACTTGCGTCAGGTGTCCGGCAACACTCGCTAAAATAAAAATGCGTGGAAGTTGGGAGGTAGCGTGCACGTTCTCATACTGGGAATAGGTAATTTGCTGTGGGCGGACGAGGGCTTTGGTGTCCGCGCAGTCGAAGAACTGCACCGGGCTTACGAATTTCCTCAAAATGTCAAACTGCTCGATGGCGGCACGCAGGGGCTTTATCTCCTCGATCACGTTGCGAGCGCGGACATCCTGGTCATCTTCGACGCGGTCGACTATGGGCTTCCTCCCGGAGCGATGATGCTGCGCGAGGATGGCGACGTGCCGTCCTTCCTTGGCGCGAAGAAGATGAGCCTGCATCAGACGGGCTTTCAGGAAGTGCTTGCAAGCGCGGAGCTTTTGGGAAAAGCGCCGGCGCATCTCTTCCTGATCGGCGTTCAGCCCGTGGAGCTTGAAGACTACGGCGGCAGCCTTAGGCCGCAGGTTAAGGCGCAAATCCCGGCCGCGATTGAGGAGGCGGTCAACTATCTCCATCGGCTGGGGATCGAGGGGCAGCGCCGGGCCGAACCGCTGCCCGAAAGCGTAACGGTTGCCTGCGAGCGAATGCTGATGTCGCGCTACGAGGCTGGCCGGCCGAGCGAAGAGCAGGCTTGCAGATCGGGCGATGCGCGGGTGCTTGCCATGCGTACCGTGGCGGGCGGGGAAGCGCTCTGATGTGTATCGGCATACCGATGCAAGTCGCCGGGGTTCGCTCCCGCTATGCGCTCTGCCACGCAAATGGGGAAAGCCGCGAGGTCGATATGGCGCTCGTGGGCGAGCAGCCTGCCGGCACCTGGGTGCTCGTGTTTCTCGATGCGGCGCGCGAGGTCATCAGCGCTGAGGACGCAGCGCGGATCGGCGATGCGCTGCAGGCGCTGGCGCTCGTTGTCCAAGGCGAAACCAATGTGGATCATCTCTTTGCCGATTTGATCGGGCGTGAGCCCGAACTGCCGGATCATCTGAAACCGTACGGCCCGGCGGTAAATACGCCATACGACGGGATCTCCCCTCACCCTGTCCCTCTCCCCATGGGAGAGGGAACGCCAGAATTTCCGCTGCGGGCCGTTCAGGCGTCCCTTCTCCCTGAGGGAGAAGGACAGGATGAGGGGTTGAACCCTCGAATATTGAGCTGTCCATCCGGTCACGGATAAGCCTCCGCATTCTCAAAGCTAGGAGACCAGCATGCCCTCACCCCTGATCGATGCGTTGACCGTCCGGCACGGTTTCGCAACCGTGAATGAGGAAACCGTGGATGCCTTCCTCGACGCACACAGGGAATCCGTGCTGTTCTTCCCAGGCGATTTCGAGCGCCTCGTGGAGAGCGCCGACGTCGCCGTTATTCTTCCGGAGCTTCTGAAGCAGTTCAAAGGCTACCTGACGCCGGCGCTTGTCGAAAAGAAAGCCGAGCGCGCGCTGCAACGCCGCTACCGCTTCAATGCCTTTCCGGCGCTGGTTTTCCTGCGGGGCAACGGCTATCTCGGCGTGATCTGCCGCGTGCTCGATTGGCAGGATTTCCTCGCGGAAATCGCAACCATTCTCGCAGGCGAGCCCAGCGATCCGCCGCCCTTTGAATTTCCTGGCTGCGTTCCGGGTGCCGCAAACGGCGCGGACCACGGTTCCGAACACTTTGGAGATCACCTATGAGCGGATTCAGCGGACTCGTTGGCCCCGGCACCCAGCCCTCCGAAGAGGACGGCGCGGAACTCGCCTATATGGAAATGCCAAAAGGCATGCGCACTTATTCGACGCCTGAGATTCCTGAGAAGGAGGAGGCGGAGGTCTTCGGGCCAGCGCTCGCGAAGCTCGATGAGGTGCTGGAGGCCTTGCGTGCGCAGCCTCGGGCTGGAGCGGCCATCGAGATCGCTCTCGACACGCTCGATAAGGCCAACCGGGACTTCATCGGGCAGCTCTTGGGTGAGGGCGAGGTGAGCATCATCGCGGGCGCCTCGATTCAGGCGCAGGAAGCCGTGATGGCCGGGATCTGGCGGGTTTATGAGGTGGATGGAAGCGGCGCGCTTACCGGCGACCGCATCGAGGTTGGGGACTTTCCGGCAAGCGTGCTCAAAGCGGCGCAGGAAGCAGGCGGCCCGCATCTTCGCCCCGTGGAAGGCGTGACCGATGAGAACCTTATGAACGCCCCGGCTATTGCCACGGAGCTTTCGGACAAGCTTGCCTCCTGCCGGCCAGGAAACCAAGCGCACGTGGTCAATCTAAGCCTCCTTCCTCTGACAGAGGAGGACCTAGCCTATCTCGACTTTCGTCTCGGCCAAGGCGCGGTCACGATCCTTTCGCGGGGCTACGGCAATTGCCGCATCTCCTCGACCGCAGTGAGGAATGCCTGGCGCGTGCGCTACTTCAACTCCCGCGAGGTGGTGATCCTCGACACCGTCGAGATCACGAACGTCCCGGCCGTTGCCTGCGCCGCGCGGGAAGACCTTGAAGACAGCGCCCAGCGGCTCGGCGAAATTCTTGGGGTCTACCGATGAAAGGGCATTTCTTCGGGGGCTCCTTCGGCGGCGACCACGATAAGATCGCCGATACCACGCGCCTTGAATGCAAAATCTGCTGGTATGTCTACGATCCCGCACAGGGCGACGATTACTGGCAGGTCCCGCCGGGCACGCCGTTCTCGAAGCTGCCGGAGCACTGGACCTGCCCGGTTTGCGATGCCGCCCGCGAGGGGTTCATGGTGTTGGAAGACAGCGATGGTTGAGCCCCTGGTGGCGATGAAGCCGGGGAATTGCTTCTCTTTGGTTGAAGACCCCCTCATCCTGTCCTTCTCCCCAAGGGGAGAAGGGACGATGTTTCATCCGCCGAGCGGAGAACTAGCGTCCTCTCTCCCCTTGGGGAGAGAGACAGAGTGAGGGGGTCTTCGTGAAGCACTCAACAGAATTCAGTATGACAGATGTGGGCGGCCAGGATGCTCACGAGCTTGCCGCCGCCGAACGGCTCTCGCGCAATCTGGAAATCGTGTTCAGCAAGATCGAGCGGGAACGGATGCGGGATATCCCCATTCTCAACCCTAAGCTAAGCGTCGCCTGCGTTGGCATGCGGCTCTTCGGGGACGGCTGGCTTTCGGTGCTCGTAACACCCTGGTTCATAAATCTTATTGTCCTGCCTGCAAACGAGGCCCGCGGAGAAACCGAGAGTTGTGCGGCCGCCGGGACAAAGTTGACGCGGCAGTTTCCGGCTGGCGCGTTCGAGTTCATTCGCGCGAGCGAGGATGGGATCGGCCCATATCAGATGTGCTCGCTGTTCTCGCCCGTGCTTGAATTCGAGAGCCAGGAGGCCGCTCTGGCTACCGCGGATGCCTCCCTCCGCGCTCTTTTCGACGCCAGCCTCAATCCGGCGAACCGGGAGGCTGCTAAGGAAGCGCCTAGCGCGGGCGAGCAAGCAAAACAAGAAGCACAAAGAATAAGCCGCCGGGCATTAATATTCGGCACAAATAAATCTAAAGAAGCAACTTCTTGATCTCCGCTGGCAAAATCCAGCTAAATAGCTCTATGCTAGATGTAGTAATCGCTACAACCTTGCGCCGCGGTTTCACTTCGGAAAAGCAAAGTTATGTAACGTCCAATCTCCACATAACAAAAAGTTGAGCTGCCGGAGCGCCCAAAATACAGAAGTCAAATTGACGGCCGCCGCACATAAAGGCAATGGTGACGCTACTGGTGCGTCATTTGCGCACACCGCAAATAGAATCTGGCATATCAGCCGCTAGAGTGCGTCCGGAAAAAGTGTGAGCGGTTTTTCCGATAAGGCGCACGGTTAAACAAAAACCTAGAGCCCCGCTTTTGATTGTATCAAAAGCGGGGCTCTAGCCGGCCGGAGCGCATCATGAGCAGACTGCCTTTAGTTCTGGTGATCGACGACGAGGTGAGGAGCGTCGAGGCGCTTGAGCGCATCCTCGAAGACGATTTTAAGGTTATGAAGGCCACTTCTGCGCGCGAGGCTGAAGCCATCCTGGCCGAGGAAGCGGTCCATGCCGTTCTCTGCGATCAGCGCATGCCGGGTGTCACGGGCGTCGAGTTCTTGAAGACCGTGCGCGAGCGCTGGCCGGATGCGGTGCGCATGATCATCTCCGGCTACACCGACGCCGAGGACATCATCCAGAGCGTCAACGAGGCCGGCATCTATCAATATGTGACCAAGCCCTGGCACCCCGAGAGTTTGAAGCTTACGCTCAAGAACGCCGTGCGGCTCTACGAATTGCAGCGGCAAAACCAGCTTCTCGCGGTGGAGCTTAAGGTGTCGTCGAGCCGCGCGGAGAAGATTGTCGTGTCGCGCCGGGAGGGTTTACGCCAGCACTATCTTGCCGATGACGGCATCGTGCGCGATGCGGACAGCCCGATGAACGCGGTCTGCAACCGGATGCGCCGGGTAGCGCCTTACAGCGTCTCCGTTCTCATTACGGGAGAGTCCGGGACCGGCAAAGAGCTTATCGCGCGCGCGCTTCATTACAACAGCCTGCGCTGGAACAAGCCCTTCGTGGTCGAGAATTGCGCGGCTCTGACGGATGAGCTGCTAGAAAGCGAATTGTTCGGTCACCGCCGCGGCGCGTTCACAGGGGCCGTCGAGGAACATACCGGCCTGTTCGAGCGAGCCGATGGCGGCACGATTTTCCTGGACGAAATCGGCGAGATTTCCCCGGGCTTTCAGGCGAAGCTGCTTAGGGTTTTGCAGGAGGGCGAAATCCGCCCCGTGGGCGGCCGGCAGACTCGTACCGTCGATGTGCGCGTGATCGCTGCAACCAATCGCGACCTGGAAGCCGACGTAGAAGCAGGCCGGTTCCGGGAGGACCTCTATTACCGGCTCGCCACGGTTTCGATTCACCTGCCGCCCTTGCGCGACCGCCGCATGGATATCCCAGTGATTGCCCTGACACTTCTCGAAAAGGCCCAGAAACAGCTTGGCAAGGCCGCCGCCGGGCTTTCCCCTGAAGCAATCGAGTGCCTCAAGGCCTATCGCTGGCCGGGCAACGTGCGCGAGCTGCAGAACGAGATCCAGCATCTCCTGGTCATGGGGCCGGAAGGCGGGACGATCGGGGCCGAGCACCTCTCGCGCCGGATTTTGCAGGCGTCGCCTAACAGCAGCACGATCAAACCCGATCCGGCGTTTGCCAGTCTGGAAGGAACGCTGCACGAACGGGTCGAAATCATTGAAGCGTCCATCCTACGCGAAAGCCTTATCCGGCACCGCTGGAACAAGAGCAGGGCCGCGAAGGAGCTGGGCCTGTCGCGCGTGGGCCTTCGTGCCAAGCTAGAGCGCTATGGGCTGGAGAAGATCGAAGGGCTCCCCGTGCCCTCCTTGAAGCAGTCAGCCTCCAGATTGTGATGCCGCTCGATATGCCAGTGCGAGAGAAGCTGACGCTCCTGTGGCTACAGTCGGGCGGTTGCGGCGGTTGCAGCATCTCGTTGATGAATGCAGAGGCGCCGGATTTGTTCTCCGCGCTCGATCTGGCCCGAATTGACGTGCTTTCTCACCCGTCTTTGAGCGAAACTGGGGCCAGTGGTTTCATGGATCACCTGAGCCGCATCCGCAGGGGAGAACAGCCGCTCGACATCCTCTGCCTGGAAGGAGCTGTGCTGCGCGGGCCTCATGCTTCCGGCCGCTTCCACGTCCTGGCCGGTAGCGAAACCCCAATGGCTCAGGTGATCGCCGAAATGGCGGAGTTTGCTAGCTATGTCATCGCGATAGGCTCCTGCGCGGCGTATGGCGGCGTCACAGCGGCGGGCGACAATGTGACCGAAGCTTGCGGGCTTGCCTTCGAAGGGCGGGAGCTGGGCGGACTGCTGGGCGCGGATTTCCGTTCGCGGTCCGGGCTCCCGGTCATCAATATTTCGGGTTGTCCGGTTCATCCGGACTGGGTGACCGAGACGCTGGTTCAGCTCTCGCTCGGCCAGTTTCTGGTCTCGGACCTCGATGAGGCCGGAAGGCCGCGTTTCTTCGCCGAACACCTCGTACACCACGGTTGCGTCCGGAACGAATTTTACGAATTCAAAGCTAGCGCTGAAGTGCCAGGCCAGCTTGGCTGCATGATGGAAAATCTCGGCTGCATCGGCACGCAGGTGCATGGGGATTGCAACATCCGGCTTTGGAACGGCGAAGGCTCCTGCATCCGCGGCGGCTATCCCTGCATCGGCTGCACCGAGCCGAACTTCGGCGAGCGCGACTACCCTTATCTTGAAACGCCCAAGCGCGGCGGCATTCCGCTCGGCCTGCCTACCGATATGCCCAAGGCTTGGTTCGTAGCGCTGGCCGCCCTGGCCAAGGCTGCCACGCCAGAGCGCTTGCGCCGGAACGCACTCGCCGAGACCATCTCCGTGTCGCCTAGCGCCGGCCGAGGAAAGCCCAAGAAATGAGCGGCCTTGTCGCGAGCCCCTTCAACCGCGCCGAGGGCAACCTTGAAATCGAACTCGATGCCGGGGACGGCGCTATTGCGGCGGCCTACGTCAATTCGCCGCTTTTCCGCGGGTTCGAGCAAATCCTTCTTGGCAAAACCCCCGCCGATGCAATGGGTTACGTGGCAGGCATTTGCAGCCTTTGTTCGGTTTCGCAATTCGTTGCGGAGGCGCACGCTCTTGCCAAGGCGCAAGGGCTCGCATCAATACAGGTTGCGACCAAGAAGTTTCTATGACCAGGACCATCCCAGCCCTTCATACAGTTAAGCACGGCATTCTAACTGTTGCAAATGTGCAACGGCTGCGCCCGTGCTTCCGGCCGTTCGAGGTCTGCTTGCTGGCCCGGAGTGCCAAATCTCGCATCTGCAAAAATTCCTTCGGCTACGAGGTAGTAAGCGGCTATGGTGCGCCCGAGCTGGTCTTCCTGGATTGACTTTCAGCACGGTATCTGTCGCGCGAGTGAAAACCAGGACTAAACTGCTGCCGGCGCCCCAATCCCAGCAGAGGGCCTTGCGTCCGTACCAGCCACAGCCGCGCCGACCCGCGAAAGCCCGCAAGCGGCATGGGGCTCATAAATGGCCAGCATTAGACCGGCTGGCGACACCGCCCGGAAACTGTATTTTGCGCGCGCCATCATGAAGACTTGTCCAGCGCGAACCGCAGCCTCGCCCTGGTCGTGTTCACACACCCCCGCGCCCGCGTCCCGCAACGGGCGTGACGGAAGAGCGCGGTTCGAACACGGCGCCGGCTGAAAGAAAGACTGCACTCAAGCAAGGACCGCCGCGTGCGCTTGGAGGAACCAGGACGGTGCTTCTACCGCCTGCAATACGCCGGTCCCGGCGCACCGTGCCGAAAAGATCCGGAACGTCGCGATCCCGGATTTCGATAACGAAGCCAGTACCGCCCCATATGATGCAACGCTGCCTTGCGGCGAAGTAGGCCCCCGCTTGCAAGACGTTGTTGCCGTTCAAGGTCTCGATCTGCGAGACGCCTTCGAAGACAAAGCCCAGAAAAGACCTGGCGGAGGTGAAGTTGCAAGGATGATCCCTCCGGCTACTGCCAAATCCCTGGACGGTACCGCAGCCAGAACCGGGATCGAACAAGCGCCCCGGAATTAGAGGCTGCACCTGAAAAGCCACCATGTTCCTACCCGCACACACGCAATTTCTAAGCGATTTGCCAAATGCCATATCATTCGCGGCCATTTGCCGGGCGGCGGCGCTCAATCCACGATGATGGTGCGGCGCCCCATGAGAAAGACCTTGCACTCGGCGTGCAGTTTTACGGCGCGCGCCAGCGCCTCCAATTCAGCGTCCCGGCCGCGCTTCGCCAATTCGGCGGCACCTTCGGAGCCCGATATCCGGAATATGCTTTGCTCGATGATAGGCCCTTCATCGAGATCGGCCGTGACATAATGTGCCGTCGCCCCTACG
>JBKQNN010000174.1:0-6729 GCA_052145975.1 Rhodomicrobium sp. | reverse complement strand
TCGTCCTCGACGGCGCCGGCTGGCATGGCAGCGAGGAACTCGTTGTCCCGGAAAACATCACCATCATCACGCTGCCGCCCTATTCCCCAGAACTCAACCCGGCCGAGAACATCTGGGAGTCCTTCCGCAAGAACAAGCTCTCCAACCGGCTCTACGAAACCTATGAGCATATCGTGGATGCCTGCTGCGACGCCTGGAATACGCTCATGGCCGCCCCGGAAAGCATCGCAACCCTCACCCAACGGCAATGGGTAAAAGTATAAACTTATATAGAAATAGGCTTTTTGCCGAACGAACCCAATTTTCATCAACAAAAACAAGCGCCAGCCTCCCGCACACCCTAACGCTCGGGCACGGCACGCCCCGGCAAAGGAGTCGAAATCTTCGACGGCTGGTATTAACCCGCCTTCCGTTGCAGGACCGCCATGGCAAGCCCCGCGGCTTCTGCGCCGGACGCCATCGCGCCGGAAAAACCGCCGGAGCCGCCCCACGACGACGCCAAATAAAGCCTGTCGATTGGGGTTTTGGGCGTGCGCGGCATCCCCTTCCAGACTGGCCCGGTTGGCGGAACGGGCTCGAAGCCGTAAATCGCACCCCCGGGCGTGCCAAGATAGCGTTCCATGGAGGACGCGCCCAGGAAGACTTTCTCGCCCACCGCCCCGGCGAACCCGGGGTAATGCCGGTCCATCTCGCCGAGGACCGCGTCGAGCCAAGCGTTACGGCGCGCGTTTTCTTCTTCCTTGGAAAGCCCGCGCCAGTTCGAAATTTCATCCACGCCCACGACCGAAACGAGCGTTAGCCCGCCCTCATCGAGGCCCGATGCGATAGCGCCGTAGTTCCCGATCCCCAGCACCGGCATCTTGCCATTTGGGTTCGCGCCCAAAAGTCCGGCTGAACGCGGAAAATCGCTGAGCGAGGTCACCCAGGAAGGCAGAAGGACGGTCGAATAGGCTTTGAGCCCGAACTGCGCCGGGTTCACCTTAAGCCCGAAGTGGGCCGAGAACAGCGAGGTGGAAAGCGGCCGTCCCTCGAAGGCGGACGAGAAGCGCTGCGCCGCTTCCTCCGGCAGCATGCCCGCGATTGCCTGCGGCGCGGGATTTGCGAGCACAACGCGTGCCTCGAACCGTTGCGACGGCTTCTCGCCCTTGGCAGCAGTAACGACCGCGCACGCAGCACCTTCGCTGTTCAGCTCGATGGACGTGGCCGCGGCGCCCAAAAACACCGTGCCGCCCGCTCGCTTGATCGCGCCGCCAAGCTTGACGCCGAGCACCCGCGATCCGCCCTTCACAAAAACGCCGCCCGAGCCCAAAAAACCGCTCTGCGCGATCGAATAGAACAACCACCACAGCTTCTTGGGATCGCCCGCATAGTAGGGCAGATTGGCGGCTAGCCCGAACTTCACCGCTTCGTTGCCGCCGAATTCTTCGGCGAAGACGTCATCGACCGAAGAATGCCATCCCGAAACGATGGGATAGCTGCCGGTCAGCGCACCCAGAAGCCCGCCGATGGAGTGGTTTTCGCGCGCCTCGTTGAGCTGCGCAACTGTGCCGTACATCCCCTCCATTTTGGCAAGGACGCGCCCGATGGGGTCCTTGGCCTCGGGGAAACGCTCGCAAAGCGCCTGGCGCGCTTCTGCAAAACCGTGGGGTAGCGAGAAAGGCTCGCCAATCGGCCCGCCCTGGACCGTATATACGTCGCCGACGGGGAGCCAATCGATCTTGTCGAGCAGATCGAGGCGTTGCAGGATGCTGTGCTTAATCTCGCGCGGGTCGCGCGGATCGGCGGTCTGGTGCAGCGCGGCCTCGATGGTAAGCCCGCCCACGCGGTAGCAGGAAGCCGCACCGCCAAGGCCCGTGTTGCGTTCGAGCAGGCAAACGCTGTAGCCCGCCTTTGCCAGAAGCGCGCCTGCGGTCAGCCCGCCGAGGCCCGAACCGATTACCACCACATCGAAACTGGTTGTGCTCATGCGCCGGACATCCCTGGGCTGAATTGCGGCCGCTGCAGGCAAAAGCCTACATCCCGCGTCAGAAATACTCCCCTTCGGCAGGAGCGTCCATCGGCTTTCTCAAGCGGGTGCGGGCGTCACCCCGGTGCAGCATCCGTCATCGCGAGGCGGCCCTTGCCGCCGCGGCGATCCAGAAACGGCGCTGCGTTCATGGCTTCTGAATTGCGTCGGGCCTTCGCCCCGCGCAATGACGCGAACCATTCCCTGGGCCTACAGCGGCGGGCCTTTGGGCTGTTGCTCGCCTGGCCAGAGCCAAACCAGCGCCAGGAATAGAACGGTCAATCCCATCCCCGCGATATGCCACCAGGCGAGACCGGATTCTTTCGAATAGAGCCATGAAACCGCTACCCCGGCCGCGATCAGCCCCGCCAGGACGAGCCACAAGACTTGCAAAGTTCCACGCATGAGAGCGCTCCTCTATGTAACGCCGCTTTCCGGCGATGCTCTAACGCTTGAGCCGGCGATCCGTTCAATCAATTCGCCGCGGACGATTGCGGAACTGCAGGAAAGGCTGGAGAAGCCTTCCATTGCGTCAGCGGCAACATGAAAAGGGCTATATACGCAAAAAAGGGCGTCCAATGCACTTGAATGCTCGGGGTCCAAAGGAACATTAACACGCCCAGCGCGACCGTTATTTTGCGTGCAATCTCCGATTCCACCATGGCGCCCCAAGCTAAGGCGAGTTGAAAGAGCACTAATATGGCGCCCAGGGCCGGTATCGCCACCTTCCCTGCCCCCGTGAGGCCGGATGTTTGGCTTGTCATGGCCACGAAAATTATGGCCCACGCAGCAGCCAAGCCGATATGAAACCTGCTTAGCCGGATGTGATTGCGCTCATAGCGTGCGGTAACGGTCATCTGAACCCTTCTCTTCGAATTTGCCCGCCTCCTGCCAGACGCTGGCAGGAGATGCAGCGCGGGCAGCAAACCTATCCAAATACATTGGTACGGAATTGCGGTATGCGTTCTAGCTCGATCAACTGGATCTGGAGGGCAAAGGTACACCTGCGGCGCCAAAAGCCGCGGCTTGGCGATCCGACGTGTCCGAGAGCTTGAAGTCCTCGATCACTTCATTGAACAGGCGATAGAAATTCAATTCCGCCGCCAAATGCAGGAAAACGCCGCCAAGCCCAACCGCCGCGCGATCCATGAACACGAACTCGCGCGGCACCTTCACCGGCCCCTTCTCCCTGAGCCCCATATGCACGCGGTACACCTCCCGCCTGCCGTATTCGCTGGGCTTCACCCCCTCCGCGACGGGCCGGACGCGGTCCTCCAGCAGCGGCCCATAGATGAAGCCCGCCCATATATTCAGAATGTCGATCAAGTCGTTGGAAAGGCCGCAAAAGCCCCAAGTCTCGTAGGCGTGTACGATCAGATCTCGGTTCTTGGTCTGCAGACCATGATAGAGATCGATCACGCCGCCCACGAATTTCGGCTCGAAGGTGCGGATGCAGCCATAGTCGAGCAGGTTGATGCCGGCGGCGCGGCCGGCATCCTCGAAAATCGTGTAATTGCCGAGGTGCGGATCGCCATGGATAACGGCGTAATGGCTGAAGGGATACCACCAGGCGCGAAACAGCGCGCGGGCGATGACGTTGCGCTCCTCCAGCGGCCGGGCTTTGTAGGCGAGCAGCTTTTGGCCGTCGAGCCAGTTCATAGTCAGCAGCCGCTTGGTCGATAGCTCTGGCAACAGCTCCGGCACGCGAATCACTTCATCGCCGCGGAAAATCAGGCCGTAGAGCGCCATGTGCCGCGCTTCGAGGCCGTAATCCAGCTCCTCACGCAGCCGCGCGCCGATCTCCTCCGCCATCTCGGAGGTATCGATGGCCGTGTCCATGCGCTTATAGATGCTCATAGCGATGCGTAGCTGGTTGAGGTCGGCCTCGACCGCGGACTGCATCTCGGGATATTGCAGCTTTACCGCAAGCGTGCGCCCGTCCAGGCTTTGTGCCTTGTGCACCTGACCAAGCGAGGCCGCCGCTGCCGCCTGCTCGCCGAAGGTCAGGAATTTCGCCCGCCAATCGGGGCCAAGCTCGGCCGCCATTCGCCGGCGCACGAAGGGCCAGCCCATGGCCGGCGCCTGGTTCTGAAGCTGTGCTAGCTCGGTGGCATATTCGGCGGGAATTGCGTCGGGGATGGTCGCGAGAAGCTGCGCGACCTTCATCAGCGGGCCCTTGAGTCCGCCCAAAGCCGCGGCAAGCTGCGCCGCCTGCTTCTGGTGGTCCTTGCCGCCGAACAAATAGCTGGCCCCAATCCGCGCCGCCACGCCGCCCATATTGCCGCCGATGCTGGCATAGCGCTGCACGCGGCGCGAGAAGCGGTTGCCCTCGCGGTCGTGCGCCTCGGGGCCCTCGAACTCGCCATCCCGGCCGGAACTATCTGCCAAAACGTCCACTCCGCTCAAAACTCAGGCCGCCCGCCGCCAAACCGCTGGGGATGGCGCCGGGGCACGGCATAGGGGATAAATAAGATCGCTTTGCGGATTTCCCTCACATTTTAGCGGGCCAATCGGGCGAAGTTTTTTTGGGGCGGTTGCGGGCGGACTTTTCGCGTCCGGCACGCTAGAGTGCGTCCGGAAAAGCATGCCTTCGGGCTTGCCCCGGAGGTGTGAGCGGTTTTCCGATAAGACGCACGGCAAAACAACAACTTAGAGCCAGCTTTCGATTCCATCGAAAGCGGATAGGCTCTAAGTCGATTGCATTGAATTTGCTTCTAGTCTAATCGCTGCGCTAGAGACGCCTTCTGGGATACCGCTCAATGAAACAGAAAAAGACCCCGTTTAATCAGCTCCTGCGCGATATCAAGGACCGCACCTATCCAAATCGCGTAGCAAAAAGAATGCGGGCGCACCCGGCCCTCCGATGGAACAGGCCAACGCTCACGTCGCTGATTGCGAGGGCTCCGGCGATCGAATTTCCTTCGTCAGAGAAGGCTGTGTTCACCCAGGACTGGTTTTTGTCCCGTGCTGCATGGCCGGTTTATTTCGAAAATGAGCGGACCAATGTCAGGGAATACCTTGAAGTCGGCGTTTTTGAAGGCCGGTCGCTGCTCTACGCTGCCGATCTTTTCCCAAATGCATCCCTCACCGCCATCGACACCTTCGATGGTGGCGACCAGCTTTCAGATAAGGTGACAGATAATCTCGAATCCCGATTTTATCGCAACATCGCGCCTGTCAAAGATAGGGTTAGGGTGCTGAAGGGCACGTCGCTGCAAAGGCTGGCTGAACTCTCCGGCGACATTGAAAAATACGATGCGATTTATATCGACGGATCGCACTTCCACCGGCATGTTCTTCTCGACACGTTCATGGCGTGGCCCCTTTTAAAAACAGGCGGCATTTTGATTTGGGACGATTATGGATGGAGCCGGGAGCACTATCGAGGAAAGAACCCGGCGCCTGCAATCGATCACTTCTTAGACGTTTATGAGGGCGACTATAAGGTAATTTTCGCAACCGATCAGGTAGCCATAAGGAAAACGAGATCGGAACTTACTTATTTTAGTCAGTCTTAGCTGCGATATTGTTGGATGAAGGCGATTCGGAACTGCCGCTCCCACTCGAAACGGCGGCCCTCTCTTCCTTGTTGCTGAGAGGGCCGCAGGCGCGCTGCAACTCGTCTTGGCTGTCTGCCATCAAGCCTCCAAGCTTTCCAGCTCGGCGATCATATCCTCGATGACCTTCAACCCCATGGCCCAGAAGCCGGGGTTTGTGGCGTCCAGCCCGAACGGTGCCAAGAGCTCCCTGTGGTGCTTCGTCCCGCCCGCGCGCAGCATGTCGAGATAGCGGCCCTCGAAGCCTTCCGGCGCGCGCTCGTATGCCGCGTAAAGCGAATTCACGAGGCAATCGCCGAACGCATAGGCGTAAACGTAAAACGGCGAATGCACGAAGTGCGAGACATACGTCCAATAGTTCTCGTAGCCGTCATTCAGCTTGATCGCCGGCCCCAGGCTTTCGCCCTGGACGGAAAGCCAAAACTCGCCGATCCGGTCTGCGGTCAGCTCGCCTTCGCGCCGGGCTTCATGCACCAGCCGCTCGAACTGATAAAAGGCGATCTGGCGCACGACGGTGTTAATCTTGTCCTCAACCTTTTGCGCGAGCAGCGCTTTTCTCTCGCCTGGGTTCGGCGCTTGCGCGAGCAGCGCCTTGAAGGCCAGCATCTCGCCGAACACGCTGGCAGTTTCGGCAAGCGTCAGCGGCGTGTAGGCCATCAGCGCGCCTTGGCGGTTGGCGAGCACCTGGTGTACGCCGTGGCCCAGCTCGTGGGCGAGCGTCATCACGTCGCGCGGCTTGCCCAGGTAATTCATCATGATGTAGGGATGCGCCGAGGGCACGGTCGGATGCGAGAACGCACCCGGCGATTTGCCCTCGCGCACCGGCGCATCGATCCAATTCTTGGCGAAGAAGCCATCCGCGATCTCGGCCATCCGCGGCGAGAAGCGCCGGTAAGCCTCGATCACGGTGCGGCGCGCAACCGGCCATTCGACGATGGCCTCGGGATCGCGGCTGATGGGCGCGTTGCGGTCCCAATAGTTGAGCTGGTCCATGTCCAGCCATTTGGCTTTGAGCGCGTAATAGCGATGCGAAAGCCGCGGATAGCTGTCGCGAACGGCCTTCACCAGCGCGTCCACGACCTCGGGCTCGACCCGATTGGCGAGATGCCGCGAGGAAGCCACATCGGGGAAGCCACGCCAGCGGTCGGAGATTTCCTTGTCCTTGGC
>JBKQNN010000173.1:0-9057 GCA_052145975.1 Rhodomicrobium sp. | reverse complement strand
CACACCTCGCCAGCACGGATGCCTTCGCCGCATTCCTGGCGCCGCTCAGAAAGACCAAGTGGTTCGTCTATTCCAAGCGGCCGTTCTCTGGACCCAAAACTGCGCTGGCGTACCTCTCGCGTTATACGCACCGGGTTGCCATCTCGAACCGGCGCTTGATCGCCGCTGACAAAACCAGCGTCACCTTCAAATACAAAGACTACCGGATCAAGGGACCCGGCCGTTATAAGATCATGACGCTCGGCGCGCACGAGTTCATCCGCCGCTTCCTGATGCACGTGCTGCCCAAGGGCTTCCACCGCATCCGCCATTACGGGCTTCTGGCCAGCGGTGTCCGCGCGGACAATCTGGCCACGATGCGCATCCTGCTCGCAATGGCTGCGCCAGAGCCCAAGGCGAAGGATGCTGGCAAGACCGATCCGCTTGCCGCCGCTGCGCCGGTTCACCTCTGTCCCTGCTGCGGCGGCCGGATGCACATTATCGAGACCTTCGAGGGAAGCTGCCGGCGGCGCAGGCCAGCGCCGGTTCCCGCTGGGAGCGACACCTCATGAGCAAGATCGTAGGCGCTTCCAAACCGATTGCTGCCCGTCTCTGCCGCCGCTTATATGCTGGCCACGGCGGTGCTCGTCCAAGCGCACCGCAACTGACCCGATCGGGGCTCCGGCCAGTCTGCTTCGGGCCGCACCAGCCCCGCTCTCGCGCTGCCGCAGCTGGCGCAGGGCATCGCCGCGCAGCCCCGCACACCTCTCCGGCCTTGCTGCCAGCCGCTCGCATGCCCATCGCGGGGGCGAAATCCTCATAGCGTTGTGCTGTTGCCGGTGCCCTGCTTCCCGCGGGTTCCTTCCCTGAGGGCTTTCGTACGCCGGCCCTGGCGGCTGCGGTGAGGTTCGGCATGGGCCGGCATCCGAAAGCCTCCACAACTTCGCCAATTTTGTGTGCGATTTCAGTGCGTCTGCTCATCCCCAAGCAGCCGAACGAATTGCTGCAAGTGCGAAGAGGGTGAGTTTGTGATATCGCCCTACTCGAGCCCTGTATGGCGCTCAAGGCCGGCTGCGTCGCCACTGCCCTTTTCACAACCGGCGCGTTTAGGCTGAGCTGCCTTGGCCAATATGTTATCTATGGCGGTATGCTTTCGGGCTTTGCGCTGCTGGCGCTCATGCCCCTTGGCCGCGCGCGCGAATGCGCCCGCTAATGCGGTGAAGTGATGGATGGCCCAGACAAGCCTTTTGCGCCGGCGCCGGCCGGCGAGCACGAACCGGGCGCCGCTATTAGCCCTCCGGCGGCAGGCTTTGGCCTCGAGAGGCTCCTGCTCGTGTTCGCGGTGATATCGGCCGGTCTGGTCTTTTTGCCGCAGACGGCGGAGACAGCCTTGCTGCACTGGAACATCATTGGCGGGGAGCATGAGTTCACCGCGCTGCTGCGCAAGCTTGGGCTCTGGAGCTGCCTCGCTTGCATGGCGGCGTCCTGGCTTCTGGAGAAACAGAAGGAAGAAGGCGGGCATCAGGCGATCATTTTCGGCATGCTCGCCGCCCTTCTCCTCTTTGCCGCCTGGGCCATCGAGAGGCTCGTGCCCTTCGAGGGCTGGTGGCAGGCTCTGCGGCTCGCCCCGGCAGTGGTCTATGGCGGCCTCGCCTATGCTTTCCTGGCCGATGGTTCAGCAGAGATCGCGGGCCGCCCCCGGACGATGGGGCGGCGTAACGGCGGGCGGGTTGCTCAGAGGCCTAGGCGCCGGTGAGGATGAAAGTCTGCCGGAAGCGCGCGCATTCTCCATTTAAGCTGCTCACAAGCAGCAACACAAATTCGCGAACGCTTCAGAGGGTCCACTCGCTTTGCATCGCGGAGCATTCTATCCATGCGCGGGGTTTGTCATCTGCATGACGCCTGGTGCTTCATGTCCCATGCCATGCCAGCGCGATACGACCCACTCATGCGGGAGCACGATCATGGGCAGCTTCACAGATCATTCCGCTAACGAACGGACCTTCCTTGCCTGGCTGCGCACCGGCATCGCCGTTGTTGCTTTTGGCTTTGTTGTTGAGAAATTCAACCTTTTCATCACCGCGCTCGGAAGCACCAACAGCGAACTTGGCAATATGATACGCCTAGACCGGCTTACGGGCCCGCTTGGGCATTATGAGGGCTTTGCCCTGATGGTGGCTGGAATCATCTTGATCCTAACCGGTTGTTTCCGCTTCGTACGCAACGAGCGAATAATCGATAGTCCAAATGCAGCAGGCAGCCTTGGCGTGAGAGTGGAGCTTACCGTAACGGCCGTGCTCGTGCTGCTTGTCGCAGCCTATTGCATCGCTATTCTCATCCGCTAATGATACTTGCTGCAAAATCTCTAAGCGACAGGAGCATAAAACCAAGGCTTAAATAAAGCTCCATCGTACCAACCATTGAGAAGGCAACCTTGCCCTTCCTCAATACTTATGAATTTTTGCCGGGAATGAAGCAGTTAGCAGCTGCAATTGGGAACTGCGCCGATGAGAAAGCTGTTTGCCGTGCTAATGGTCGTTTGCGTTGCAGGAGCGCGTGCCATGGCAGCCGATGGATTGACAACGATCGCAAGCAATTTCGATCCCGTGCAAACAGCGAAACGGCTTGAAACGGAGATCAAGGCAAAAGGCATGACGGTCTTTGCACGGGTTGACCATGCGGCAGGCGCAAAAGAGGCCGGCCTTGAATTGCGCCCGACCCAGGTCTTGATCTTCGGCTCGGCGAAAGCAGGAACGCCCCTCATGCAAGCGGACCAAACCATTGGCATCGACCTCCCATTAAAGATTCTAGTCTGGCAGGACGCGGCCGGGAAGACCTGGATCTCGTACAACGATCCGGACTACCTTGCCGTCCGGCATAGGCTTGGCGATGGCTTCAAGCCGATCCTCGACAAGATGCGTGCAGCTACCGCAGAAGTAGCCAATAAGGCGGCCGGGACCGAGTAAAGTTCGAGTCTGCGAAGAGTCTGTTAAAGGGTAGTGTGTCGGCGCCGGGCACTTCTGGGATGCCAGGGATAGGCGTGTTACGGCATGGCGGAGCGACCGTTTGGGTGCTCGCGCTCTTATTAATATCGGGGAAGCTCACCTGCTGCATGGCGTCGAGGTGATAGAGATAGCCCCAGAATTCCTGAAAGCCATGGGCTGTGGGCAGGGCTTCGGTGTGATCGCCCAGATGGTTCTTGCCGAACTCGCCGGTGGTGTAGCCGAGGTCGAGAAGAAACTTCGCGAGCGCCGGCGTGCCGGGTAGCAAATAAGTCGGGCTCCCGGGCAGTTGCGGCGGGATCATCCCGGTGCGCAGCGGATACATACCGGTGAAGAACGCATTGCGCCCAGATGTGCAGCTCTGCATGGCCACGTAGTCCGTGAACATTGCGCCTTCGCGGCCGATGCGATCGATGTTGGGGGTTTCGCCAACCATCAGATCGCGATGATAGATGCTTGGCTGCATCCAGCCGATATCGTCGCCCATGATGAAGAGAATGTTGGGCTTCTTCTGCTCCTGCGCGTGAACGGAAGCTGCGCCGGCCAAACTGCATAACAAGGTGAGAGCTCCGGCTGCCACCGGCAGCAACGATCTCTTGCGAACTATTCTATTGCTCTCCTTTTTTGCGGGCCGGCGAAGTGAACCGGTGCTCATTTATGCCTCCTCCTGTTCCCGAATCTGTTCAATGGAAGATAGAGGATAGCAACAACCTTGGAGTTAAGATGTTGCAGCCGGGAATATCATTAATGTATTATTTACGTTAAGCGAATTGAGCATGACTTATATATACCATTATTGGCCCGCTTTAACGAAGTTTCTTCAAGCTGCGCCAGCAAGGCTGTATCAGGTTGCTGGAATAGCATGAGGAAGTTAATGTGGCCGCCGCAAACACGGGGTTATTCAGGCCGCCGCCACCAGTTTTCCGGACTTTCCGGTGATGGGGGAATGATCCTCACTGTGTTGACGGTGAAATTCCGGTTCTGGTAAGGCTAAACGAACAGACCGGGGGAAGCTTTTAAGGCGCGTCCGCTTCCAATTGATCAACGAACTTTCCGAAATCGGAGTCGTCCGGCCTTAGCCTGCGGAGCCGTTCCCCGTAGGACGCGGCGCCTCGAAGATCGCGGGCAGTAAGTGCGTCCCTAATGAGGAGCCCCAGTATATCCACATTGGATGGGTTCACCGCCAAGGCTTGCGTGAGAACGTGCCGCGCCTCGTCCGTTTTTCGGGCCGATTGCAGGGCAACCGCGTAAACATAGGCATAACGCGGTTGGGCCGGCTCCAATTCATTTGCCCGCTTCAAGCTCCCGGCGGCTTCTTCATAGCGTTTCTGCCTGACGAGCGTGAGGCCAAGCGCATGGTGCGCTGCTGCGGCCTCGGGCTCTAGGGCGATGGTCTCCCGGAGCAGATTTTCCGCCTCGGCTTCCCGGTCCAGGGACCGGTAGAGATCCGCCAAATTGACCCGGGGAGGAACCTGCTTGGGAGCGAGTTTGATCGCGGCTAGATATTCTTGCTCTGCGAGCCCCCCTTTGCCTTGCCGCATGTAGAAGCCTGCAAGATTAGTTCGCTCTTCAGCCCTGTCCGCAACGAATTGCTTCGCGGCGATATAGTCAGCCCAGCCTTGTTTAAGAGCTACGTTCTCCGATCCGCCTGTCTCCTCCGGCATGTCCGCGAGCAGCGATGCAGCCTCGAAGCGAACGGCGCGGACGGGATCGGACAAGCTGGCCCTGGCGCGCTCCCAGCGGATTTCAAGCGGCAACGGCTCAACTGCCCTCAAGGCTCCGATCCGAACCAACGCGCTGGCCGCCCTCACTTTTGCGGCGCGTGTCCCAAGCGTAGGGCAGAGCCTGAAGCCGGCCGTCGGGAAATTTGGCGAGGTATTGCTGAAGAGGATCGATTCCGAACGTGTATTTAACCGCAAATTCGGCCTCCTTGCCGTCTTTGCCCTCGGTCGCGATGAGGAAACGGCCATCCTTGCGGTAAAAGCGCGCTTTTGAGCTGAAATGCCGGGCTTGCGCATCGTTGAAATCGCCGAGCACCGCTTTTTCAGTTGCATCTTGCATCGCTTGGGCGTGCTGCGATCCCGACCATGATTTGGCTTCAACTTGGTGACATCCGGCACATACCGCGGAACCGGTGAAGTCAGACTGGTTTGATAAGCTGTTTCCAACGGCGAGCGATGTGCTTGGCACAGGCCCCATAACGAGACCCGAAGCTGCGACAGCTGTACATATCGATAGACGCGCTGCGAAAAGCCTCATCACGCCAAGCATGAACCTCCTCAGCGCCGCAAGCGGTTCCGTCATGCCCGCCTTGTCCAAATCGATCGCGCATGCGCTAGCCGCATGAACGCAAAAGTCATGCGCTGCCAGGGAGTGGGCCGATCTGCTGCCTGTGCCTCGATGTCTTCTTTATACGGAGCCGTTTCTGTCAGGATACCGGTCAGGCGCATATACTCCCAGGCCAAGGGGTTCCAGCTTTGCCAAACTTGCCGGACCTCGCGAGACAGTACGCCGCTGACAACCTCTGGGGCCGGACCGAAAATCGGTATCCGGCTCGATATTTCTCTGTCGCGCAAAATATTCCATTTTGAGTGCCCGCCCATGATGGGTGAACTTAACGAATAGACCACCCGGCAAATTCGCGCCTCCCGGATGCAATAGGAGCACATCGCGCAGGGCTCGACACTAGTATAGAGTGTGGCGCGGGCAAGCTCATGCCTCGCGAGAGACTTCTGAGCGAGCGAAAGCGCGGTCACTTCTGCATGGCGGGAAACGTCGCCCTCCCTTACCGTGCTGTTGATGGCTTCCGCCACGATGCGGCCTTCTACTGCGATGACAGAGCCGAACGGATATTCGCCTTCCCTCACCGCGATGCGTGTCAGCTCGATGCAGCGCGCCATCATCGCTCTGTCGGCCGCATCGTCCAGCGCCTTCACCAGCAAAATCCTCCCAGCTTAGAGGACAGGCCTACTTTCCGTCCTGGGCCGCGCGATTGGCTTCCGCCAGCTTCTGCTTGTCCGCGTCTGTCAGCACCGGCGGGTCAACCTTGATCGTTAGTTTGGCGATCTTGCCTGCGAACCTGAACGGCACCTGGTAGTCGCTGTCATCGACTGGCGTGCCGGTATCCGAACCTATGTCGAAGGTCTCATCCCACGGCAGCGTCAACGGCACCGTGCGCTCCATCGTTTGCGTCGCCACCACCTTTCCGTCCACTTTGAACGTTCCGGTGCCCGAACGGCCAAGGCCGCTGATATTGTTGAATCCGAGGGTCGCAAAACCAAGCCCATCATATTTGAAGTCGAACTCGAGCGTATGCTTGCCCGGCGAAAGCTCTTCAGGGCCCTCCCAGCGCACGCGCTTCAGATCGAGTAGATTCCAGACGAAGACCGGCTTGCCCTTGAGGAGATACATGCCGTAGCCGCCAAAGCGCCCCCCGTCGGTCACGATCATCCCCTCCGGCTTTACTTGGGCAGCCGCAAGTCCGAGACGGACTTCCTCGCCGCCGGGGATCTCTATTTCGGCTGCGATGGTATAGGATGTATTAAGCAAGGAAGGCGAGGTGCCGCGCGGGATCCCGGTTACGGGATGGCCGGAGTAGACGAACTCCGTCCGGCCTCCCAACAGGGACGGGCGCGGTGTCACCATCCGCGTTGCCACCGAAGCGTCGAGCGGTAGCACCTGATATTTGGCGAACTCGGCAAACATCAGATCCGTCATTTCGCGAACCTTGGCCGGATTGGCGGCGGCAACGTCGGTGTACTGTGTCCAGTCGTGCCGGACGTCATACAGCTCGAACTTGAATGCGCTCGCAGGATCTTGAACGGCCTTGCCGAGCAGCTCCCACGGCGCACGGAGTGGAACCGCGCTCAGCATCCAGCCGTCATTGTAGAGGCCCTGGACACCTAACATCTCGAAATACTGGGTATGATGCGGCGAGGGCGCGTCGGCATTGGCTTTGTCGAAGGTGTAGGCGAGGCTCACGCCTTCGATCGGCTTCTGCGCAATTCCATCCACCATCACCGGCGCGGGAATTCCGGTCGCCTCCAAAAGCGTTGGTACGATGTCGATCACATGATGGAACTGCCAGCGGATACCGCCCTTGTCTGTGATGTGCCCCGGCCAGGAGATTGCCATGCCCTGGCGCGTGCCTCCAAAGAACGAGGGAACCTGCTTCGTCCACTTATAGGGCGTGTCGAAAGCCCAGGCCCACGGGACCGCGAAGTGGTTGTAAGTCTGATCGGTGCCCCAGGCATTGTACCATTTCATCTGGTCTTGGACTGGCAGCTCGATGCCGTTGAACTGCAGCACCTCGCTCGGGGTGCCGTTCGGCGAGCCCTCGGCGGAGGCGCCGTTATCGCCGCTGATATAGATGATCAACGTGTTGTCGAGCTTGCCCATGTCCTCGATTGCCTGGATCACCCGGCCGATCTCGTGGTCCGTGTAGGCGAGGTAGGCCGCATAGACGTCGGCCTGGCGGATGTAGAGCCTTTTTTCCTCATCGGAGAGCGCATCCCACATCTTCAGGAGATTATCAGGCCATGGCGTCAGCTTGGCGTCCGCCGGGATGACCCCGAGCTTTTTCTGGTTCTCAAAGATCTGCTCGCGCAGCGCATTCCAGCCCTTGTCGAAGAGGTGCATGTCGCTGATATTTTTGATCCATTCCGGCGTTGGGTGGTGCGGCGCGTGCGTGCCCCCCGGCACGTAATACAGGAAGAACGGCAGCGACGGATTGATGCTGTCCAATTGGTTCAGCCAGTGGATGGCGTCATCGGCCATCGCGGTGGTTAGGTTCCACTTGGGATTCCCCAGATAAGGGTAAATCGCTTTGGTGTCGTTGAACAGGTTCGGCTGCCATTGGCTGGTGTCGCCGCCGACGAAACCGTAGAAGTGCTCGAAGCCCATGCCCGTCGGCCACTGGTCGAATGGCCCGGCTTGGCTTGCGGTCCAGGTCGGCGTGTTGTGATCCTTGCCGAACCAGGACGTGCGGTAACCGTTGTCGAGCAGTATGCGGCCGATCGTAGCGTTGTCCTTACCGATGTAGGTGTTATAGCCGGGGAAACCGGTCGCAGCCTCGGAGACAACGCCGAAGCCTACCGAGTGGTGATTGCGCCCGGTGATGAGGGCAGCCCGCGTCGGCGAGCACAGCGAGGTTGAATGGAAATTCGTATAGCGCAGCCCGTTTGCGGCGATGCGGTCAAGCGTAGGCGTTGGGATGACCCCGCCGAAGGTTGACGGCGCCGCGAAACCCGCGTCGTCGGTCATGATCAGCAGAACGTTCGGCGCGCCTTTAGGCGGCACCGCGCGCATCGGCCAATATGGCTTGGACTGCGCGGCGTTTAGCTCGATCTGGCCCCCAAAGGGTTGTGGCGGGGGCGGAAGAAATCGCCCATCAATTGTGGTGGTGGCGTTGGGCGATCCTGGTGTGCCGGAGACTTGTTCTGCGCTGGCGCAGCCCCCGTACACCGCACCTGCAAGCAAAATGTGAAAGAATAGGATGAAGCGTTTCATGATGGCCACGTGCGATGTACAAAATGTCAGGCCGTAGTTTGACTGCTGACGGTCGCGCACTATTCTGAGATACGCGCTCGGTAATATATTGATGATTGTCAATGCTGCTGGGCATATCGCCGCGCTTTCTAAGTATAGTGTAAAAGTACGCTGTGAATTTGGATAATCGCTTCCGGGGTCCCGCCGTGCATTCCGGCAAGAATCGACGCGATAGTCCGGTATGGGTCAACATCGCCAGTCTTGGGGCACGCTCGGGACCTACCGCTTTATGATCAGAAAGCCGCCCCGCTCCTGGAGGAGCCTGTCTCACCCTATGGGCCGATTTTGTTGCAAAAGCCGGCCATGAAAAGGGTCATGGCCTCGCAAAGGCTTTTTTAGATCCGATGCCAAGCCTCGGCGTTCACTGCCAATGGTGTGGCAGCGCCGGACGCCCTCGCACTATTGCCGCGGCTGGTGGCGGATGAACCTAAAAACGGCAGTTGAGCTTATTCCGGGCCGGAAAATTTGAGCTGGAACAACGTGCCTTGCGTTTTTATGGTGCCACCTTCCGGGTGAAGCATAGTTTGTC
>JBKQNN010000172.1:0-6065 GCA_052145975.1 Rhodomicrobium sp. | reverse complement strand
ACCCAATATTTGCGCAAATGCCGCGAGGAAGCGCTCTCGCTGTCGAGCCTGCCGCCGGGGCGCTTTCTGATGCCGGGCGATCTTAAGGGCTCGCCGGCCTTCACTTTCTTTCCGCTTGAGACGCCGGAGGGCGAGGCCGCGCCCGCCGAGAGCCTGTGGGCGATGATGGCAAGGCGCTACCGCTCCTACAAAACCCATGTGGTGCAACCTTTCTTCCGGGACCACTTCGCGCGGCTGGACCGGCAGATCGTGCTTGCGGATGTGCTGACCGCCATAAACGCCGGGCCCGACGCGGTGGCCGATCTCGAACGCGCGCTGACCGATATCCTGCGCTGCTTCCGCCAGGGCCAGAATGGCTGGCTGTCGCTGATCGGCGGGCGGCGGATCGACCGCATCGTCTTTGCGGCCACCAAGGCGGACCATCTGCATCAGGCCAATCACGACCGCCTCGAAGCGATCTTGCGGCTGATCGCGGCCAAGAGCATCGAGCGGGCTTCTTTCGTGGGCGCGGAGGTGCGTGCCTTTGCGCTGGCGAGCGTGCGCGCGACCCGGGAAGCGCATGCCCGGCAAGGCAACGGGAGCCTGCCCTGCATCATCGGAACGCCGCTGAGCGGGGAACGCCTGGGCCAGCGGCTATTCACGGGTTCCGAAGAGCTTGCGATCTTTCCGGGCGATCTGCCGGAGGACCCGGAGCTTGCGGTTTCGCCCGCGTGGCTGGCGTCCGGCAAGGCGCCCGCGCATTTCATCCGCTTTGGCCCGCCGAAACAGCCGGCGCCTGAGTTTGGCCACAACGCCGTGCTTCCCCATATCCGGCTAGACCGCGCTTTGAACTTCCTGATCGGCGATAAACTGGTATGAGCGGCATCAACCGGACCCGCGCACCAGCGGAAACTACGCCGATCATTCCCTGGACCAAGGGTACCACTTAAGAATCACGCTGCCCCTAGCGGGAGAGGTGGCGAAACAGATTCGGATAGCACCTCTTCCTGGTCTTCGGCCTCTTCCGTGTCGGCAAAACTCGGGCCGAGCAGGATTTGCGCTGTATCATCCGGCAGCTTCTCCACGTCGCGCAGCTTCTTGTTCATGGCGCGGGTGCGCACGCCAAGCTTTTCCACCGACCGGGCAGCGGTATTAAGCTGCTTAGAAAGGCCGTCCACAACGTCATTATATTTCCCAAACTCGTTGCGCACCGCGCCAAGAATTTTCCAAACCTCGCCGGACCGCTGTTCGATCGCTAGCGTCTGGAAGCCCATATGCAGGGCGTTAAGCAACGCAGAGAAGGTCGTCGGACCGGTCAGCGTCACATGGAATTCTTGCTGCAACTGTTCGAAAAATCCGCGTCGCCGCAGCACCTCTGCGTAGAGGCTTTCGGTCGGCAGGAAGAGGATCGCAAACTCCGTCGTCCTTGGCGGCGCAATATATTTATCGCGAATGGATTTGGCGCGCTGGCGGATGTTCTGCTCGAGATCCCGGCCCGCTTGCAACACCGCTTCTTTGTCGCCGACCTCGGATGCCGCGACCAGTCTTTCGTAATCCTCTTTGGGAAATTTGGCATCGACGGGCAGCAATACTTCTCCCTCGGCATCCCGCCCGGGGAGCTTGATAGCGAACTCCACCCGTTCTTGACTATGCTCTTTTACCTGCGCGTTCTTGATGAATTGGTCCGGCGCGAGAAATTGGACTAACAGCGTTTCAAGCTGAATTTCGCCGAATGTGCCGCGCACGCGGACGTTCGTGAGCACGTTCTTGAGGTTTCCGACGTCAGCGGCAAGAGATTGCATCTCGCCGATGCCCTTGTGGACGCGTTCGAGATGCTCGACAACACGGTTGAAAGACTCACCTAGGCGGGTTTCCAAGGTCGACTGGAGCTTCTCATCGACCGTTTGACGCATCTCCTCCAGCTTGGACGTATTTTCCGTGCGAATGGCGTCGAGGCGGTTTTCGACAGCCTGCTTAAGCGCGTCCTGGGCGCGTTCGTGCTTCTCCGTCAGGGTTCCGACAGCGGTCGTGACATTGTCGAGCCGTTCCTTCTGATGCTCGCCCAATTTCTCCAGGGTTTCCGCGACATTGGTACCCAGCCTATGGAAGCTGCCAGTCATCTCTTCGCGAAGTTCCTTACCCGCTGTCGCCTGTTTAGTGGCAGAATCAGCGAGTTTGATTTCAATTGTTTCCCGCAGAGCGTCGCGATTGCGCGTCGCATCCTCCCCCATGCGGGTGGTTTCCTGGTCAAGCTTCGTCCCGATCGCATCCGACTTATCACCGATCATCTTGACTCCGGCCTCTAGCACAGCGCCAAAATCCTTGATTTTGGAACCTAGCCCGTCGCCTAAGTCACGGAAGACATTGAGCGTCGTGTCTTGAAATCTGATCGAGGTATCGGTCAGCTCCTGCCGCAGATTCCGCGCCTGCTCGTCACCATTGCGCCGAATGAGCTCGCCTTCGGCGCGAACCTTAGCGGCGAATTGTTCGATTAATCCGGTCTCGTTATCACGTCGACCCGCGCGCAGAAAGTTCAACAAAGAGAAGAGCGCGGCAAAACCGGAAAATAACACGGCGACCAGCACGCCCAGCATTGTTATCGTCATTTCGGGAAGTTCCCTTGAATAATAGGGCACCTTTCGCCAGGGGTAGCTTGGCGGTGCATCGATCATCATGATTGAGGACTAAAACCTATGGCATTGATCTGCATCAAGTGGCTAAGGATCACGCAATATTACCCGCTGTATAAATACCCTAATGGCTATGAAGTCGCAGCTCAGGTAAAGTCCAGTGAGCCTTAGTTCAAGCTAGTCTGAGCCACAAGAGGAGGCTTGCGGCGGTGCTTCCTTTTTTTACTTTGAGTCGGAGCTTTGATAGAGGTTGGCCCATATACCGCATCGCAGGACGCCTGTCCTGATCAGTTATTGCATTTCGTCCGCTTTGGCCCGCCGAAACAGCCGGCGCCCGAGTTTGGCCGCAGCGCCGTGCTTACCCATATCCGGCTCGACCGCGCTTTGAACTTCCTGATTGGCGATAAACTGGCATGAGCGGAATCCCTCAGAACCGCGCACCGGCGGCATTCAGCCTGGACGATCCGGAACTCGAGATCGAGGTGCCCATCGAGCAGCCGCCTATCGCGGAGCCGCTGGCGCTCCCGCCTGCCGCGGGCAACCGCCGCACAGCCTGGGGCGCCATCTTTTGGAGCGCGCTTGGCGGGCTTGTGTTTCTCTGGCTGCTGCTTTGGGTGCAGCAAACCGTCCTCTCGTTGCTTGCCCGCAGCGATTGGCTCGGCTGGGTGGCCACCGTGCTTTTCGCAGCGGCCGGTCTAGCCTTCGCGATGATCGCGGGGCGGGAGATCGCGGGGCTGTTGCGGCTGTCGGCGATCACCGCGGTGCGCAGGCGCGGGGAGGCAGCGCTCGCCGCCGAAGACGTGCGCGAGGCCCGCGCGGCGGCATCGGAACTCCGCGCGATGTTCAAGGACCGCCGCGAGCTGGCCGAAGGTATCGCCCGCCTCAAGCAGCATCGGCGCGACATCTTGGACGCGGCCCAAGTGCTGACGCTCGCCGAACGCGAGCTGCTTCTGCCGCTGGACCGGATGGCGCGCACCGCCATCGGCACATCCGGCCGCCGCGTCTCGGTTGTGACCTCGCTGAGCCCCGCCGCGATTATCCCAATCGCTTTCGTGGCTTACGAGAACTTCCGCCTACTGAGGCGCCTTGCCAACATCTATGGCGGCCGGCCGGGCTTCTTTGCCATCTTGCGCCTCCTGCGCCTCATAGCGGGCCACCTAGCCGTCACCGGCGGGCTCGCCTTCACCGACGACCTCGTGCAGCAATTCATCGGCCACGGCCTCACCGCGCGGCTTTCCCACCGGCTTGGCGAGGGGCTCGTCAATGGCGGTTTCACCATCCGCATCGGCATCGCCGCGGTCGAGCTGCTGCGGCCCTTGCCCTATATCGAAGCGCGCAAACCACGCCTGCGCGAGTTCATCGCCGAGTTCCTAAAATTCGGGCAGCGCAGCGGTTGAAACGCTTGCCCCATTAAGCCGCCGTTAACCGCGATCCTTTGCATTTTCGGGCGGATTTCAGCGCCGGGCCCCGCGTGCTTCATGGCGCGAATATAGCATGAGAGATCTTTCTAAAACTTTAATCGTCGACTAGCGCATTGATATTGCGATATAAAGTACAGATTGCGTGCGCCGCTTGCCCCGGAAAAATGCACCGTTTTTGGGTTAATTCGCAACTTGCCGCTATATTTAATAGGATTTTGGAGTCGCAGAAAACGGCCTAAAGTGAGAAAAGATTCGCAGAAAGACGGCGGCGGAAAATATGCGGCGCGTACGTTTACCATCCTGACATTAACCATGGCAGGGGCCTACGCGTAATTCATCGCCTATTAACAGAGCGCAGGTGTTCCGGCTTAAGCTGCTGCCGCGTGCGGGCGCTCTATCAACGCCGGCCGGACTCTAAAACCCGTAACGGAGGCAGCGCGGGCGCCTGTGCCATCTGCAAACGAGCTCGGTGCAGGCGTTGATGTGGCCTTTCCCGCAGCTGCAATTGTTGCAGCCGTCGAACCACTCGACGCAGAGGCGCGGGCAGCGCCCGCCGTGCAACACGTCGTCCGCTGACGCCTGCTGTACTTGTGCAAACAGGAACACGGACATGAGAATTACGAGGCCACGGATAACCGTCATGCGGATGCTCCCCTGGGAATGTGTGCTCTAACCCGGAGCATTAGCATACAGCCCGTGCGCCGCAAGTGGCGTTGCACTTACGCATCACGGGGACGAAATCGCGGTGGAAAACGGCGCACACGCCGCTTCCCTTTTTAGCAAAATTGCAATATATGTTGTGTCGAATTGGAACATATGCGTTTGAGTAATGTTATGAGTACCTCCGCGGAGCGCGAAGCCGGATTCGACGAAGGCGAACGCGTCATCGACACATCCGGCGATATCGATCAGAGGCCGCTCGATGAGCGCACCGCGAAGGAGTGCGCGAACGTCATTGCTTTCGAACGCCCTGAACGCACCGCGCAATTACCGGTGCCCGCGGTGCAACGCTATGTGGCCCTGTCCCCGCCGGCTCCAAGGCCCAAGGCTCCGCCCCGGGAACTCGCGGACCTGGCCCAACGCCTTCAGAGGGATCTCGACAAGCAGTACGCCGGGGCCAAGTCCCAGCTCGATACGCTCGCGCAGAAAATCGAAGCGCAGGAAAAGCGCTGCATTCCGCCCAAGCTCGACTGCGATCTGCAGCAAATCCAGTTTCAGCGCCAAAAACTGCTGATCGCCAACGGGCCAGCACTCGCGGACTGTCTCCGGGAGGAGAAACATCGCCTTGCCGATCTCGAAAATTTCAAGGCGGAGCACCGCCTTTCGAGGGACGCACATTACCCATCGTCGCCGCTGCTTGCATTCGGAATTCTCTCGATCCTGATTATTGTGGAAGCCGGCATTAACGGGGTGCTTTTCGCGGACAGCAGCGATCAGGGGCTGTTCGGCGGCTGGCTCGAAGCGCTCGTGCTTTCGATCACGAACGTTGGAGCGGCGTTTCTGCTCGGCCGCGTCGTTCTGCCCCAACTGCACCGCCGGGGACCGGTCCTCAAAGCCGGGGCTTTCGTTTTGTGCCTGGCGGGTGCCGGTGCGCTGGCGGCCATCAACGTTATCGGCGCGCATTATCGCGACTTCAAGTCGGAGGCCGGCCCCGATCCGGCGCCGTTACTCGCGGCCAAGCATGAAACAAGCCTCGCGCTCAGCGGAGCAAAGCCGGTTCTAGCCGCCGCCGCATTGCGGAAGGCTGCGAAACCCGCCCCTGCCGAACCGTCCCCGCCGCCGCCTGCCCCAGTTGCGGAGAATGAAAAAGCCAAGGAACGCGAAGCAATCGCCCAACTGTACGGGGCTCCCTTCGCATTCCGCAGTTTCATGAGCTTTTTCCTCTTCGTCATCGGCTTATGCGGCGCCTCAATCGCCGCGCTCGACGGCTATAAGCTCGACGATCCGTACCCCGGTTACGGCAAGCGCCACCGGAACTATGCGGCCGCACGGGTCCGCAGCGCCGAGGCGCTCCGCCGCATTTTAAGCCAGTCCA
>JBKQNN010000171.1:0-6529 GCA_052145975.1 Rhodomicrobium sp. | reverse complement strand
CTTTTCCGGACGCACTCTAGTAACCGAGTTCTTTCCTACTTTCGTAAACCGCTCTCGGATCGTCGGCAGCCGTGTATAGCTTGGACTCGGTCTGTATCCACTTCGGAGGCACCGTACCCTTCTCCTTATAAGCAATGATGGCGTCGAAAGCGGGCCCAGCCATGTTTGGTGTCAATTCGACGGTTGCGTTGGCTTCGCCTGCGACCATCGCCTTTAAGATGTCCGGCACGGCGTCGATGGAGACAGTCAGCACGTCTTTGCCAGGTTTCATGCCGGCTTCCTTCATGGCCTGGATGGCACCGAGCATCATTTCGTCGTTGTGGGAGTAAACCGCGCAAATGTTGCCCGCGCCCTCGTCCTTGATGAAGCTTTCCATCACCTCTTTGCCCTTCGAGCGGGTGAAGTCGCCGGTTTCGCTGCGCACTGTTTTTAAGTTGGCGTGCTTGGCGAGGACGGCGTCGAAGCCCTTTTTGCGGCCGATGGCCACGCTTGAGCCAACTGTGCCTTGCAATTCAACAACGCTGCACGACCTATCGCCAACGGCCTTGCTGAGCCATTCGCCGGCCACCTCTCCTTCATGAATTGGGTCTGAGGTCACTGCAGTGAGGTAGAGGCTGTTGTCCGGTGTCTCGATGCTGCGATCGAGAAGGATGACGGGGATGTCCGCCTCTTTGGCTTCCTCCAACACGGCGTCCCACCCGTTTGCCACGATAGGGGCCAGGAGGATGGCGTCAACGCCTTGGGCTATGAAGGACCTGATTGCTTTGATCTGGTTTTCTTGTTTTTGCTGAGCGTCAGCGATTTTGAGATTAACGCCACGTTTTTTGGCCTCGGATTTGGAGACCGTGGTTTCGGCGGCGCGCCAGCCTGACTCCGATCCAATTTGAGAAAAGCCGGAAGTTAACGATGCCGCTTGGGCAGAACAAATCATAAGAGCGGTTGCAAAGACTACAGTAAATACGCTGCTGAACTGCATGTGCCAAACCCTTCAGGTTTACTAGAAGGCAGGTGATGGAGATTTGATTGGTTGGGCGGCAGCGGTCGTCGTAGCGGCTCCGCTGTTGGAATCGATATCTCGTATCCCCTTTGGCAACTATTATCACCCATCGAGCCTGCGCCAAGCTTTTCGCGGGCGGCATGCCGGCACATTCCACCAGCACAACCAATAGTTGTGGATAGTTGCGGAATCGGTTACAGCGCTAGTGGGCGCATTGGCGAGCGAAAGCCGCGCCGGAAGCGGCCGTGATGCGTTTCCTGCCGCTTTGCTCAACCGTTAGGACTGGAAGGACGCCACGATACGCCGCCTTCCTTCCCCGCCCCGTCACCAACTTCCGGTCATAACTCCGGCGGGGGAAGGGCGCGTTCAAAGAGTTGGAAACGGGGGGATTATATGAGAAGCACGATTTTTCCGCGTGCCGGTGATGCATGCGGTTTGAAGGTTACGCTAGTTTTAGCCGCGTCTTCGATTTTAGGCTGTGGAGCTTTTGCCGCAGACCTTTCTTTAATAGACACACCACCTCCAGCATATTACTTTTCCGTGGACGATTTCTGGACCAGGCAATACTTGCCCGGTGATTTGGGCCGTACCAGATTGGCACAGGAGGGTATTTCCTTTTTCGGTGAGTTGAAGAATCTATCTGTAGCCAATACGAGCGGCGGCGACAAAACTGGCAGCGCCAACGCAGGACAGTTCGCATTTGGGGCAACGTTCGACACGGATAAGCTTGCCGGCCTTCATGGCGGTTTGTTTGGCATCACTTTGGTCGACCGGTGGGGGAGCAATTTGAACGCCGCTGACGGCATTCCGGCGCTCCAGCTCACCGACGAAGTGTTTGGCCGCGGCAATATTCTTCGCCTTCTTGAGTTCTATTACGACCAAAAGTTCTTCAACGATGTGCTTGAAGTGAAAGGCGGCCGTCTGCCCGTCGGGTCCGACTTTTTTTTCGGCAACTGCGATTTCATGAACCTCACCTTCTGCGGCGGTCAGCCCGGCAACATTCTTGGCGGCTACATCTATAACTTCCCCGTCAGCCAAATGGCTGGCATCGTAAAATTAAATCTGCCCAACAACTTCCAATTCGAAGTGGGCTTTTATGACTCCAATACGAATTATCTGGAAACCGATCCTAGCGTCGCCCTCTTGCCGGTGTTTGCGCCTTCGGCCCCGGACTCGGGCGTGCTCGTGCCTGTGGAATTGAACTGGAAAGGGAGCATCGGCGGTTTAGCCGGGGTTTGGAAAATCGGTGGGTGGTATGACAACCAGAATGCTGAGCAAGCACTCGCTGCGGCCGGTATTGCAGGGGTGACACCTGTTTTTCAGAGAGGCGAATACGGCGGCTATGTGTCTATCTTTCAACAGCTGACAAGCCCCGGCAGCTTCAAGGATGCGCCAGATCCTAAGCATGGGTGGTTCACCTTCTTCAACCTCTCCATTGGCGACCAGCGGACTTCCGTTCAGGATTACCAAATCGCTTGGGGTTTGCAGAAGGTTGGGACTTTCCCGTCGCGTCCGGAAGACCAGATTGGCTTTGCAGCCGGTACGACCCACGTCAATTCCAGCATTGCTTCCGCTGAAGCGGCGGCAATTCCTCATCTAGGAGTGCAACACAACGAATATCCGCTGGAAGCATGGTATGGCTGGCAGGCGGCGCCATGGTTAGACCTCCGGTTCGATCTCCAATACGTGATCGATCCTGGCGGGTATAACGATGGCAACGACTTGGTTACTGCTCACGGTAATGCCTTTATTCTAGGTCTGCGCACCGTCTTCAAATTCTAAACCTAAAAACGGCAGTTGAGCCCACGCCAACCGTAAAACACGCGCCGGAACAGCGTGGTTGGCGATTTGTGCCGCGCACCCAGCGGGTGAGCCATGCCGCAGCGTAATTCCGCGAAGGCGGGAATCCATTTCTGACGCTGAAACAAGCTCTTATATGGGCTCCCGCCTGCGCGGAAGCGACGCTGCGGCATGGCTTCAACTGCCGGATTTAGGCTAAATGTTGAGACAGTGGGCTACAAAGCGCCTGGTGCCGATCCGCGGCGAGACTCCTTTCGCCGCTCCATAGCCGCGCGGGACGGCAACCGCATCCATCAGGTGCCACAAAAAGTTGCGTGCACGATTTGATCGGGCCTTGGCGGAGCGGCATACGGTTCAAATCCGGATTGGTCCGCGTAAGGGGCCGAAAGCGCGGTCAAGAGAGCCTCGAAGGGGCCGTAATTACCATCGCGCCATGCGGCCGCGATCACTTCCTCAACGAGATGGTTGCGCGGGATGACGGCGGGGTTGGCGAGGCGCATCGCCGCCCGGCGCCCGGCGGGATCGCCTCCCTCGCTTGCAAGGCGCGCCCGCCATTGTGCTGCCCAGACGCCGAACGCGCTAGGATCGGCGAACAGGCGGTGCAAGGCGCCGTCGCTTTCCTGGCTGATGGAAGCATCGCACAGCCGCCAGAACGTCAAGGTAAAATCGGCGCCATTTGCCGCCATGCGCGTGAGCAGATCCTCCGCCAAGGCGAGGTCGCCGGGCTCCGGGCGGAGCAATCCGAGTTTGCGGCGCAGACCCTCCGTGTAGGCGGCCTCGAACCGCGGGATAAAATCGCTAACCGTTTCCTGGGCAAGCGCGGCAGCCTTATCGATAGCTTCCGGGAAGAGCGGAAGCAGCGTCTCGGCAAATCGCGCCAAATTCCATTGCGCCATACGCGGCTGCCTGCCATAGGCGTAGCGGCCCGATGTATCGATGGAGCTGTAAACAGTCTCGGTGTGATAGCCGTCCATAAAGGCGCAAGGGCCATAGTCGATGGTCTCGCCGGCAATGGACATGTTGTCGGTATTCATGACGCCATGAATGAAGCCAACAAGCATCCATTGGGCAATGAGGGAAGCCTGGCGCGAGGCGGCGAGATCGAGAAGCGCGAGGTAAGGGTTGCCGGCGTGAGCGGCTTCCGGATAATGCCGGGCAATCGCATAATCGGCGAGCAGGCGCGTTGCATCCACATCGCCGCGGGCTGCGAAGAACTGAAAAGTGCCAACGCGGATATGGCTCGAAGCAACGCGGGTCAGGATAGCACCCGGCAAAGGCCGCCCGTCACGCCAAACCGTTTCGCCGGTCCTTACAGCGGCAAGAGCCCGCGTCGTAGGAATGCCAAGCGCTGCCATCGCTTCGCTGACGATATATTCGCGAAGTACCGGGCCAAGGGCGGCCCGGCCATCGCCCCTGCGGGAAAATGGCGTTACGCCGGCCCCTTTAAGTTGAATATCGCGGCGCACGCCATGGCGGTCGAGGACCTCGCCAAGCAGGATGGCGCGGCCGTCGCCAAGCTGGGGCACAAAACTTCCAAATTGATGCCCCGCATAGGCCATAGCGAGCGGCTCGCTGCCCTCCGGAACCCTGTTGCCCGCGAGAACCTCCACCCCCTCCGCGGTGGCCAAAGCGTCCGGATCGAGCCCCAGCTGCGAGGCAAGTTCTTCGTTGAGACGCACGAGATAGGGCGCCGCAATTGCCGTTGGCAAAAGGCGGGCGTAGAAGCGGCCAGGCAGCCGGGCGTAGCTGTTGTCGAATGCGAAGAGACCAGCGTTTTTGGCTTGTCCGGACAAATGAAACGCTCCTGGGCCGCGGCTTCCGGCCTCTCAAAAAACGCTCAGCACGGCAGTGTAATACCAAACCCGGCTGAATACTTGGCAAAGTCCCCCCTCACCCTGTCCCTCTCCCCAAGGGGAGAGGGGATGCCTTTTCAACGGGCACGGCCAAACTCCCTCTCCCCTTGGGGAGAGGGCGGGGGTGAGGGGGGCTTCGTGAAGCACTCAACCGGATTTGGTGTAACCGTAAATGGGATCGCCCGCGATCTCGCCATTGGCATAGGCCAGGGGCACATCTCCGAGACTGTCTTGGACGTGCCCTATCTTTTTCGCCGGAACCGGCTGAAATGTGCCCAGAAAGTTTGCCGATGATGAAATGAACACTGATCGGGATGCCGTCGGCGGGCAGAAATGAAACTTCAGATACCTTTTGTCGCTGTGTTACAGTGTTAAACCTAAGCCTTTAGGTGTCTGAACCCTGTCTTTTGCCCCCTGAACGATGAAAATAACCGTTGAAATCAATCCCGAAGACCTTGCCGTGATTACCGAACAGGTCATGAAGGCTGCGGGCCCCGAGGCGATGAGCAAAATCTGGATGGCGATCGGCGATCAGCTCGCGGCACAAATCCAAGCTCAGATGTTGGCACAGATGCCAGATGCTTTCCGGCCGTTTTTCAACACGCAATCGAAGCCGGCATCGGGCAAAAAGAAGTGACTGGTTAGGGGCGCATGAGGCCAGGGCTGGCTGTCTGCCGCAGTGCACCAATTCGAGGGACGGGCCCTTTATAGAAAAGCCGCAAAATTTGTGTGTGGATTGAGCCCACTTGCATCGGCAAAGCATGCAGGCTCCGCGTTGACAGACGCCCGCCCGCATCCATCATGGGGCCATGCGGGAACGTCAACTCGATCTGTTCTCAGGCGGCGGCGTTTGGCCGGAGGCTTCTTCGCCTCCGAAGGCCGGGCGCGCGCCTGCCGATCCCGCCGCTCTCGACGATAACGCGCTCGTCGCCGCCATTCCTGAAGCCAGTTTCGACCACGCGCAAGACATGGCTTCCGAGGCTAGCCGGCGCGGGCTGATAGCGGCGGTTCCAGCCCTTGAGCGCTTATGCTTCCGCCTGAAAGGGTTCGGCCTCGGCCGGGCGGTGCCTGAACAAGTGGCTGCGCTTAATGCCCTTGCCGAAATCGGAGGGGCCGGGGCGGCGAAAGCAGTCTCACGCATTCTGCGCCAGGATGCCGTGCAAGGTCCAACGCTCGCGGCCGCCATGGCAGCCGCTGCCCGGCTCGGCGTTGTCCTTCCAGAGGAGAAAGCGGCAAGCCTTTTGCGCCACGCCGATCCAGCGGTGCGTGCCGATGCCTGCCGTTGCGCTCCATTCCGGCCCGCCGCCGTGGCCGTGCTGGGTGAACTTCTGCGCGACCTCAACGCCGGCGCCGCCACCGCCGCAGCCTGTGCACTGGGCCGCATGGGCCAAGCTGAGGCAAGGCCAGCCCTGCTTCGCCAGTTGCGTCAAGCTCCCACGGCGGAAATTATCGAGGCCATCTCCGGAGTCGCCTGCGATGAAGCGATCGTGCTGCTTGGGCGTATTGCCAGTTCGGACGATGTTCTCGCCAGACAGGCTTTCGAAGCCTTGGAGGGTATCGACAGTTCCCGTGCCCGCCGGCTGGTGGAAATTCTCGCCGTGCAACGCCGCACCGGCTAAAACGCCTGGAAGCGAATTTTCAAACGGCGCTCGCCTTGCCGGCGTAAAGCGGCGGGGATAGCCAGCCGTACGGGCGTACCATGGTAAATTTTCAGTTGGTTAATGAGCACCCGCCATCTTTTCCGCCGCCGTGTTTCTGCGAATCTTTTGCCACTTTAGGTCGAATTCTACGATTCCAAAAGGCGCTGTTTACATCTACTGTAGCGGTTCATGCCAAGGCTGCCAGGAGGCAGCGCTGCGCGCTGATGTCATCGCCTTCG
>JBKQNN010000170.1:0-5305 GCA_052145975.1 Rhodomicrobium sp. | reverse complement strand
GGCTTAATTCGCCTGCGTTATCAACGGCGTCATCCCGGAAGGGCGCGCTTGCGCCCTATCCGGGATCGTACAGGATTCCGGCGCTCAGTATTTTGCAAGACCCCGGATAAGCGCGTTGCGCTTTCCGGGGTGACGGAAGAGTATACCTCAAATGAAGCGAACCGGACAGGCGTGGGCTTGACCGGGCCATCCAGGATAAACCCTCTGTACTCAATAGCTCATGTCAGTTCGCCTTGGCGGCGATTTCGAGCGCCTGCTTGGCGTCAAGCCTGCCGTCGTAGAGCGCGCGCCCGGCTATCGCGCCCGCGATCATCGCATATCGGGGCGAGACCAGGCGTTTGATGTCGTCGATACTGGCGAGGCCCCCCGAAGCGATCACCGGGATTTTAACCGCGCGCGCAATCTCGGCCGTGGCATCCAGATTGAGGCCCGTGAGCATGCCGTCGCGGCCAATGTCGGTGTAGATGATCGCGGACACGCCGGTATCCTCAAAGCGGCGCGCAAGCTCGACCGCCGAAAGCTCCGAAGTCTCAGCCCAGCCTTGCACGGCCACATGGCCATCCTTCGCGTCGATGCCAACCGCGATCTTGCCCGGAAACCGCGCGCAGGCCTGACGGACGAGTGCCGGATCGCGCACCGCGGCGGTGCCGAGGATCGCGCGGGCAACGCCGCGCTCGATCCACATCGAGATCGAATCGAGGGTGCGGATGCCGCCGCCGAGCTGGACCGGGATTTGCACAGCGGCTAAAATGTCCGAAACCGCCTCCGCGTTCACCGGGCGGCCTTCGAAGGCGCCGTTCAAATCCACCACGTGGATGGAGTTGAACCCCTGGGCCGCGAACGTGCGCGCCTGATCGGCCGGGCTCAGATTGAAGACGGTTGCCTTGTCCATGAGCCCCTGTTCGAGGCGCACGCAACAGCCGTCTTTTAAGTCTATGGCGGGATAGAGGATCATGCAACTTTTCCCCAGGGTTGAGCGATTCCGCGGCAATCGCCGGAACAATTGTCTGGACGCCGGCGCTTTTCTTTGGCGTTATAGAGCGGCTCCCCTCTCGTAGCATCGTACGGAGCCAGGTTTAAACCACAGGCACGAAAGATTCTAACGTGCACCGCTACGTTATTGCATGCGAAATCACCCGCGCCAAAGGCGCAACCGAGGTGGCCGACGCCATTAGAAGGCTGTCTAGCCAATGGGAGCATCCACTTGCGGGGCTCTGGGTCGTCGAAACCACATTTAACTCGCGGGACATCCGCTCCGCGCTGCTTGAGCATATGGACGCCAGGGACCGCCTCTATATAACCGAGGCGGGCCGCGATAAGGCTGAAGTCAACGTTATGCGGGCCGGCGGGGAGAAGGTCACGCCGATCGGCCCGGTCGTGCAGCTCAACGAAGTGCGGGGGATGAACCGCATGCTGACCGCCATCTTCAGCCGCACCGGCAAGAGGTCGCGCCATCTTATGGCCGCCACTGCAGAAAATTTGAAATCAGCCTGAGCCCGAGCTTCTGGCTCTTCTCCGGGTGGAACTGAGTGCCGGCGATGTTGCCGCGCGCAATTGCTGCTGTGACCGGCCCGCCGTAGTCCGCAACCGCCACAACGTCGCTCCGGTCCTTGGCCTTGAACTGATAGGAATGCACGAAATAGGCGTGCCAGCCTTGCTCGCCGCCGGGAATGCCTTCGAACAGCGGGTGTTCACGCAAATAAGAAAGCGTATTCCAGCCCATGTGCGGAATTTTCAGCGCCTTATCCGCGGGCTCGATGAGGCTCACCTCGCCGCCGATCCAGCCCAGCCCCTGGTGCGTGCCATGTTCCAAGCCGCGATCCGCAAGGAGCTGCATGCCGACGCAAATGCCGAAGAATGGGCGCCCGCGCTCCAGCACCGCTTCCTTGAGCGCTTCGATCATTCCGGGCGCGTTCTCAAGCCCCCGGTAGCAATCGCCAAAAGCTCCGACGCCTGGCAGCACGATGCGATCTGCACGGGCGACGGCACCCGGATCGGAGGTAAGGGCAATTTCCGCCGCAATCCCGCTCTCCCGGGCCGCGCGCTCGAAAGCCTTCTGGGCGGAATGCAGATTGCCCGACTGATAATCGATAATTGCGACGAGCATGACGGCTATGCAACCTCACCCGGGAAGGTGCCCACCACACCCGGTCCTGGCCACCCCCCAAAGGAGCCCGGCGCCGGGCCCGCAGCCGGCTTGGACTCCTGCTTTGCAGTCCGGCCAGCCACGGTAGGAAGCCACACCTCGAAAAAGCGCCGCTCGCACTCCTCCAAACTGCTCCCCGCCACAGAAGCGAGATAGGCATAGCCTTTCCGCTCCAGGCGCCATCTCCGCAGGCCGTTGCCCTCGAAGCCAACGATCAGCATCAGCAGGAACTGCGCGATGCCTTCAGCTTGATCCTTCAGCCCAAGCTGCGTCAACCCATAACTAACCGCTGCGGCAAGGAGTACCGCCCCTGCGAACTCGAACCAGAGCGCATTGAAAAGCAGCCAGAGGGGCCCGAACAGAAAGCCCCACCAGGTGAAGCCTTCCCTGATGAAGACTACCTCATCGCTGCGCTCGTCGAGCGATTTTGCCGGAATGCCCGGTTCGTGAACGGTATAGACAATCATTGGCGCACGCGGCCCAGGCTCAATCCCCAAGCCGCCCTTTCGTCGATGGTATCTCGCCCTTGGCCTTCTCATCGATGGCGATGGCGGACCCTAAGGCCCGCGCCACGCCCTTGAAGCAGCTTTCCGCGATGTGATGAGAGTTTTCGCCGTAAAGCAGCTCGATGTGAAGCGTAATCCCGGCGTTCTGGGCAAATGCCTGGAAAAACTCGCGGAAAAGCTCGGTATCCATGCCGCCGATTTTTTGCGTAGGCAAGGTCACGCGCCAGATGAGGTAGGGGCGCCCCGATATGTCGAGCGCGGTTCGCGTCAGCGTCTCATCCATCGGCAGGTAGGCATGCGCATAGCGCGCGATGCCGCGCTTGTCGCCCAGCGCCTGCGCCACAGCCTGGCCTAGGGCGATGCCGCAATCTTCAACCGTATGATGCTGATCGACATGCAGATCGCCCTTGGCGTTCAAGGAAATATCGATGCGCGAATGGCGCGAGAGCTGCTCCAGCATATGATCGAAAAAGCCGGTGCCGGTGGATATAGAATAGGCGCCCGTCCCATCCAGGTTGACCTCGGCGAGAATTTCAGTCTCTTTGGTTTTGCGTTCGATCCGCGCTTTTCTCAAGGCTCTGTCCCCAAATGCTGGCGGCACGGCATCTTGACCGTTCGGCGGCCCGCGCCATATCCCACGCCATGAAGCAGGTACAATAAATGACGCTTTCCGGGCAATCTATGCAAGGCCAATCGCTCTGGCATGGCACAACAATCCTCACCGTCCGCAAGGCCGGCCGCGTGGTGGTGGCGGGCGACGGCCAGGTTTCCATGGGCCAAACCGTCATGAAGGCGAATGCAAAAAAGGTCCGCCCGCTGGGCAAGGGCAATGTGATCACGGGTTTCGCTGGCGCCACCGCCGACGCCTTCACCCTGTTCGAGCGCCTTGAGGCCAAGCTCGAAATGTATCCCGAGCAGCTCGTCCGCGCTTGCGTGGACCTTGCCAAGGATTGGCGCACCGACCGTTACTTGCGCCGGCTGGAAGCGATGATGCTCGTGGCCGACAAAACCAGCACGCTCGTGCTCACCGGCACTGGCGACGTTCTGGAACCCGAGCACCATGTCATGGGCATCGGCTCGGGCGGGAACTATGCGCTGGCCGCCGCGCGCGCCCTCATGGAAACGGACCTCTCCGCCGAGGAAATCGCACGCAAAGCGATGGCCATCGCGGCCGATATCTGCGTTTATACCAACAACAACATCATCTTAGAGAGCCTGCCATCCGCGGCTTGACCCGGCTGGCAAGATGGACACAAGGATTCCCCTCGATTGCTTCGCACACCTGCTACAGAAGACCCCCTCACTCTGTCTCTCTCCCCCGGGGGAGAGAGGACCCTAGAATTGCCGCTGCGGATAATTCAGGCGTCCCCTCGCCCCAGCGGGGAGAGGGACAGGGTGAGGGGGTCTTTTGCTCAAGCAGCGTAAAGCATTTAACCGGATTTGGGACAACGGGATAACTGCATGACAAACTTCTCGCCGAGGGAAATCGTCTCGGAGCTGGACCGCTTCATCATAGGCCAGGGGGACGCGAAACGCGCCGTGGCAATCGCGCTGCGCAACCGCTGGCGCAGGCAGCAGCTCGACGAGGACATGCGCGAGGAGGTTCTGCCGAAGAACATCCTCATGATCGGCCCGACCGGCGTCGGCAAGACCGAGATTTCGCGCCGGCTCGCCAAGCTTGCCAACGCGCCCTTCCTTAAAGTGGAGGCGACCAAGTTCACCGAGGTCGGCTATGTCGGCCGCGACGTCGACCAAATCGTGCGCGACCTGGTGGAGATAGGCATCGCGCTCGTGCGCGCGGGCAAGCGCAAGGAAGTCCGCGCCAAGGCGCATTTGCAGGCCGAAGAGCGCGTGTTGAATGCGCTGGTGGGCGCCAACGCGAGCCCCGCCACCAAGGACGCCTTCCGCAAGCGGCTTCGCGACGGCGAGCTAGACGATAAGGAGATCGAAGTTCAGGTTTCCGACTCGGGCGGCGGCTTCCCCGGCTTCGAAATCCCCGGCATGCCCGGCGCCCATATCGGCATGATCAATATCAACGACATGCTGGGCAAGGCTTTCGGAGGCCAGCGGACCAAATCGCGGCGCGTCACCGTGCGCGAATCCTACGCCGTTCTCATCGACGACGAATCCGATAAGCTGCTCGATAACGAACAGCTCGTGCAAGAGGCGATCAAGGCCGTCGAGAACAACGGCATCGTCTTTCTCGACGAGATCGACAAGATTTGCGCCCGCTCCGAACGCATCGGCGCCGATGTCAGCCGCGAGGGCGTGCAGCGCGACCTGCTGCCGCTCATCGAGGGCACGACGGTTGGCACCAAATACGGGCCGGTGAAGACGGATCACATTCTCTTTATCGCGTCGGGCGCTTTCCATCTGGCCAAACCGTCCGACCTTCTGCCCGAGCTGCAAGGGCGGCTGCCCATCCGCGTTGAGCTGCGCGCACTGACGGGCGACGATTTCCGCCGCATCCTGCGCGAGCCGCAGGCGAGTCTCATCAAGCAGTATATCGCGCTGATGGGGACCGAGGGCGTCGAGCTTGAGTTCACCGAGGACGCCATCGACGCCATCGCCGATGTCGCCGTCGAGGTCAATTCGTCCGTGGAGAATATCGGCGCGCGGCGGCTTTCGACCGTGATGGAGCGCGTGCTCGACG
>JBKQNN010000169.1:0-17294 GCA_052145975.1 Rhodomicrobium sp. | reverse complement strand
CGTCTTATCGGAAAAACCGCTCACACTTTTTCCGGACGCACTCTAGCCGGCGTTGGAGGTGCAGGCGAATTGTGAGGAAAGGTAGGGGAGATTAAAGCAGCTATTGTCCCACCCGTTGGGCCTCAGCCTCCAGCCGGCTCTGTCAACTCGCTCACCTTCAAATGTCGTCCACAGGTCCCGAGGCGTGCTGTGGTGGTGGTGGTGAGCCACGGTCTGAACATGATGCCTGCGATGGCCCTTCGTCCTCGCTTCGGCTGCGGTTCCAAGCATCGGTACGGTAAGGAGTGCTGCGCAAGCGGCCACCAGGACCGTCTTCATTTTTCTTTTCATTACTTACTTCCCATTATAACTTCCACAAGAAAAATATGAGCGGCGCAGCAATAAAAGGAAATCAACTTATCGCGAAACATTCCGTGATCGGATTGTAAAAGTATAACTAAAACGCGGCCTTAACAACCGCCTTCAAGAATTCATTGGCGAAGCTCCGCACGCTTGCTTAGGATTTTAGAGCCCGCTTTTGATGGAATCAAAAGCGGGCTCTAGCTTTTTGTTTTGCCGTGCGTCTTACCGGAAAACAGCTTCGCACTTTTCCGGACGCACTCTAGTGCGCAGCGAGGTTAGTCATGAGCGAAAACGCCCCCCTTCCGAATGAGCCCGATCTTTCCGCCTATTGGATGCCGTTCACCGCGAACCGGCAGTTCAAGGCAAATCCCAGAATATTCGTGGCCGCGGAGGGGATGTACTACACCGCTGCCGATGGCCGGAAGGTGCTCGATGGGACGGCGGGGCTTTGGTGCGTGAATGCCGGCCATGGGCGCCACGAGATTGCGCAGGCCGTGGAGCGGCAACTGCTTACGCTCGATTACTCGCCGGCCTTTCAGATGGGCCATCCCACCGCCTTCGAGCTTGCCGCGCGCGTTGTGCGGATGGCGCCAGAGGGACTGGACCGCGTCTTCTTCGCGAATTCGGGGTCCGAGGCCGTAGACACGGCACTCAAGATCGCGCTGGCCTATCACCGGGCGCGCGGCGATGGCCAGCGCACGCGGTTCATCGGACGCGAACGCGGCTATCACGGCGTAGGCTTCGGCGGCATGTCAGTGGGCGGCATCGCCAATAACCGGCGCACTTTCGGGGCGATGCTGCCGGCCGTCGACCACCTGCCGCATACGCACAGCATTGCCCGGAACGCCTTCTCCAAGGGCCAGCCGCCGCATGGCGCAGAGCTTGCCGGCGATCTCGACCGGCTGATTGCGCTGCATGGCGCAGACACCATCGCGGGCGTGATCGTTGAGCCTTTGGCGGGTTCTACCGGCGTGTTGGTCCCGCCTCAGGGCTATCTCGAAAGGCTCAAGGCGATCTGCGAGCGCCACGGCCTCCTGCTCATCTTCGACGAGGTGATCACCGGCTTCGGCAGGCTCGGAAGGCCCTTCGCCGCGCAGTATTTCGGCATAACGCCCGATCTCATGACCGTGGCGAAGGGCCTCACCAACGGCGCGGTGCCCATGGGCGCCGTGCTGGTAAAGCGTGGCATTCACGATGCGCTCATGCAAGGGCCGGAGCACGTCATCGAATTCTTCCACGGCTATACCTATTCTGGCCATCCAGTAGCCTGCGCGGCAGGGCTCGCTACGCTCGATATCTACGCGCGCGAGGCGCTATTCGAGCGCGCCGCCTCGCTTGCGCCGGCCTTCGAGGAGGCGGTCCATTCGCTGCGCGGCAGTCCGCACGTTATAGACATCCGCAATCTGGGCCTCGTCGCAGGGCTAGAGCTCGAGCCGCTCTCGAACGAACCCGGGAAACGCGGCTACGATGTATTCCTGGATTGCTACCAGAATGGCGTGCTGGTGCGCCAGACCGGCGACATCCTCGCGATCTCGCCGCCACTTATCGTGGAAGAAAGCCAGCTCCATCAGATCGTGGAAGCCATCGCCAACGCCCTGCGCCGCACCGGCTGAGCGCGGCAATTTGCGCGGAGCACCGGATCGTGGCGGGGCTGGCAAGCCGCCGGGCGCATCGGCTAGAATAAGCCTAAGCCTTGCAGGGGGATTCCGTTTCCATTTCTCCGGTAATTTTCTAAAATATGCCAGGATCGCTGATTACTGGGGTAGACTAGACCGGACTGAGAGACGGTGAAGCAGTCGGGCGCGAAGGGTGCCGCGGTGGTGCTACGCCTAGCCTAGAAAGCGCCGCTGCCTGCGCAGCATTCGTTGGGACGAAGGAGGCGGCCGGCGAGACGGGCTTTGGGCCTCGATCGCAGTCGCACCTATCCGCCCATAACTCCGGGCCTTTTTCTCGCGCTTCCATTACAGGCAGGGGATCGCATGGCAGACATTTTCCTGAGCTACAGCCGGAGCGACGCAAAAGCGGCGGCGAAGATCGTCAAGGTCTTGGAAGCGGAGGGGTGGACCGTTTGGTGGGACACGCAACTGCGTACGGGCAACCAGTGGGACCAGGTGATCGAACGCGAGATCGAAGCCGCCCGCTGCGTCGTTGTCATCTGGTCGCCAATTTCGGTGACCCGGCAATGGGTGCGCGTGGAGGCGAATTACGGGCTCGACAACGGCAAGCTCGTGCCCGTTATCATCGACCGGGCAAGGCCGCCGCTCGCCTACTCACTGGTCCAGACGACAGACTTGAGCGCTTGGGATGGGGATCCAGCCTACCATCACCTTAAGGCCTTCGTCGAGGCTGTGCGCGACATGCTCGGCAAGAAGAAGGGCACCCCTGCGGCCTCTTCTGCCGAGCCCGAGGCGCTCGATGCCGCCGCGCGGGATTGGGAGCATATCAAGACCTCAACCGATCCAAGGGAATTCCGCGCCTTCGTCAGGTTCCATCAAGAAGGACCCTATGTGTGGAAGGCCCAGATCAGGCTGGAGGACCTTGCGAATGCCGCCTGGGCCGAGGTGCCAAAAAACCCCTATGACATAGCGTCCCTCAATAAGTTTCTGGAAGTGCATTTCGACAGCAAGCACCGGGATTTCTGCGAGAAGAAGCTTGAAGAACTCACCCCGAAGGGGCCTAAGCGCCGCAGCGTGATAGAGCGCATCCTCACCGCAACAAGCCGCGAAGTGCTGCTCATCCTTTGGGACGACAATCCCGATGCCGTCGAGGCCAGGCTCCGGGATTTGGGCTATCTGTCCGTCCCCCTCCTCGATAAGGATGGCAAGACGGGCAGCGCCTGGCTGAAGCCCGGCGAGTACTTTCGCGATCTGCCCATCGCGCCGGAGATGGCCGTCATTCCTTCCGGCTCTTTCTTGATGGGCTCTCCAGAAGGGAAGGGAGCGGACGACGAGCACCCGCAGCATAAAGTCACCATTTCGCGCCCATTTGCAGCCGGCAAGTATCCCGTGACCTTTGCAGAGTGGGACGCGGCCATAGATGCAGGGGCGAAGCTCCGCAAGCCTGACGATAGGTCCTGGGGGCGCGGCAAGCGGCCTGTGATCAATGTCAGCTGGAAGGATACGGAAGCATATATCAAGTGGCTGAATCAAAAAACCGGCTTCCTATACCGGCTCTTGCAGGAAGCGGAGTGGGAATATGCGTGCCGCGCGAATACTGACACGGACTATTCTTTCGGAACCAAGATTTCATCGAAACAGGCGCGTTTTGAGGGCTTGCTGGGCGGAGCTGGCAAGACCGATGAAGTTGGGTCCTTCCCGGCCAACGGCTTTGGCCTATACGGCATGCATGGAAATGTGTGGGAATGGTGCCAGGATTGCTGGAACGCCACCTATCACGGCGCCCCTGACGACGGTTCGGCCTGGCTTGCGGGCGATTGCGACCGCCGGGTTGTTCGCGGAGGCTCTTGGACCGATCAGCCGGGCTATCTCCGCTCAGCCTCGCGCAACCGGAATTTCCAGGAAAATTCGAGCAGCAGCCTCGGCTTCCGGGTTGCGAGAGAGCTTTCCTAATAGCGGTGGCCAGGAGTATTGGCAGCGCCTAGATCTAGCTGCCTCCCAGCATTTCGTGTAAATCGAAGCACATTATGGCTAAAAACGCAAGCAAACCCAAGTAATAGAACCCATAGGTGATCTTGGTTTCAAGGCTCGTGCTGTAATAAGCCTGATTCTCCGGGGCCGTGGCATCGTAGCGTAATGCCTTGAAAACCTGGGGAGCTGCGAAGACTGCCACTAGGATCAAGAGCGGGCTGGGGCGCCAAAAAAACAATCCGATCAAGAGCGGCACGCCCAGAAGCCAGACGCGCGGCGATAAAACGGCCGTGATGCGTCCGCCATCGAGGGGCGACAAGGGGATGAGGTTGAACAGGTTGATGAAAAAGCCCGCATAGGCCAGCGCAAGGAACAGCCGTTCGCCGGTATAACGGGCGTAGAAATAGCAGGCCAGAGCGCCAATTGTGCCCACCAGCGGGCCAGCATAGCCGATATAAGCCTCAGTCTCGGCGTTCATAGGGCGGTCTTTGAGCTCGATCCATGCCCCGACGAAGGGAATGAAAGTTGGCACGCCAACATTCAATCCTTTCTGCTTCGCGGCGAGGTAGTGGCCCATTTCATGAACGAATATGAGGGCCACGAAGCCAGCCGCGTAACGCCAGCCCCAGACAAGGCTGTAGGCGAGCACGGACAAGGCCATCGTGCCCCCGACGGTCAGGATTTTCCCGAATTTGAGGGCCGAGAAGAGAAGGAGAAGCGCTTTTATCATGGCCGGTGGCAAACAGGCTTGGGCGAAGGCGCTGGCGGCGCCGGTGGAGACTGCTGGGGCGCTCTCAAGCCGCTGCGGGAGCTATGCGATATTTGAACGAGAAAACATAGCCCTCATACACGCCTATCGCCAAAAACAGGAGGTCTATTGGATCGAAAGTGGCCTTTGCCAGCCTCGTCACCAGATCCGGAGACAGCACATCGAGAGTTTGCGCAAACGAGAGCGACCTTGCCTGCGCGAAAAAGGCGATGCTGCTCAGTACATTTCCGCCGGCGCAGCCCAGAAAACCGCAAGCGGCGCCGAGATATCCGAACTTAGCATCCACGCCCTGGCCCGCGGCTTTGATCGCCTGGCCAACCAGGTAGCCAACGGCCACAGCCATCAGTCCGAGCTCCATTTTTGTGGTCACGGTAACAACCGCCCACAGCACAGCTCCCACGGCCGCGGCACCTACCCCGGCAGCGATGGCAAGAGGAAAATTCTGCTCTGCTCTTACTTTTTCGACCGATAGGCCCGAAAAAGCGGCACTCCGCGTTGAAGCGCTAGTTTCGGCACTCATGCAACCCTCAGTTGACTGCGATTGGACGGACATAATTCTACGTTTGTCTTAGGGGTGAGCGCATAACAAGCTTATATGTAAACATCAAGTTAAAAATTAACTCATTGCATTATTTGGCAACAACTGTGATGCCCGTGGAGCACGCGGGGCTCCGCGGGCGCGTCTTGTGCGACCCTAATAGAGCCCGGACATGCGCTCAGGATTCTTTTCGAGATACCGCAAGGTTCTTTTTAGGGCGGCCGCCGGCCCAGGCCGCAACCAGTGCAAAGCCGTATCTGCGGGCTCATCGCGCAAGCGTAGGAAAACGCCCAGGCAAAACCCCCACTGCGTTTCCGAAAGGTAGCCCAGCCGGCTCCACGACCAGCCTTGCGTGCCCGTGCCAATATCGTGGAACTGCCTGAATTCGAAGGCGTGGTTGGCGCCGAAAAGACCGAAACCGAGGAAGACGGTGGTCAGATCGACCGCATATTCCTCGAACTCATCTTCACCCGGCGTCCTTGAGCGCGCATCCAAAACGAGGCCGTGCGCTATTTCATGCACCAATGTGGCGATCAGCTTGGCAGGCTGAGAAATCAGGTCCGGTTTGTAAGTGATCCGGATCTCCCCGCCTCCTCCACGCAGGGCAAATGTCCTAGCTGGATCGGACGGAGCATCCTTGACAACCGCCAGCGGGGCAAGCACGGGATTTATCGCATCTTCCTGCGGCACGAGCTTGTAGGGCCAGTTCGATGTGCCTGTCAGGCGCGCCACGCAGTTGAAGAGATGCTCAGCCCTCGCATGCCCCTTCGCTTTCGTTGGCGGAAAAAATTCGTCCGACGGCAGAACGAGGGGCGTCCGCTTCAACCTCGCCAGAGGTCCAAGCTCTCGCAGCAGCCACTGCCAGCAATCGAAAATCCAATCCTCTTCCTCAGTTTCGAGAGGGCTCTTTTTCGTGTTCCAGAACATTCCCATTCCCCCAACTGTCGCTGCCAGGAAATAGGTATTCTCTTTGTCGCAACTGTGGCCCTGCCCAGCAGCTTGAAATAATAAGCGTTCGCCGATCTCGGCTGCGCATTTCCGCCTAAATTTTCCCAAAATGTGACCGGCATTGCTTAGCCTAACGTTGCAAGCGCCCGCGCGGGCCGTTGTCCCGGCGCTGGCGGCATATATTTTGGAGGGGCACGAACTTGATCGCCGCGCGCTACGGTTTCATTCTTACGCTCATCGCAAGCCTGTTTGCCTTCCCCGCGCTCGCAGAAAATCGCGTGGCCCTGGTCGTCGGCAACGGCAACTATACCGGCCAGCCGCACCTTCCCAACCCACCCCACGACGCGGAAGACATGGCCGCAGCGCTCCAAGGGCTCGGTTTCAAGGTGATCCTGGGCACGGACCTCGATAAGGCCGGTTTCGACGCCAAGCTCCACGAATTCTCCCGCAGCACCACTGGCGCCGACGTGGCGTTCTTTTTCTATTCGGGCCACGGCATGCAAATCGACGGCGTCAACTACCTGGTGCCCGTCGACGCGCCGGTCACGAAAGAGGACCTGGAGTTCCAGACGGTGACGATGGACTTCGTGCAAAAGCTGCTGGAGCGCGCCAAAACCAAGATCATCATGCTCGATGCCTGCCGCAACAACCCCTTCGCGGCGGCACTTGGCGATAGCCTCGGCACGCGCGCGGTGAATGCAAATGCCGGGCTTGCGATGACGACCGCGCCCGACCTCGGCTATTTCATCGCTTTTGCGACGCAGCCGGGGCATGTGGCTAGCGATGGGCAGGGGCGGAACTCGCCCTTCAGCGGCTCGCTCAAGACCCATCTCGGCACCGCCGGCCTCTCGATCAGCGACCTGATGATCGTTGTGCGCAACGATGTCGTGCAGGCAACGGGCGGCCAGCAAATTCCATGGGACCATTCCGCGCTCTCCTCGCGGTTTTCTTTCATGGACGGCTCAAGCCCAGTAATCGCGGCCGATGAGGCAAGCCGGAAAGCCTCCGAGGCGGCGGAGGCGTGGGGCTGGGTGCGGGACACTTCAAACCCCGAAGCTTTGCAGCAATTCATGACAACTTATCCAGACTCACCGCTGGTGGCGCAGGCCAAAGTCAAGCTCGCCAGCCTGAAGCAGGCTGAAAGCCGTAGCGCCACCGCGCAAAGCTCCGCCTGGACGCCAGTTACGCTTGGCGTCAACGAGCCGGTGAGGCCGGCCAAGCCGAGCTTCGACTGCCGCTTGCACCATTCCGATGCCGAGGTGACGATTTGCAACAACCCCGAGTTGTCGCTGCTCGACAACCAGCTTGCCGCGCTTTACACGCGGTCGCTTAGAACGTTGAGCGAGGCCAGCCGGAGAGAGCTTGTGACTGGCCAGCGCCAGTGGATAAGGGCCGTTATCGGCTGCGGAACCGGCGCCGATTGCCTCGCCGCCAAATATCGGGGACAGATTCAAAAGCTGAAAGCGCCGCTCCAGACGGCTGCCGCCGCACCGGCCCCGCAGATCAAGCCGAGCTTCGATTGCGCCAGCCGCCACTCGCCGGCCGAGGTTGCGGTTTGCAACAACCCGGATTTGGCTCAGCTAGACCAAGAGCTTGAGCGGCTGTACGCGCGGAGCTTGAAAACGTTCAATTTCATCACGCGGCAACGGTTGCTGCACGCGCAGCGTCAGTGGATCAGGAACAGGGACACCTGCGCCGGCAACCTTTCCTGCCTCAAGGTGCAGTACCAGGCCCGCATCCAGCACCTGCAACCCTAAGCAGAGTTCGCAAAAGCGGCTTTCCCGGTTTTGCGATAAAACATAGAGCGAACGTTTATCGTGAGCGGCAAGCGCTCACTCTGCGAAAACAAGGGACTCTAAGCAGACATTCGTTGGCGCTCCAACGAATGTCTGCTTAGGCTCAGTGTCCTGGGCCTCTGAAGTTGGTATCGCGCGCCGTTACGGTACCATCGACGGTGTCGCGGACGGTGAAGCCGATATTGGCCTGGGGCGGCATTGTTGCCGCCTCCTCGGGGGGAACAGTCACATAGACCTTCACAGCGCGCACGTCGTCGGACTTGACGTCGATGGGCGGCTCGCCGGCCTCGATCCCGACATAGGAAAGGCTCGGGTTCTTGAGCCCCGTGACGGCGATCTCGAATTTGTGCACGCCGTGCTTCTTGTTGAGGATGCGCACGGTGTAGCCGTTGCGGATACCGCCGCCGCTAACCTGCACGAACAGCGGATTGCGGTCCGGGACCACGTTTACGTCGAGCACCGTCTTGTGCGTCAGCCCGAACAGCATCAACGCACCCACCAGCAAGAAGGCGGCCGTATAGAGGATGGTGCGGGGCCGGATCAGCCGGAAGGGAACGCGGTCGCCATGCGATTCAGCTTTGAGGTTGCGGAAGGAGTCGTATGCGATGAGCTTTCGCGGGCGTCCGACCTTGTCCATGATCTCGTCGCAGGCGTCGATGCAGAGCGCGCACCCGATGCATTCGAGCTGCACGCCGAAGCGGATGTCGATGCCCGCGGGGCAGACGGCCACGCATTGCCCGCAGTCGATGCAGTCGCCGCGGCCTTCCCAGCTATCGCCCTTCTTGTGGGGCCCGCGCGGCTCGCCCCTAAAGCCGCGATAGGTGATCAGCAGCGAATCGCCGTCGATCATGGCGCCCTGGATGCGCGGCCAGGGGCACATATAGGTGCAGACCTGCTCGCGGGCGAGTCCGCCCAAGAGATAGGTGAAGGCGGTGAATATGCCGACGAAGATGTAGGCCAGCGGCGCTGCGGTGCCGTGCACAAGCTCGGAGGCGAGCGTTGGCGCGTCGCGGAAGTAGAGGACGAAGGCGACGCCCGTCGAAAGGGCGATCAACGCCCAAGTGAGATGCGTGCCGGCGATACGCCAGGCCTTGTTCAACGACCAAGGCGCCTTGTTGAGCTTGATGCGCGCGTTGCGGTCGCCCTGCCAGGCGCGCTCGGCGACGACCATAAGATCGGTCCACACCGTCTGCGGGCAGGCATAGCCGCACCAGACACGGCCCGCGAGCGCGGTGACGAGGAACAGTGCCAGTGCGGAGAGCACCAGAATGCCGGTGACGTAATAGAATTCCTGCGCCCAGATTTCGAGCCCGAAGAAATAGAGGCGCTGATGGGCGAAATCGAGCAGGAAGGCTTGATTGGGCAATCCCGGGCCACGGTCCAGCCTGATCCACGGCAGGCCGTAACAGATGCCCAGCGTCACGATCATGACCGCCCATTTGATGTTGCGGAACTTACCGCCGCGGACAAGCTTCGGGAAGACGGGCTCGCGCGCTTTGTAAAGAGAGCCGGTGTCTTTGGACTTAGCGGTCCGCGCGTCGAATTGGGTGGCGCCCGGCGCGGCTTCCTCAGATGACGGCGTTACGGATGGCATCTCGGTCATAACATGCTCCAAAGCCAAGGCATGGGTGGGGAAGGCAGCCCGGACATTCTGCTAGGGGCCGCCGGAAGGGGAGTGGTGACTGTTTTCTTTCGCGGGTTCTAACGGCATTGCCGGACTTTTCAAGTGGCGCCGCTGAGTGTGTGGATACGCTCACGGTCTCTAAGGCAAGTTCCGTGCCAGCCGGGTGGTGCGTTAAAACGCCAGCCTCAAGCCCGATCGCCGGGAATTGGCGGTTCTTAATGCGAAAGGACAGGTCCCAGGTGGAGGTGGCGGCGAAGCCGAAGGGGTCCCTGTTCCAACGCCTCAGAGACAAAACGGCTTCTTTCTTGTACGCACACATTTGGGACCACTCTGCCAGGAAGACAAGCTGCGCTAAGCGGGGCCTAGCTGCGGCAGTCAATTCCATTTTTTCAGTACGGCATACGTAGCGACCGTACCGGGATCGCCATTCGCCGTCGATGTGGTATACACCGGGATCGTATACAGAAGCATAAGGGCGGATTGACGCGGGGTCTGTGACTAAAGTCACCGAACCGGAAAGCCGTGCTGCCATGCGGGCGCGAGCCGGTAAGTTTTGGCAGAAGCTCTGCCACTTTGGCAGGGAGTTGGTGGGCGTGGCGGCTGCCCGCGGCTCAGCCGCCGCGGTTAGCGCTTTCCTCTGCCGGCCGTTTTTGCCTCTGCCAGTTTGCGGTAGAGCGTGCGCTCGCTGAGGCCGAGCTTGCGCGCCAGCTCTTTACGCGTGCCGCCCCTGACAAGCGCCTCGCGTAGTCCTTCGAGCGAAGCGCCGGTTTCATCCCCAAGCGCGCCCTGGAGGGCAGCAAGACCGTTGGCGCCGTCTGCGCCCCAGCGTACTTCCCCGGCTAGATGATCCGGTTGCAATTCATTGCCGTCGCAGAGTAGGCTCGCCCGCTCCAAGAGATTACGCAATTCGCGTATGTTGCCAGGGAAATCGTAGGCGCACAGCAGGTTCATGGCTTCGGGGGAAATGCGCAAGCCCCGGGAAGTTACCCTGGCAAGCAAAGAGTCCGCGAGCAGGGGAATATCCTCGCGGCGTTCGCGCAAGGCTGGAAGCTCGATGGGGAAGGTATTGAGCCGGAAATAGAGATCCTGGCGGAATTTGCCCTCGGCAACAAGGCGGCGCATGTTCTGGTGGGTCGCCGAAACCAGCCGGAAATCGGTCTTGCGCAATTCGGTGCTGCCAACCCGGCGATAGGTTCCGGTCTCAAGGAGCCGCAGCAGCTTCACTTGCATGGGGTAGGGGATGTCGCCCACCTCGTCCAGAAACAGCGTGCCCCCGCTGGCCGCCTCAACCAGGCCGTCCCGGCGCGCCGTGGCCCCGGTGAACGCCCCGCGCTCGTAGCCGAATAATTCGCTTTCGAAGAGCGTTTCCGGCATGCCCGAGCAGTCGAGCACCACAAAAGGGGCTCGCGAACGCGCGCTCCCATCGTGAATGGCCTGAGCCACCAATTCCTTGCCGGTTCCGGACTCGCCTTGCAAAAGCACGCTGGCATCGGACTTGGCAACGCGGGCTACGAGCTGAAGCATGCTCTGGAATGCCGGCGAGCGGCCAACAAGGCCCTGCGCCCGCGCCAAGCCTTTGGCGACGGGCATCTCCTCGAGCTTTTCGACGAAATGCGTAATTTGCCCTTGTGCGTTCCGCACCGGCGAAAGGTCTATGCTCTCGTATAGCTCGCCGCCGGAGCCGTAATGCAGGTGGACGGCGCGCTCGCGCTGGCCGGATATGAGGCTCCGTGCCAGCGGGCAGACCTCGCCTGCCTGATCGCAAGGTGCTGTGTAGCGGTGCGAAACCTGATAGCAGGTTTTTCCGGGCACCTGCGCAAAGTGGGCGCATTTGCCGCGATAGGCCGCGTTGGCCGCGACGATCCGGTAATTGCGGTCGCACAAGATATGCGGCTCCGGCAGGGTCTCCAGAAACGAAGCCAGTTCGAAAAGACCTTCAGCTTTCATCCGCCACTCACTGCCAACCTTGTCAGAAGAACTGCCAAAGCATGGCACTTGGCCGGCAATTGTCAAGCCAAAGAAGCGGAAAACCCTTTGAAAACAGCGCAAAGTGCGATTGGCACGGAACTTGTTATTCGAACCGCGAGCGCTTTTGCGGAGCGCTCGAAACTTGTCCCATGTCGAGACGCCGGGCGAACTCCCACCCGGAAAGCGGGGCGGCGCACTCTCCCCTTGCCGCTCCGCTCAACATACTGCTGAAGGAGAAATCGAATGAACTGCCCCGCTCCCTCCACCACAGCTTACGATCTCATCGGCGGCGAGGCTGGCATCGAGGCGTTCGTATCGCGGCTTTACGATATCATGGCGAGCAAGCCGGAGGCCGAATATATTTGGAAGTGGCATCCTCAAGATATGGACGGCGTGAAGGCGCGGCTGGCCGCATTCCTGAGCGGCTGGCTGGGCGGCCCCGCGGTCTATCCGCAAAACTACGGCCCGCCGATGATGCGCCGGCGTCACATGCCGTTCCCTATTGGTCCAAAGGAGCGCGACATTTGGCTCGATTGCGCGCGGCACGCTCTTGCCGATACCGTGGCAGATGCCGCTTTGCGGGAGCTTCTCGACGAGGCTCTGACCGCGATGGCCGAGCATATGCGCAACCGCGATGAGCGCGGCCTTCCAGGAGGGGGCAGCTGCTGCGGAGGCGGAAGCTGTGAGCATTGATAGTGGCGCACGGCCGGCTTGGCCTGGAACCTGATGCGCCAAACATGAAGCAAAAAAGCCGCAAGGCACAAGAAAACAGGGTAGGAACGGCACCTCAGAGGGGATTGAATGATTTTGACGAGTTTGGCGCGTTTGCCAGCCTTCGCAGTGGCGATGGCTGGCATCTTCATGTGCGTGCCGGGAGTGATGCCTGTCCGGGCGGAAGAGCCCAAGGCCGATACGGCGGGAACCGCCAAGGTGGAGCAGCCGGCGCCGGCTCCGGAGCAACGCCGGCCCACGAATACGACGGCGGATCACAGCAAGTTCGAGGCGCTGAAAGGTCCGTTCGCCAATGGATCGGAAGTCACGAAGGCGTGCCTGACCTGCCATAACGAGGCCGGCCATCAATTCATAAAATCCATCCATTGGACTTGGGAATACAAGAATACCAAGACGGGGCAGCTCCTCGGCAAAGAGAATATCATAAACAATTTCTGCACCAATGCGCGCGGCAACGAGGGCATGTGCGCGATGTGCCATGCCAGCTACAATTGGACGGGCGCAAAATTCGACTTCCAAAACCAGAACAATATTGACTGCCTTGTCTGCCATGAGCAGACCGGCACCTATTACAAGCTGCCCCCGGCGCCGGGCAATGCGGCCTGCAGCACCATGCTTGAGGGCCTGAAACCCATCGACTTGGTGAAGGTCGCACAGAGCGTCGGAAAGCCGGAGCGGCAGAATTGCGGCATCTGCCACTTCAATGGCGGCGGGGGCGACGGCGTCAAGCATGGCGACCTCGACTCCTCGCTCATCAACCCTCCGCGCGAGCTCGACGTGCACATGGCTAGCAAGGGGCAAAATTTCCCGTGCACGCAATGCCATTTGTCCAAGCAGCACATCATCACGGGCAGCCGTTACGAGGTGCATGCCAAGGACATGGAAGGCACCGGCAAGCCGGGGCTGCGCCGTGACGTGACAACCTGCGAAGCCTGCCACGGCACCGCCCCGCACCCGAATACGGAGCTAATCGGCTTTAAGCTGAACGGACACGTGGCCAAGGTTGCTTGCCAGACCTGTCACATCCCAGCGTTGGCGCGTGGCGGCGTTTCGACCATCGTCGATTGGGATTGGCGTACGATGGGCCAGAAAAAGGATGGCGTGCCCTACAAGGAAGAGACCTACGTACAGGGTAACGGCGAGCACCGGCACACCTACTGGTCGATCAAGGGCACTTTCACCCAAGGCGAGACTTGGCCTGCGAAGGGTCGCGTGCTTCTGCCCTATTACGCCTGGTTCGACGGACAAATGCGCTACACGGCGCCTGACGCCAAGTTCGATACCTCGAAGCAGCCAATCCCGATCAACTCGTTCTCGGGATCCTATAACGATCCGAACGCGCGCATCTGGCCGTTCAAGCGGATGCACACGATCCAGCCCTACGACAATGTGAACAATACGTTCGTCTACATGCACCTTTGGGGCACGGACAAAGACGCGCTTTGGGGGAATTTCGATTTCGCCAACGCCATCAGCGCGGGTATGGAGCAGCAGAGCAAGCCTTATAGCGGCCAGTACGGCTTCGTGGAAACGTACTCCTATTGGCCCACGACCCACATGGTGGCTCCAAAGGAGAACGCTCTCGCCTGCAGCGAATGCCATGCCAAGCAAGGGCGGCTGGCGGCGCTCGCGGGCTTTTACATGCCTGGGCGGGACAATTTCAAATGGCTCGATTTGGCGGGCTATCTCTTGATGGCGGCGACGTTTGCGGGCGTGCTGCTGCATGCGCTGCTGCGCGGCCTGGCTCTCCGCTACCGGAAGGAACAGAACCATGACTGACGAAAGCATCGCCCGGTACATCGACCTCAGGAACCCGCGTATCCTGAAGCGCGACGTGATGATCTACTCGCGCTTCGAGAGGTTCTGGCATTGGACCCAGGCAGCGCTGATTTTCACGCTGTTCTTCTCCGGCCTGGGACTGCATGGCACGCACGGCCTCTTGGACTTCCAGATGGCGGTAACGGTCCACACCTTCTCGGCGATCGCCCTGATCGTGCTTTGGATGTTCACGACCTTCTGGAATTTCACCACCGGCCAGTGGAAGCAATATTTGTTCAAGAAGGGCATCTGGCCGGTCATCAGCTTCTATGCCTGGGGCATCCTGTGGGGCGCGCCGCACCCCTATAAGAAAAGCCTGCAACGCAAGCAGAATGCGCTGCAGTCGCTGGCTTACATGAGCTTCATGGTTCTCGTAGGCCCCGCGCTGTGGGCGACGGGGATCGTGTATCTGCTCTACGATTTCTGGAGCCACTACCCTTGGGCCGGCGACGCTTTGACCTACACGGCGTTCGTCCATACGGCTGCGGCTTTCATCATGGCAGCCTTCGTGATCGTACATGTCTACATGACGACGACCGGTAAGACTGCCTTCCACTATGTGCGGACCATGATCACCGGGTACGACGAGATCGAGCTATCGGAGGTCGAGGAGGCCTACATCGAGCAGACCAAGACGGTGCCCATGAAGAACAGCAAGTCTGTTGGATAGCCGGCAGCGCCACGCTTGCGGCAAATTCAATTGTAATGGCCGGGCTTGACCCGGCCATCCACAAAAACACAATGGCCTCAGCTTGTTAGTGGATGCCGGGTCGGGCCCGGCCATGACAGCGCTGGAGGCCACCGCTAACCTGGATCAACAAAGAGGCAGCATGCGTACCAGCAACTTGAAAACATCGACGGCGTTCATTGCCAGCGTTGCGTTAGCGCTCTCCATCTCTGCGAATGCGATGGCTGAAGACGCCGGCTCAAAGGATGCCCTGACCGGGCAAGCGCGCGGCATCGTTGCGCAGTTTTCGGAACGCCTGAAGAGCGAGCTTATGGGCGCCATGAAGGCGGAAGGGCCGGTCAAGGCTATCGAGGTTTGCAACGTAGCCGCACCGGCAATCGCGGGTGAGGCTTCGAAGGATGGCTGGACCGTCAGGCGCACCTCGCTGAAGCTGCGCAACGCCAAAGCCAAGCCGGATGCATGGGAAAAGCAGACGCTGCAGTTCTTCGAAGCGGAGAAGGCCAAGGGCGCGGATGTGGCCAAGCTCGAGCGCTCGGAAATCGCCGATGTCGATGGCGTGCCCACTTTCCGCTATATGAAGGCGATACCCACCGCGGAGCAGCCGTGCCTGACCTGCCACGGCAGCAGCGTACCGGAGCCGGTAAGAGCCAAGCTTGCGGAGCTATATCCGCAGGACCGGGCCACGGGCTACCAAGCGGGCGACATCCGCGGCGCGTTCGCTTTGTCCAAGCCGCTGCGCTAAGCTGCGCACCCAGCTAACCGCTCTTCGATGGAGGGCGGTTTCCTGGCTGGAGTGCGCGGAGGGCCGTTGAAGACAATTTCGATAGCGGCCCGGAAAGGTAGCACCACGCCGGCGGAGCGAGGCTGGGAAGCGCCGCCGCATCCTTCTCCGGGATGCGGAAGCGGTTGAAACTGCTCGCAGCGGGGGAGGACAGCGCGCGGTAGCGCCATTCGGGCCGGTCGTCCACCGCGATGGGCATGAGGCGGAATATGGCCTCCCACTCCTTCCAGCGGTGGAAGCTGGCGAGATTGTCGGCACCCATCAGCCAGACGAAACGCGTAGCCGGAAAGCGGCGGCGCAAGAAGCCGAGCGACTGCTCCGTATAGGCGATGCCAATCCCTGCCTCGAAAGCCGTTACCTCGATGCGCGGATGGCTTGAGACCTGGCGGCACAGCCGGATGCGCCTGGCAAGCGGCAAGAGCCCGCTATGCTCCTTGAGCGGATTTCCGGGCGTCACCATCCACCAGACCCGGTCCAGGCGCAGGCGCTTAAGCGCTGTCAGGGTGATGAGCCTATGGGCGGCGTGCGGAGGATTGAACGAGCCGCCGAGCAGCCCGATGCGCATTCCGGCTTGCGCGGGCGGCGGGCGCAGATCCGCCGGGGCAACACCCGTCATCGCGAGGCGGCCCTTAGCCGGTGTGGCGATCCAGAGAGCGGCGCCGGGTTTGCGGCCCCTGGATTGCTTCGGGGCTTTGCCCCTCGCAATGACGGAGAGCGGTCAGGACTTATGGCGACTGTTATCATACGGGGCGGATCTGGCCATCGCCGCGCACGGCATATTTGAAGGTGGTTAGCTGCTCGACGCCAACGGGGCCGCGCGCGTGGAAGCGGCCGGTCGCGATGCCGATCTCCGCGCCCATGCCGAATTCTCCGCCGTCGGCGAATTGCGTGGACGCGTTGTGAAGCACGATTGCGCTGTCAACCTCGCGCAGGAAAGTCTCCGCCGTATCGATGTTCGCGGTCACAATGGAATCCGTGTGCTGCGAGCCGTATTTCGCAATGTGATCGATGGCGCCGCGCACCCCCGGAACGAGCTTCAAGGAAATGATCGCATCCAGATATTCCGTGTGCCAATCCGCTTCCATGGCCTCGCGGACGCGGGCATCGGCGGCGCAGGCCGCAGCGTCGCCGCGTACCTCGCAGCCGGCATCGAGCAGCGCCAGCACCAGCGGCCGCAACAGCCGCCCGGCATCCACCTCATCGACAAGCAAGCTCTCCGCGGCGCCGCAAATGCCGGTGCGGCGCATCTTCGCGTTGAGCACAATCTTGCGCGCCATATCTAGGTCCGCGGCCTTGTCCACATAGACATGGCAGATACCTTCCAGGTGCGCAAACACGGGAACGCGCGCCTCCTTCTGCACGCGCTCGACTAGGCTTTTGCCGCCGCGCGGCACGATCACATCGATTGCGCCATCGAGCCCTTGGAGCATAAGGCCGACGGCCTCGCGGTCCGTGGTTGCGATGAGCTGGATCGCGGTTCCGGGCAGTCCCGCTGCCTCAAGCCCCGCAACCAGACAGGCATGTATGGCATGGTTGCTTTCGAAACACTCCGATCCGCCGCGCAGGATCGCAGCGTTGCCCGATTTGATGCAGAGGCCGCCCGCGTCTGCCGTCACATTCGGCCGGCTTTCGTAGATCATGCCGATCACGCCTAAGGGAACCCGGATGCGCGAGATCTTGAGCCCGTTCGGCCGTTCCCACGA